>NZ_JAGFNO010000008.1:0-354595 GCF_017592595.1 Streptomyces sp. NEAU-YJ-81 | reverse complement strand
CCGCCACCGGCCGAAAAGGGGGATCCACCGGCCGGACGAACCAGACGATCACGCCCTCGGTCGATCCCGAGGAGGGCTGACTACCAAAATCCACCTCTCCTGTGACGGCAAAGGGCGCCCGCTCGCCGTCCTGCTGACACCCGGGCAACGCCACGACAGCATCTGCGCACGGACCCTCCTGGAACGCATCCGCGTCCCGCGCACTGGCCTTGGCCGACCCCGCTGCCGGCCCGACCAAGTCATCGCTGACAAGGCCTACAGCTCCCGCGGCTTCCGCGCTTACCTGCGCAAACGCGGAATCGCCCACACCATCCCGGAGAAGACCGACCAACGGCGACACCGCTGTAACCGAGGTAACGGCGGAGGTCGCCCACCGGCATTCGACCGGCAGATCTACCGACAACGCAACGTGGTCGAGCGCTGCTTCAACCGGCTCAAAGGCTTCCGCGGAATCGCCACCAGATACGACAAGACCGCCACCTCATACGAAGCAGCGGTCAGTCTCGCGTCATTCCTGCTCTGGGCAAGATCCGTTTGAAGACGGACCCTAGATCGCGTCACCGTCGTCCAGCAAAGATTGATCAATCTTCGCGTTGGCGACTTCCTCGTGTCCGTCGATACAGCCGTGATACCGGCGGTGAATCCCTTCCGCCGAGTTGCCGACCCGTCGGGCCACCTCAGCGATTGGTACCCCAGCATTCAGCCACCGCGTAATACACGCGTGCCGCAGGTTGTACGGGCGCCCGGCCAACGGCGAGTCGATGCGCTCGGGCGGGAGCGCATACGCCCGCGCTTCCTCCCACACCCGCCAGTAGGTAGATGAGCCGACCACTCCCCCGCGCTCGTTGCCGAACACGCGCCATTCCTTGGCGACCCCGAACTCCTTCAGGTGATCCCGGAGGATGGCGACCAGGACCGGCGGGATGGGGACCGGCCGGTCAGTGGACGCCTCGCGCGCCTTCAGGCCCCGGAACGCCTAGGTGGCAAGGGGCCGCCGGAGCCGTGTGCGGAGGCGCCGAGCAGGAGGACGTTTCGTGCCGCGCAGGTCACACAGAACGACTACTGAACCTCAGCTTCAGTCGGGCGCGACCTTCGTCGCCCACGACGCCGGGGCCGGTGGGCGGCGGCCTCAAGCGCACGACGCGAGATCTCCGACACCGATGTCACGGACGCAATCGGCTGGATCGGGCTCGCCGTCGTGAAGGTATTGGGCTGATCTGTGGGTACGCGCGGGGATACGGATCACTTGGGCGTATCCCCGCCTCGTACGTCAGGGGCGTGTCGCGAAGGCCACGAAGGTTGTCCAGCTCTGCTGGGTGAAAACGAGTTGGGGCCTCGTTGGCTCCTTGGAGTCCCGCACGTGCACAGCGTCGGGCGTTGTGGCGACCTCCACACACGCGCCGCCCTCGTTGCCGCTGTAACTGCTCTTGAACCAAGCGAGTCGCGCGGAATCCTCAGTGCTCATCGTTGTGTCTGCATCCTCTCGATCAGTTCCAGGGACTCACCTGGCGTGAGTGCCTGGGCCCTGATGGTGCCGTAGCGTGCGGCCAGGATACGGACCTCTTCGGCGTCCGTCGCCAGTCGCGCGTGGTTCCGAGCCTCTATGTATCCGGCCTGCGGTTTTCCCTTGGGGGTCAGCAGGATGAAGGGCCCGCCCATCCCGGCGTGCTCAGTGCGTTCCAGCGGCATCACCTGAAGTTCGACGCTGCGCAGCCGTCCCAGCCGGAGCAACTGCTCCAACTGCTCCTTGTGTACCTCCCAGCCACCGAGCGGCCTACGCAGCGCAGCCTCCTCCACCACTGCGGTCACCATGGGAGGGGGCCAGCAAGTCAGGATCTTCTGCCGATCAAGGCGAGAGGTCACTCGTTGCTCGATGGTCTCCTCCTCCAGCAGTGGCTTTCGCATCTCGTACAGAGCCCGTGCACGTCGTTCGGTCTGGAAGAGGCCCGGGATGTCATGGCTGCTGTAGTCGTTGATCTCGACAGCCTGTGCTTCCAATCGTGCGTAGTCCCTGAACCACGCGGGATGCCGAACCCTTGCCTTCGCTTTCGCCTGCGCCACGTCCTCCTTCGTGACGCTCAACAAGCCCTCCGCGCCGAGCAGGTCGTCCGCGGCATCCAGGAACTCCGGCTGCGGCGTTCGGCGCCCGCGCTCCAGCGACGCGATCTGGTCCTCGCTGTAGCCGAGTCGGTTGCCGAGTTCCTTCTGAGTCCACCCCGACCGCTCACGGAGCAGTTTGACCTGCTTGCCCACGGCTCTGTTGAGGTCCGCCGCGCTTTCCGTCTCGTCCCGAGGTTCAGGCCGCCGTTCCCCGTCCGGGCCGATATCTGTATCCGTCACCCGAGTCACCACCCCATGTCGTACGCCCATACGGTCACGCCCGCCACCCCTGACAACCAGCCGAACGTGCCGGTACCAGCACGCTGTGTACTGGCCGTCTTCCTGGTCAGCGTAGGAGCGTGCGGCCACGCTCTGTGACATGTCGCAGGAAATTCACCCTCACCAACTCGTCCAGGGTTCCCACCGATTCAGTCAGCGCCTCAGCCCCACCCGACGCGGGGCGCGCCTCGCCCGTCGTCTCGCTGTGCAGCAGCTCGCCGACTGGGGCTGGAGCCACCACGACGAGTCCACGCACACCGCCGCGCTGCTCGTTGCCGAACTCGCCGCGAATGCCGTTCAGCACGGTCGTGTACCCGGCCGGGACTTCCTGCTGGATCTTGTCCTGACGAGGCCGGGGGCTGGGCCTGCCACCTTGCGTATCGAAGTCGCCGACTGCCGGGGCGAGCGGCTTCCGCGTCCGGTCTCTGTCACGCCCCCGGATGCCTGCGACGAGCATGGGCGAGGTCTTCTTCTCGTCGAGTCTTTGGCAACGCGTTGGGGTGTCGATCCCAGGCACCCGTGCGGCAAGACTGTGTGGGCTGAACTCCAGCTCAGCGCCGGTCCCCCGTCCTGAACCGCACCGGACGTCGGCCTCCGCCTCGGCCGCTGCTTCAACTTGCTGCTGTCAGCTGGCGTTCGATGCCCTCGCGCACCGCTACCGCTCGAGCGTCATCGAAGTCGGCGAGGAGCGTCAGCGCCTGCGCCCAGTGCCGACGGGCCTCCTCCGGCCTTTCGCTGAGTACGGCCGCAGCCAAGCCATCCAGGGCCAGGGCCTGGTGCCACTCATCACCGAGGTCGCGGTGCGTCGAGGCAGCCTGGCGGTAGAAGTCGGCCGCCTCTGCTGGACGCCCGAGCCGGCGGTACACCTCACCAACCCCCTGCCAGGCCAGCGCCTCTCGGCTGCGGTCGGCGAGGCGGCGGTGGAGTGTGGCGGACCGCTGGTAGGAGGTCAGGGCCTCGGCGTACTGGCCGTTCGCCTGCTGGGCGTCGCCGAGGGTCAGCAGCCAGAAGCCCTCCAGGCGCAGGTTACGGAGGCTGAGTGCGATGTCGAGGGCGGCCTGGGTCGAGGCCAGGGATGCCTCGACGTCGCCGCGTTCGCGTTGGACGTCGCTCAGCACGCGCAGGATGTTGCCCTCGCCACGCTGATCGCCTAGGGCTCGGTGCACTGCCAGGGCCTGGTCGATGACGGTCGCCGCCTCTGGAAGCCGCCCGGCGCGGTAGTGGGTGGTCGCGAGGTTGGACATCGCCGTGGCAGCCCAGTGGGCGGCGTCCTGTTCCTGGAAGGCGGAGATGGCCTGCTCGAAGTGGTGGGCAGCGGTGTCGAGTCGTCTGGCGCGGAGGTGGTTCAGCCCGATCAAATTGAGTGAGCGTGCTTCGCCAAGGCGGTCGCCCAGGTCGCGCCGGATCGTCAGCGCGTTCTCGTGGGATTCGAGGCTTTCGGTCTGGCGGTTGAGGCGGGTGTAGGCCATTCCGAGGTAGGTGTGGAGTGCGCCTTGTGCGGCGCGTTCTCCCAGCCGTTCGGCTGCCTCCAGTCCGATGCGGCCCACGGTCGGCCAGCTTGTGCCTGAGGCGGAAGGGAACTGCGCGTTCCACAGGACGGTGGACAACTGCCACGCCAGTCGGTCATGCCCGGCGTCGGCCGCCATACGTACCGCCTGGAGGAGGTTGTCGTGTTCTCGCTCGGCCCAGTCCACGGCGGTGTCGTACTCGGAGAAGGTCAGCGGGCTGATGTCGTCCGGGGTAGGCGTGAGGGTTACGCGGTCCTCGGCGGGGTTGATCCAGCTCTGCGCGGCATCGGCGGTGTGCAGGTACCACTCCAGCACGCGGCGCAGAGCTGCCTCCCGCTCGGCCGGCGGCTCTTCGTGCTGGGCTTGATCGATGGCGTAGGCGCGCAGAAGGTCGTGGAACCGGTAACGGTCCGGGGCGGTCTGCTCCAGCAGATGAGCACCGACCAGAGAGTCCAGCAGCTGCCGGGATCGACTGATGCTGGTCGACCCGGCCAGGGCCGCGGCGGCCTGCAGTCCGAACTCGGGGCCGGGGTGTAAGCCCAACAGGCGGAACAGACGGGCGGCTTGCTCGGACAGGGCGCGATAGGACCACGCGAAGACGGTGCGGACGGCTTCGGCTTCCTCGTCGTCGCCGGTGCTCAGGGCGTCCCAGAGGGCCGATTCGTCGCGTAGGTCGGCGATCAGGTCGTCCAGTCGTAGGTGGGGGTGACTGGCGGCGCGTTCCGCGGCTATCCGCAGAGCGAGCGGAAGTCGTGCGCATAGCCGGGCCAATTCGGCGAGCTGCCGTTCGTCATCGACCGGCCGGTATCCCGCGGTGACGACCCGCAGCAGGGCAACCGCCTCCGGCTCCGGCAGCACGCCAAGCGTGAGCCGGCGGGCCCCGTCCCGGACGGCGAGGCCGGACAGCCGGCTGCGGCTGGTGACCAGCACCAGGCTGTGAGCGCTCCCCGGCAGCAACGGCCTGACCTGGCCGACGGTGGCCGCGTTGTCCAGGACAACCAGTATTCGGCGGTCGGCCAGCAACGAGCGGTATAGCGCGGCGGCCGCGTCGAGATCCTGCGGTACGGCTCCGGTGGGGACACCGAGCGAGGTCAGCAAGCGGTGCAGGGCCTCGCGTGCCGCGACCGGCTCTCCGGGGTCGTAGCCGCGCAGATTGGCGTACAGCTGGCCATCCGGGAAACGCTCTCGGACCTGGTGTGCCCAGCGCAGTGCCAACGATGTCTTTCCGGCGCCGGCGGTGCCGGCGATCACGTATACCGAGACGACAAGCGGACCGCCGTCCTCGGTGGTGAGGACGGCATTCAACTGGCCAAGCTCATCGGTTCGGTTGACGAATCCGCCCACATCGGCCGGTAACTGGCGTGGGACGGGGCTGGAGGAGCTCCCCGGGTCCGGTGTGCGCTGCGCGTGGAAGTGGATGCCTCCGTGCACACTTCTCGCCTGGACGACGTCACGTGAGGATCCCGACAGCTCGGAGTGGGAGCTGCCGAAGTGCTCGTCCTGTCCGCCTGGCGATGTGATCGGCCTACTCCCTTCCCGCGTCGCTCAGCGTCGGCGGATCAAGGTGCGCCACCTCACGGTCGAAGTAGGAGATCACCTCTTCACCCACCGCGTAGAGCGCCTTGATGTAGTTCTCCCAGCGCTCGACGAGGTCACGGTCGGTGTAGCGGATCGCGCCGTTCGCAACTCCTGCTTCGGTGTACACGACTTGGAAGAGGGTGCGGCCGCCCAGCACAACCACTTCCGGAAGCGGGCCGGTGTCCTCCGAGGCGGCCACCTGTTCGGCGGGGACGACCCTGATCCGCTGCCCGTACTCCGCACGCTGCCGCTGGGAGTGGAGTTCCCACCGCACATACGGCGTCAGTGGGCTCTCGACCACCCGCACACGGTGAAAGGCATACCCCCTGCGCTCGTCCTCCTGAGCGGCCGCGGCCAGGGAGTCGCGCCGGTCGGCGAGAAGCCGCAGCGCCTCATCCCAGTCACCCCGGCGCAGGGCGTCCCGGCTCGGACTGCCCTGCTCCTCGAAGTGCTGTCGGCGCTCCAGCTTCCAGGAACTCCCGTCACGGACCGCGTCCTCCCGTTGCCGGAAGTCCTGCTTGTAGGCGGTGCGGGTGAGCCGATCGCCCTGCTCGGGAACGAGAACGGGGGCGAGGAGATCAAGCATCGGCGATGTCCTTCTTGGCCGCGCTGAGCATGTTCCCCGGGATGACGACCAGCCGCTCATCAGGAGCGAGGTTCACGCCCTGCGGCAGGCGGGGGCCGTAGACGGCTGTCAGATCCCTGCCGATCACAGCCACATCACCGTTGTCGAGCTGCCAGATGTCCGGACACTCGTCATTGCCGTCGGAGTTACCGAGCTCTTCGGCCGACTTCCCCAGCCGACGCTCGAATAACGCGGACGGGTCAGCCTCCCAGGCACGGGCCATGTCTGCCTCCGGTCGAGGTGGTCGAGCACGCTGTGGCTACCCACTGTATCCAGGGACACACCCATAGGTGAGGGGGTCGCCCCACGGCCGTCACGCGGTTCACCCAGCGTGTGGATCTCGCCAGGGTCGGCCGGCTCGTGCCCGAGATCGCCTCAAGAACATGTTCGGTGGCATAAAGAGCTTGAGCGGGCCTGCCCAGAAGTACTCGATCACGAGGCGTCCGGGACATCGTTGAAGCCGCTCGCGCACGCAACCGGGCCATCCGGCCTATCCGCATACGTCGCAGCGGCCGTGGCGGAGTCGGGCCGGCGCCCTGCTCATCGTCGCCCAGATGGCAACTCGTTGGGCGGTCACTCCCACGCGTCAACGGATCGGGGCCGACCATATGGGCGGAGCTGCACCTGCGGTGAAGGACGGGTGAGCGCCGCCGTTCAGCCGCTTTCACGCCAATTACTCAGCGGTTTAGGGCAACAGGCACGCCGCTGTCAGCCCCACGGACTAACCTCGTGCGCTCGTGTGAGCCGTCCACACCACGGAAGCCCAGGGGGAAAGCACCGTGACCACCACGCCCAACGACCCGACCGGATACCGGATCTCCATCGTCGACGAGGATCCGTTGCGCGCCCGCAAAGAGGCTCGCGAACTCCTCGCCGAGATCGCCGACGCCGATCCGGGCGCGGCCCTGGACGTCCCCCGGCAGCGCACGCCCGAGGACACGTGGCTCCATGCCAGGGCCAAGGGCGGGCTGTCCGTCGACACGATCGGGGTGCTGATCAGCGCCGGCTCGCTGGTCGCGGCCGGGGTGCAGCTCTGGCTGTCCCGCGTACCGCAGCGGACGATCGTCGCCACGCGGCCCGACGGCGCGACCCTCCAGATCACCGGCAAGGAGGCGCGTGAGGACGACGAGCGGATCGAGCGGTTCCTCGCGGGCGGTGACCAGCCCGCCGACGGCCGTGAAGGCGACGGCGACGCGACGACGGCGAGCTGAGCGCGCATGACCGACAACGACCGGTACGCCATGCTCGTCGGCGTCTCCACGTACGACAGCGACGCCTACCCCGATCTCCCGCCCGTCCGCGCCGACCTGCACTACATGCGGGCGGTGCTGGAGAATACCGAGATCGGCATGTACAACGACTGCGCGATGGTCGCCGAGCCGACTCGGGCCGAGATGCTGCACGCCATTGAGACGTTCCTGGAGGAGCGGCAGCCGAGCGAAACGGCCCTGCTGTACTTCAGCGGGCACGGCGAGTTCTGCGAGGACGACAACCAGCTGTACTTCCTCACCCGGGACGCGGACCCGAACGACCTGCCGGGCACGGCCGTACCGGCACAGTTCCTGGAGCGGGTGCTCCAGTCCTGCCGTGCCCCGTCGAAGCTCGTGCTGCTGGACTGCTGCTCCAGCGGGTCCGTCGTCCAGGGCTGGACCGCCAAGGGCGCCCCGGGTGACGCCGACGAGCGGCCCGTGCCCAGCACCCTGCTGCGGCCGACCGGCGTGTACTTCATCACCGCGTCCGACGCACTGCAGTCCGCCTCCGCGATGGCGCCGCCTGGGTCCACGCTCGGCACGTCCCGGTTCACCGGTGAGATCGTGGAGGGGCTTCGGAACGGACTGATCAAGGGCGGCGGCTGGATCACTCCGGACGACTTGTTCGAGTACCTGACGGCGCAGATGACCCGCAAGGGCGTGCCCGAGGAACAGCGCCCCACCAAATCCACGTTCCGGGCCACACGAAGCCTGCCTTTCGCACTGTCCGTGGCGCGTCCCGTCCACCTCCCGACGCCTCCGCGTGACGCGGCGGAGGCGGCGCGTCAGTCCCCCGCCCTGCTGAAGGCCCGGGAACTAGCGGCGCTCGACGCGCGGGACGGCGTGGACTGGCAGCGGCTGCTGCACTACTACGTGCAGTGCCTCACCGCCGAGGCGGCGGCCGGGATGCTGCCCGACCGCGACAAGGAGCGGGATTCGGGGTATTTCCTGCTGGGCAGGGACGAGGAGATCATCCAGTCGGGGCGGGGCTCGACCTTTCGGGCGCCCGGGAAACTGTCCAGGCCGCAGGCCCGGCAAGGCCGGGGCGACGGCGACGCGGGAACGCAGCAGGAGTACTGGTACGGCTATCCGGCCATCACGCTCCCCGTACGCGAGGGAGGCAGCCGGGGACGCCGTACGCCCGTGATGATCGCGCCGCTGTTGGTCCAGCAGATGGAGCTCGCGCCGGACGAGAACGGCCAGGACGTGCTCTGTCCGACCGGGGTGCCGTCCCTGCACACCGGTGTCGTCTCGGAACTGCTCGACACGGACGACGCGGCCGACCTCATCGCCGGCTGGCAGCCGACCTGGCAGGAGGGGAACGACACGCAGATGCTGCGGGCCGTGCGGCAGTTGCTGGAGGAACTGAAGCT
This sequence comes from Streptomyces sp. NEAU-YJ-81, assembly GCF_017592595.1. Lineage (NCBI taxonomy): Bacteria > Bacillati > Actinomycetota > Actinomycetes > Kitasatosporales > Streptomycetaceae > Streptomyces > Streptomyces sp. NEAU-YJ-81. The sequence goes on along the minus strand of NZ_JAGFNO010000008.1, from coordinate 345,882 downwards.
GCCGGAGCTGGAGCCGCTCGATCCGTCCGCGCTCAGCGAGCGGACGGTGAATGAGGCGCTGCGGCCGGGCGCGCACAACGCGGCCGTCCTGCTGGTGCCGTCCGGTGTGGAGGCGAACGCGACGCAGGGTCTGGTGGACAACCTGCTGCAGATGTCGACGCGGACCGGGCAGATCCCCGGCACCGCGCTGGACGCGCTGCTGAGCAGTGGCGAGGCGGACGCGGAGACGGAATCCCCGGCCGTCGTGGTGGCGCCAGGGCCGTGCAACGAGAGCCAGGAGCTGGTGATCTCCTCGGCGATGACGCGGGCCCTGACGGTGGCCACGGGGCCGCCCGGTACGGGCAAGAGCGAGGTGGTCACGGCCACCGTCACCACGTGTGTCGCCGCCGGGCAGTCGGTGCTGGTCGCGTCCACGAACAACGAGGCGGTGGACGTCGTCGCCAAGCGCTGCGACGACGTGGCGCCGGGGCTCATGATGCGGACGGGCAACGCGAAGGCGCTGAAGGAGGAGGCCGAGAAGCTGGAGCGGCTGCTCGGCGAGCCTATCGAGGCCACGCGGCGGGGTTCGGCGACCGTGGGCGGAGAGCTGCGCAACACCCATGCGCGGGCCGCCGGGCAGCGGGAGGAGGCGGAACGCCGTGTCGGCGAGGAGGGACGGCTGCTGTACCTGCTCCGGGAACGGAAGGAACGGGCCGACGCGCTGGAGCTGCCGCTGACACTGCTGGAGTCCGCGTGGGCGGCAGCGGTAGCCGGGGACGGTACGGCCTCGCTGGGCCGCTGGGAGGCCAGGGCCCGAAAGGCGGCCGGGGCCCGCCGGTGGCTGCTCGGCGGGTGGCGCAGGGCGCGGGCACTGGCCGCGCTGGTCGCGGCAGCCGAGGCCTCGGAGGGCGAAGGCCCACCGTGGCCGGGGTGGGCGAACGAGCGGCCCGTGCCGCCGGAGCTGCTGGCGGCCCTGGCGGACGCGGTGGCCGTGGAACGCCGACTGCGGGAACTCGTACCCGGGCACACCGATTGGGACGAAGACGGGCTGAAGCGGGAGCGGCTGGAGACGGCGGATGTCCTGTCGGAGCTGTCCGCGGAACTGTCCCGGGCGGTGTCGGCGGAGGCACTGGCGCGGGCGCGCGGGCTGATGGGGCAGCGGCTCCAGGCGCTGCGGAGCCGTCGGGGATTCCGCAAGAGCCAGCAGAACCTGATGGCTCACCTCAAGGGGTGGGCGATCAGCACCCACTCGGTGCGGCAGCTCGAACTCGCCCCGAAGCTGTTCGACCTCGTCGTCATCGACGAGGCCAGCCAGTGCTCCATACCGTCGGTGCTGCCGCTGCTCTTCCGGGCCCGGCGGGCACTGATCATCGGCGACCCGATGCAGCTGGGCCACATCGCCAACATCGCACCGCAACAGGAGCGGCAAGCAAGAGTCCGGGCCGGGCTGAGCGCGGCGCAGCTGGAGGACCACCGGCTCGCCTACCACGTGCACTCCGCGTACCACGCGGCCGTGCAGCACGGTGACACTGCCTTGCTGCTCGACGAGCACTACCGGTGCCACCCGCGGATCGCCGATGTCGTCAATGGCTACTGCTACGCGGGGCAGTTGCAGGTGCTCACCGACGTGCGGCGGCAGGTCCCGGCGCTCGACCCTGTGGGGGCGGCCGATCCGGGGCCGGTGCTCGGCTGGGTGGATGTGCCGGGCGGCGAATCGGCGCGGGGCGGCGACGGACAGTCCTGGCGCAACGACGCCGAGGCCGGGGCGGTGCGGCGCGTGGTGGACGAACTGCTCGCGCGGCTGCCGCAGGACGCGACGGTGGGCGTGGTCACGCCGTTCCGGGCGCAGAAGCAGGCGCTGGCCCGGGTGTGGCGCGACGACGGCCGGGTGCGGGTGGGGACCGTGCACGCGTTCCAGGGCGGGCAGCGCGATGTGATGGTGCTGAGCCCGGTGGCCACGCTCAACACCCCGCCGAGGACAACACACTGGGTGGCCGGCCAGGTCAACCTGTGGAACGTGGCAATCACGCGGGCCAAGTCGCAGCTGATTACGGTGGGCAGTCACGCGTTCTGGCAGGGGCAGAACGGTCTTCCCGCGATGCTCGCCGGGCGCTCGGCGCTGCTGGGGGCGGGAGCCAGTGATGACCACGCCCCTGGCGCCGGGGACGCCGTCGGCGATGTGCGGGGTGTGGCCGGTCCGGGAACCGCCCTCCGCGAAGAGCTTGCCGACCGGCTCCAGCAGTACCTCGTCGAGCACGGCATCACCGATCTGGAGCGCGCGGCGGTCGTCGGCGGCCACGCGGTGGACCTGGTGTACACGGTGGACGGGGAGAACACGGCGGTACTGATCGGCACGGGACCACCGCCCGGCCGGGACCCGGCGAGGCACCTGCGGCTGACGCATGCCCGCGGTGATCTGCTCACCGGACTCCCGTCCGGTGGCCACGGGGCGAAGGCGTGCGAGGTGGGCCGGACGGTGCGGGTGCCGGCGTGGCGGATCCTGGCGGGCGAGGAGATGCTGGCACCGCTGTTCGGCTGACCCCGGCATCCGCCCTCTGAGGCACTGCCTCTCCGGCTACTGCCACGCGCGAACCAGGTCTTCCGGGCCCCAGTGCGCCGCGAGCGGCAGGCCGTCCTCGACGCCGCAGCGGGAGACGGCGACGAGCGGGGTGTCCGGTTGGGCGCCGGGGACCGCGAGCATGTCCCGGGCCAGGGCACACACGACATGATCCGCAGGTCAGCCTACGCTCGGCAACGGGCGTTCCCGCCTCTTCCGGAAAGTCCGGCGGCGTCGATTTGAGCACCGAAACGCAGCACGCGCCGCCCGACGACATTCGCACCGAGAGTCCGGAAGCCGGAGCTGGCCGACCGCAGACCGCCCGGCTTCCCCAGGCGGTCTGTCGTCGCGCATCCGGGCGGCGCATGTCCCGGGCCATCCCGCCCGTCGAGGCGGATCACGGCACGGAAGTGCAGAGCAGGCCGGGCCGTTGGTTCCCGACAGGTGTGGACAGGCCGAAGCCCGGAGCGGTTTGACGCCCTCAGATGTCCGTGACGGTGGCTTGGGCGGCGGGTGCGGTCACCGCGACGCGCAGCGTTCCCTCGGCCGATGGGACGAGCTGCGCGACCGTTTCGTCCTCTTCGTGGAGTGCGAACAGGGCCGGCACCGGGGCATCCGTGGCGACGTGGCGTACGGTCCAGTTGGCGCTCTTGAGGTACGCGTGTGCCCGTCCGATCGCGTCGGCTGCCTCCTCGGCGGTGAGCGGGTCGGTAGACCAGTCGTGGTGGAGCCAGGTGCCGTCGGCGTCCTGAACGGTGCGCACGCCGTCGCCCTCGCCCCGTGTGGCGTGCCTGACCCGCAACGCGTCGTAGATCCGGCTGGAGTGGTCGAGGGCATGGCGCACACCGGGGTCGTCGGCGGTCGGAGCCGAGTGCAGAGCCGTGTTGTCGGCCTTGGACGCGGAGTCCCCAGCAGGGGCGAAGCAGGGCGAGGTCACCCCGATGGAGGCGAGGCCCTCCCCCTTGGCCCGGTCCACGACCCCGGTGACGGCGTCCATCCAGAAGTCATCGGGTTCGGTGCGCATGTCGACCGTTGGAAAGGGCTTGGACCAGTCCTCATCGGAGTCCTGGAATTTGTAGCCCTGCTTCACCCAGGCGTCCCGGGCCTGCCGCACCAGCTTCTTGGCCGCCGAGCCCGGGACCCCGGTGAGGTCGTAGCTGAGGCTGAGCTGCAGCCGATCGTCAGAACCGTGATCATCGGCGACGCAAGGACCCACGGGCACGGGGCCACTTCGCTTGAGGGTCGGTTTGGGCGACATGCCATCGACAGCCTGGTGAATGATCTCTTCTGCGCGCTTGGTGGCCTGCTCTTCGTCCATGGTGACCTGCTTCGATGTCGCCTTGTCGTGCTTACCCTGGCCGTCCTGCTCCGATCCGCACGCCGCCGTCGCGAGCGCCACGGCCAGCAGGGCGACCGCCACCATCATGGTGCGTAGTTTCACGGTCGCCCTCCGGTAACGATCTCGGCCATGTGGTTGAGAGATTTTCCCTCCCAGTACTGGGAGTGAGCGGGCATGAGTCCGTCCGAGCCGGGGGCCTTCCCATCGGCGACCTTGAACGTCTGACCACCGAAGTCATCGGTCGTGGGGTCGGTCCCGTGGACGATCGTGTGGTCGTCGAAGAGCCGGACGTACTCCATCGGGTTCAAGGGCGCCAGGAATCCCGCTTTGGGAGGAGCAAGGTTGATCAAGTCGTTCTTGGCGGTGGCCGCCCACATGTGGTCCCGCGGGATGTTCAGGTCGTCGGCATGCTTGACCCCCATGCCCGGGCTGCCCACGGCGATCGCGTTGTCCACAGGCACATCGGGGTGGTCCCGCATGGTCTCACCGGCCACCAGGCTGCCGTAACTGTGACCCACGAGCGTCGAGTTCACATTTCCGCCGTGGGCCGTATCGATACCGGTCAGGAAGTCGTTCAGGGGCTGGCGGGCTTGGTCGGCGTACTTGGTCTCCGAAGCGTCTCCCACGATGCTCTGGGGCGCGTCGTAGCCCAGCCAGAGAACCGACGCCGTCGAGTGATGCCGATCCGCCCGCTCCGCCTGCCTCTGGAGGAGCTCCGCCCTGCGGATGTCACCGTCGACAGAACTCAGCTTGGCGAAGGTTCCCGGCACGTAGGTGGCCACGTTGTCCGCCGTGTCGGGATTGCCTATGGACACGATGGCGTGCCCGCGATTCTTGTTGTCGATGCCCAGGAGATAGGGGCGTTTGTCCTCACCAGTGTAGGTGTCGAAGCGACTCTGGATGGCGTCCATTCCGTCGATACGGCCCTGGATCTCCTTGCGTTTCGCGTCCCACCTCTTCCACGCCTCCGTCGGCACCTGCACATTCTCCATGGTGGTGCCCGTCATCGGGTTGAGGTACGGCTCGTAGTGCTTCGGCTCCTTCTTCAGCCAGTCGTTGAGCTGTCCCTGTGCGGCACCGCGGGTCTCGGCGAGCACAAGCTGGTTCGCGTCACTGCGTACGGCGGCCGGGAGTGCGTCCATCCGGCCGACCGAGTCGGGGTGCAGGGTGATGTACTCGGCCCGCTGCTCCTCACTGAGGCCCTTCCACCACGAGGCGTTCTCCTTGGCGGTGCCGTGCTTGGGCGGGTCCTTGATCAAGTCCAGGTAGTCCTTGGCGGCCTTGTTCACCCCGCCGGTGTCGGACTTCACATCGACCCAGTCACGGCCCGAAACGATCAGATCGTCGTCGGCCTTCAGTGCTCGCAGCTTCGGCGCCCACTTCTCGTCCGCCTCCGTGGCCTCCTCCAGCGCATGCGCGATGCGGTTGGCGATGCCTTGAGCGATCTTGAAGTTCGGGTTGGGATCGAAGTTGGCCGCCTGCCGGTCGACCGCCGACGCCGTCGGATCCGTGACACCGTCGGCCTTACCGCCCTCGGGCTTCTTGCCCTCGCTCTCCTTGCCGGCCGCCGGATAGCTGACCGAGCCGTCGGAGTTCACCGTGAACTTGTGAGACCCGGCATCTTCCAACGCCGCATCCAGCTTTTTCTTCGCCGCGTCCACATCGAAGGCGAAACCGTTCAGTGCCGTACTGATCAGCCCGCATTCCACCTGTGTGTAATGGAAGTTCTGCGACAGCTGCCGTAACTGTCCCTGCGCCGCCCCCAGGGCCTCGCCTTTCAGGGAATTCCGCATCCCGACCGCTATCTGGTTGTCGATATGCTCTTTGGCCGCGGACGCCATGTTCCCCATCGCGCGATACCCGTCGGCGGCGTTTTCGTACTCCGATGGTTTGAGCGCCTTGAGCGTCTTGAAGTCCATGCCCGCCTCACCCGTGCGCGGTCCGGCCGCCGACGGCGGGCGTGTCCTCGTACTTGGCCTTCAGCTTGTCGACCTCGTCCTTGACCGCTTGGTCGATATTCGCGTGGTCGTGGCCTGTCTGCTCCATCGCCTTCCTGAGCTCACCGCACCGCTTGCTCACGTCCTTGGCGTAACGCTTCCAGGAGTCGAGGACCGCGCGCTGGGCCGCGGCAGTTTGGCACCCCGCGTCCTTGCCTAAGCCTTTCTGCCCCTCGTCGAGCTTCGTCAGAGCGTTTGCGATGCCCTCACGTAGCGACCCGACGCCTTCACCCGCCTTACGCCATGCCACCTTGCTGGACTTTAGGTCCCCCGCTCCCCCCGATGAGCCCTTATCAGCACTGTCCAGCCTCATCCGCCCTGCGGCGTCCTGCTTGAGCTGGGTCCATTCATGCGCGAACGTCACCCCGTTAGCCCTCCCCGACTCAGGTCACTCAACAAGCCTATTGTGGCCTACTTTTGGGACGGTACTCGGCGCGGCGAGACGGGGTACGACGCGCTCCCTGGCTGGGGGAGTGTGCGTGCAGGTGCGTTGACGCCTGCGCGGCTTATCCGGGCTGATCGCCCACCGGGCCCGGCAGCGGCCACACCATCACCCCGGGCCCATCCCGAGCAGGTGCCGCATTGACTCTGCGGCGCGGACTGCGTGGCCGCCCCGGCTCAATGTTTCGGGGTCTCATCGTCGGGGAAACAGCCCAATATGGGAGCGCTCCCATGACCCACTCCCCCAAGGACGATGGAGGAAGATCGCGAAATGATTTGTCATGAACGCGGCAATTTCTTACGTTGGGCGTCTCGCGCCCTTGGTCTGCTGGCCGCGGCGCTGCTGTGCCTGATCCCGTGGTCCACCACCGCGAGCGCCCATGGATCGGTCGTCGACCCGGCCTCCCGCAACTACGGCTGCTGGCTGCGCTGGGGAGACGACTTCCAGAACCCTGAGATGGCGCAGTTGGACCCCATGTGCTGGCAGGCATGGCAGGACAACCCGAACGCCATGTGGAACTGGAACGGGCTGTACCGCAACGGCTCCGCCGGCAACTTCCCCGCGGTAATCCCGGACGGGCAGCTGTGCAGCGGTGGCCACACCGAGGGCGGCCGCTACAACTCGCTGGACACGCCGGGCGCCTGGCAGACGACGAACATCGGCGGCAAGTTCACCGTCAAGCTGTACGACCAGGCCAGCCACGGTGCGGACTACTTCAAGGTGTATGTGTCCCGCCAGGGGTACGACCCCACCACCCAGCCGCTCAAGTGGAGTGACCTGCAACTGGTCACCACGACCGGCAAGTACGCCCCCAGCCAGAACTACGCGATCGACGTCAGCACCTCCGGCTACACCGGCCGCCACGTCGTCTACACGATCTGGCAGGCGTCGCACATGGACCAGACGTACTTCCTGTGCAGTGACGTGAACTTCGGCTGAGCGGCACCCCTTACGGCTCAGGCACCCGCGCCACGACCCCGCCGGATGCGCCCTGTCCGGCGGGGTCATCTGAGGGGGCAGGGGAGGTCCAGGACCCAGGGGTTGGGGGTGCAGGTGACCAGGGCCAGGGAGAGGAATGAGGTGCGGCCCAGGTAGAAGCCGAAGGAGACGTCCCCGGCGTGGGTCAGGCGGTCGGCGGCTGTGGTGACCAGGGGGGCCAGGCGGGCGGTGTCGGCTTGCTGGTGGGAGAGGAAGCCGGGGGCGTGTTCGGTCAGTTCGCGGCCCAGCCAGACCGCCGCGTCCTTGGGCTCTTCGAAGGTGGCGCGGATGAGGGTGGGGGACTTCAGGAGCCAGAGGGACGTTTCCAGTGGGGGGAGCTCCGAGTGGCGGAAGGCTTCCAGGAGGGTGCGGTAGCGCTCCTCGTCCTCGCGGTAGTACTCCTCGTCCGCCGCCGTGATGGGCGGGCGGGGGTGGTCGGGTGGGCGGCGGACGGCCTCCCGGTCGAACAGCTCCTTCTCGCCCAGCCACGAGTACGCGTGGATGTGCACGCGTCAGGGGTTCCCTCCGGGGGGTTCCCGGAAGGCCCCTGATGGGGTGATGTCAGCGGTTTGTTGCGCTATTCCGAGACGTCGATCTTCGCTACCGCGTCGTAGAACGACAGATGGTCCTTGATCTGCGCCACCTTCTCGATCGGCTGCGGGTACGCCCACACCACGTCCGGCCGGGGCTCCGCCTCGTCGCCTGCCGCGCCGCGGTAGGTCCAGTACGCGGCCTCGCCCTTGAAGGGGCAGATGGTGTGGGACTCGGTCGGCTGGAAGAGGGTCAGGTCCACGTCCTCCGGGGGGAGGTAGTAGCGGACCGGGAGACCGGTCTCGTGGACGAGCAGGGGGCGGGTCGACTCCGCGACGACGCGGCCGTCGATCGTGACCGTGACGTGCTGGGAGCCGCGCTCCACGTCCACGCGGTGTCCGCCGGTGCCGGTGGTCTGCGGGTGGGAAGCGGGGGTGGTCATCTCTTCCTGGCCTCCTCGGTATGCGGTTCGGTTCCGGGTGAGTGGGACACGTTTTCGGGTGTCTCCCGGGCTCCCGGGCGGCACCTTCCGGTGTCTTCCGGCTGCTTCCCGGTGTGACAGGCGTCATGTGTCCTGTCTGCGGCAACGTCCTCGGCGCCGCCGTCATTCCGAAGGCGTTACGCGTTATTCCGGAGGGCGTTACGCGTCGCCCGTCTCGCGGGGCCAGGCGCGGCCCTCCTGGCGCTCCACCTCGCGGTTGAAGCGGGTGAGGACGTCCTCGAGGCGGGCCACCTCCTCGGAGGGCCACGACTCCAGCAGCCGGGACAGGTCGGTCTGCCGGCACGTCCGTTCCGCCGCCATGCGGTCGGCGCCCTGCGGGGTGATGCGGAGCTTGCGGGCCAGGCCGCCGTCGGGGTCCGGGATGCGTTCGGCGAGGCCGGCCCGGAGCAGGGCGCCGGTCTGGCGGTTGACGGTCGAGACGTCCAGTTGGAAGGCGTCGGCAAGCTGACCGATGGACATCGCGCCCTCGGCGTCTAGGCGGGAGAGGAGCAGATAGCCGGAGCGGTCCAGGCGGGTGGGGGTGCAGGATTCGGCGCCGAGGTTGGTTTGGGGAGCTGTGTGCGCTTCCGCGCGGGTGTCCGGGTGGGCGTCCTTGCCGGTGTCCGTGCGGGCGTCCGATTTCGTGCTGGGTTTCTGGGGCTCGGCCTCGTGGGCCTCCGTCGCCTGGACCTTCCGTTCGCGGGGTGTCAGGACTGAACACCTGGCCACCAGCATGAGCTCGCGCTCCAGCCGCTCCAGCCGCCGATCCAGCACGATTCCTCCTCGCCTCCCCCGCGCCCCTCAATCGAAGTGTGCACGATACACGTCATGTGTAGGATGCACATCTCTCATCGTTCCACTTATCGCACATCTCTCGAAATCTCTTTGGAGGCGGCATTCGCATGCCCCAGTCAGCCCCACCTCGCCTCGCGGAACCGCTGAGCGCCGCGCCGTCCGGCACGCCGCTCCCGCGGGAGGTCGGCGGTGGCTTCGTGGCGGTGCTCGCGTTCTGCGGTATCGCCGTGTCCGTCATGCAGACGCTGGTCGTTCCGCTGGTCACCGAGCTGCCCCAACTGCTGCACACCACCAGTTCCAACGCGTCCTGGGTGGTCACCGCCACCCTGCTCGCCGGCGCCGTCTCCACCCCGGTCATGGGCCGGCTCGGGGACATGTTCGGCAAGCGCCGGATGCTGATGGTCGCGTTGGCGCTGATGGTCATCGGCTCGCTGACCTGCGCCGTCACCTCCGACCTGGTGGTGATGGTGATCGGCCGGGCCATCCAGGGCGGGGCCATGGGGGCCATCCCGCTCGGCATCAGCATCATGCGGGACGAGCTGCCGCCGCAGAAGCTGGGCTCGGCGATGGCTCTGATGAGCTCGTCGCTGGGCATCGGCGGCGCGCTGGGGCTGCCCGCCGCCGCGTTCGTGGCGCAGCACACCAGCTGGCATGTGCTGTTCTACGGGGCCGCGGGGCTGGGCGTGATATCGATCGCCCTGGTGCTCGCCGTCATCCCGGAGTCCTCCGTCCGCACCCCCAGCCGCTTCGACGTCATCGGCGCGCTCGGGCTGACGGCCGGACTCGTCTGTCTGCTGCTGCCCATCACCAAGGGCGGTGACTGGGGTTGGACGAGCGGCACCAGTCTCGGGCTGTTCGGCGCGGCCGTGGTGATCCTGCTGCTGTGGGGCGTCTTCGAGCTGCGCATCGCCGAGCCGCTGGTCGATCTGCGGACCACGGCGCGGCGTCAGGTGCTGCTCACCAACCTCACCTCGATCATGGTGGGCTTCTCGTTCTACGCGATGTCGCTGATCCTTCCGCAGCTCCTGCAGCTCCCGAAGGCCACCGGTTACGGCCTGGGCCAGTCGATGGTCATGGCGGGGCTCTACTTCGCCCCGATGGGCGTCGCGATGATGCTGGTCTCGCCGCTGTCCGCGCGGATCAACGCCGCGAAGGGGCCGAAGCTCTCGCTGGTCCTCGGGCTGATCGTGATCGGCGCGACGTACGGCGCCGGCCTGGTGATGATGGACTACATCTGGCAGATCGTGGTGCTGTCCACCGCGCTCGGCATCGGCATCGGCATCGCGTACTCGGCGATGCCCACGCTGATCGTCAGCGCCGTTCCGGCCGCCGAGACGGGGGCGGCGAACGGGCTCAACACCCTCATGCGGTCGATCGGCATGTCCACCTCCAGCGCGGTGGTGGGCGTGATCCTGGCGCACCAGACGACCGACTTCGGCGGAGTGGCGCTGCCGAGCAAGGACGGGTTCCAGACGTCGTTCCTGGTGGCGTGTGCGGCCTCGGTCGGCGGCCTGCTGATCGCCCTGTTCCTGCCCGCGCGGCGGCGCGCCGGGCTGGCGGGCTCGGCTCCCGTGGCCACCTCGGCGCCCGCGACCGCGACCGCGCCCGCGACCGCGGCGGACTCCGCCCCGGTCGCCGACGCCGCACCCGTGGCCGCCCCCGCTCTCGTGGGCGCCCCGGCCGCCGTCGCCACCTCGGCCACCTCGGCCACCTCGGCCACCTCGGCTGCGACAGAGTCTGCGACAGAGGTCGGGGATGTCGCCTACGCCGACTACGCGGCGGCGGACATGCCCGCCCTCACCGGCAGCGTCATCCACGGCCGCGTCCTCGGCCCCGGCGACACCCCGCTCGCCGACGCCGCCATCACCCTCATCGACACCGGCGGCCGTCAGCTCGGCCGTACGGTCACCGGCCGCGACGGCCGGTACCGCGTGCCCGCCCCGGACACCGCGAGCGTCGTCCTCATCGGCTCGGCCGCCGGGTACCAGCCGCAGGCCGCCACGCTGCTGGTGACGGACCTGCCCGTCGTCTGCGATCTGCGGCTGTCCGGCGGGGGCGGACTGACCGGGTCCGTACGGGCCGTCGGCGGGGAGCCGCTGGCCGGTGCGACCGCCACGGCCACCGGGCCCGAGGGCGAGGTGGCGGCGTCGGCGACCGCCGACGAGAAGGGCGAGTTCGCGCTGCCGGAACTGGCCCCGGGGACGTACACGCTGACCGTGGCCGCCGCCGGGCACCGGCCGTACGCCACCCAGGTGGAGCTCACCGTCGGTGAGCCGGTGCGGGTGGACGCGCAGCTACCGCCGGCGGCCCGGGTCCGGGGCACCGTACGGGACCGGGGCGGCCGGCCGCTCGGGGACACCCGGGTCTCGTTGCTGGACGCTTCCGGCGACGTGGTCGGCCAGGTCATCACCGGTGACGACGGGTCCTTCGGCTTCGAGGCGCTCACCGGAGATCACTACACGGTGGTGGCCAGCGGCTACGCCCCGGCGACACGCCAGATCACGGTCGGCGGCGCGGCGGGCACCGAGCGGCGGGATGTGGACTTCCTGCTGGGTCACGGCGAGGAGTGAGGCGGCCCCGTCTCGGGCCCGGAGCTTGAGACGGTCTCCTCTCCGGCCCGGAGCTAGAGGCGACCCCGCCTCCGGCCCGGCGCTTGAGACGGCCCCGAGCTAGAGGCGACCCCGCCTCCGGCCCCGAGCTAGAGACGGCCCCCTCTCCGGCCCCGAGCTAGAGACGGCCCCGTCGGTCTCAAGCTCCGGCGTCGCCGCTGAAGGCTCTACGCGCGGGCAGGCCCGTCAGGCGACGGCAGGCCCGTTGAGTCAGCGAAAACCAGAGGTAAGGAGCAGCGCCCCCGGGCGCTGCTCCTTACTCATTCCTCCTCCTCGGGGAGGCTCTCCCACGCCTCGCCCTTCCGGTACAGCTCGTAGCCCTCCTCGTCCGCGATGGACTCCGCCTGGGCACGGCTGCGCACGGAGATCTCATACGTGTGGCTGTCGACGGTCGCGTGGACGCCCGAGCCGTCGGTGACCGTCTCGATCGCATGCGTCTCGTAGATGACGCGTCCCGGCTCGCATTTGCTCCAGACCACATGCATGCTCACTGCCATCGGACCCACTCCCGCGCAGACGAGTCCCCTGGTTTCAGGGTCTCACCTGAGCGCCTGGTCCACATGGCTTGACGTGGCCCCATGACCTGACGAGGCCCCCGTCCGGCCGGACGCCGCGACGGCTCCCCGGCTGCCGAAGAGCGCCATGTTCGCCAGGGCGAGGACCACCAGCGCGCCCCCGAACCACATCACGCTGGGGACCGCGATCGCGTCCGCCGCCCGGCCGCCGAGCAGCGCGCCCAGCGCTATCGCCACATTGAAGACCCCGACGAACAGCGCCGACGCCGCCTCCCGCGCGTCCGGGGCCGCGTGCAGCACCCAGGTCTGGCAGGTCACCGACACCCCGCCGTACGCCAGGCCCCACACCAGCAGCAGTACTGCCGCCCCGGCCGTCGTGGAACCGGCGACCGGGATCAGCAGCTCGGCCGCCGCGAGCAGGGTGAAGATGACCATGAGGGTGCGGCGCGGATCGCGGTGGGCGGTGGTGCCGGCCAGGAAGTTCCCGGCGATGCCCGCCACGCCGTACGCCAGCAGCAGGGTGCTGATCAGACCCGTTCCGACCCCGGCGACGTCCTCGAGCACCGGGCGGACGTAGGTGTACGCCCCGAAGTGGCCGGTGACCAGCAGCAATGTGGTGATGAGGCCGGTCCGCAGCCGGACGTTGCGGAACAGCCCGGGCACCTCGCGCAGCCGCATGGTCCCGGCCGTGGGCAACGGCGGCAGGGTGACGGCCATGGCGGCTGCCACGGCCAGCGACAGGGCGGCCATGGCGGCGAAGGCGACCCGCCAGTGGACCAGATCGCCGAGGAGCGTCCCGATCGGCACCCCCAGCACCGAGGCCACCGCGATACCGCTGAAGATCAGCGTGGTGGCGCGGCCCGCGGACCGCTCGGGCACCAGTCGCACCGCGAGCCCGCCCGCGATCGACCACACCCCGCCGATGCTCACCCCGACCAGCACCCGGGCGAACAGCAGGACGGCGAAGCCGGGCGCGAGCGCGGACAGCAGATTGGCGACGGCCAGCAACCCCATCAGACCGCACAGCACCAGCCGCCGGTCGAAGCGGCCGACGGTGACGGTGAGCAGCGGGGCGGCGAACGCGGCGACCAGACCGGGCACGGTCATGGCCAGGCCCACCGTACCGTCCGAGACGCCGAGCACGGAGCCGATCGACGTCAGCAGGCCGACCGGCAGCATCTCGGTGGTGACCACCGAGAAGGTGCCGACCGCGACGGCGACGACGGCGAGCCAGGCCCTGAGCGGCGAGCGCACCACCGGAGGTGACCCGGATGTGCCTGCCGGAGCGGTGAGTTCCGTGCTATTGGACATGTCTTTAGCGAACAGCCGTGCCCCTGCGGGAACAACGCCGAAGTTCTCAGACTTCTATGAGCGAGGCTCATCAATGCGAGTCGATGCGAGTCGATGCGCGTCAATGCGCGTCAATGCGCGTCCAGGCGAGGCAAGACGCGTCCAGGCGAGGCAATGCGCGTCAGCGCGAGCGCGACCCATGGGGAGGCCATGGCCGGGTTGGAGATCCGCGAGCTGGAGTGCTTTCTCACGCTGAGCGAGGAGTTGCACTTCGGGCGCGCGGCGGAGCGGTTGTACATCTCGCAGAGCAGGGTGAGCCAGCTACTGCGGTCCCTCGAGCGCCGGATCGGCGCCCGGCTGCTGGAGCGCACCAGCCGCCGGGCGCGGCTGACCCCGCTCGGCGAGCGGTTCCTGGCCGATCTCCGGCCCGCCTACGAGGCGCTGTACGGGGCCGTCGAGAGCGCCCGCGGGGCGGCGCGCGGGATGGAGGGCGTGCTGCGGATCGGGTTCCAGGGGGCCGCCGATGAACGGGTGACGGAGGCCATCGCGGCCTTCCGGGAACGCCACCCCGGCTGTGAGACGACGACCGTGGAGATCCCGCTGGCCGATCCGTTCGGCGCGGTGCGGGCCGGTGAGGTGGACGCCGCGATCGTATGTCTGCCGGTCGCCGAGCCCGATCTGGTCCTCGGCCCGGTCTTCTCCAAGCAGCCGCAGACGGTGGTGGTCTCCGCCCGGCATCCGTTCGCGGGCCGCGCCCGCGTGGATGCCGAGGCGCTGGCCGACTGCCCGCTGATCGGCCCGTCCGCCCCCGCGCCGCGCTACTGGCACGATGCGATGGCGCCCGCCGCCACCCCCGGTGGGCGCCCGATCCCGCGCGGGCCGCGGGTGCACACGCTCCAGGAGGGGCTGGCGGCGGTCGCGGCGGGACGGGGCGGGATGCTGCTGTGCGTCCCGACGGCGGAGTATCACCGCCGCCGGGACATCACCTTCGTACCGGTCGAGGGGGTGCCGGACTCGATGCTCGGCCTGGTGTGGCGGCGGGCGGACGAGACGGCGCGGATACGGGCGTTCGGGCGGGCGGTGGAGGAGCTGTGCGCTTAGGCAGCGGCCTCAGCCACCTCGGGGCCGTCCCCCCTGCCGGGCGCCGTGGTCCTCCGGGGTCCTCCCTGTGCCGGGCCCCGGCCCGCGCCATATCCGCGTATCGGCTAAGCGCTCCGCGGGAAGTGCCGCGAGGCACGGTCGTTCATCCGCGGCTGCGTCGTGGTCGGTCGCCCACGCGGCGGAGCCGCATATCGACACAGCCCCGCGCCCCTTCGGGGCGCACCCGAACCGCACCCGACTTCAGCGAGGCCGCTACCCCACATCCCTGCGCATGCACACCCGTGGCCAGCGGTCCAGCCCATGGCCCGCCTCGCAGCGCCGGATCTCCCGGAGGCCGGGGGTCAGCTCGGCCTCGGCCAGGGTCCGGAAGCCGCATCGTGCGGCGTAGTACGGGGCGTTCCAGGCCACGTCGACGAAGGTGGTCAGGGTGAGCGCGGGGACGCCGTCGCCGGCGGCCCGCACCGCGATGTGGTCGATCAGGGCCCGGCCCACGCCACGGCGGGCGCTGTCGGGGTGGACCGAGATCTGCTCGATGTGGACGTTTCCGTCGACGGGGTCGGTGATCAGATACGCCATCGCCCGGTCGGCGTCGTCCACCGCGACCCAGGCCCGTCCGGCCCGCTGGTAGCGGCTCAGCTCCTCCAGGCTCAGGGGCTCGTCATCGGCGACTTCGTCCATCCCGATGTCCCGGAAGCAGAGTCCGGCGGCGCGCTCTATGTCCTGGAGGACGGGGAGTTCTTCACTGGTGCTCGTTCGAATCCGCACCCCACCATCATCCTCCGGAACGCCGGAACAAAGGTGTGCCCCCCACCGCCGTGGAGAGCACCCTTCGGCCGTTCCTTCGTTCCTTCATATGAAGGCATATGAACGCCACCGGACCGAGGTCACCCCAATGACCTCGGCCTTCTCCGCTGGCGATGATCAAGAACCTACCAAGAACGCTGGTTCGAGGGGAGGTTGAGAGGGCCACGAGATCTCACCCGGCCCCACGCCTCACGCGGCCCCACGAGATCTCATGCCTCGGCCGCGCCCTCGGCGATCGCCTCCTCGACCTCGCCCGTGCGTGCCGCCTCCTCCTCCGCGAAGCGCCGTTCGTCCAGCCGCTCGGCGAGTTCCTCGTCCTGGCTCATCAGCAGGTCGAGGTTGCTGTCGCCCAGCTCCAGCACGCCCATGTCGACATACGCCCGCTGGAGCCGCTCGCCCCAAAGCCCGATGTCCTTCACACAGGGGACGATCCGGCTGAACAGCAGCTTGCGGAACATATGCAGGAACGGCGACTGCTCGCAGTACTCCTCGGCCTCGGCCTTCGGGATGCCGAAGTTCTCCAGGACCTCCACCCCGCGCAGCCGGTCGCGCATCAGGTAGCAGCCCTCGATGACGAACTCCTCGCGCTCCCGCAGCTCCGCGTCGCTCAACTGCCGGTAGTAGTCGCGCAGCGCCATTCGGCCGAAGGCGACATGGCGGGCCTCGTCCTGCATGACGTAGGCGAGGATCTGCTGGGGCAGCGGCTTGTCGGTGGTGTCGCGGATGAGGCCGAACGCGGCGAGCGCCAGGCCCTCGATGAGCACCTGCATGCCCAGATAGGCCATGTCCCAGCGGGAGTCGCGGAGGGTGTCGCCGAGGAGGGTCCGCAGATCGGTGTTGATGGGGTAGAACGTGCCGAGCTTGTCGTGCAGGAAGCGGCTGTAGAGCTCGGCGTGGCGCGCCTCGTCCATGGTCTGGGTGGCGGAGTAGAACTTCGCGTCGAGGTCGGGCGCGGCCTCGACGATCCGTGCCGCGCACACCATCGCGCCCTGTTCGCCGTGGAGGAACTGGCTGAACTGCCATGCGGCGACGTGATGCCGCAGCTCGCCCTTGTCCCGCTCGGTCATCCGGTCCCAGTGGCGGGTGCCGTAGAGGGCGAGCGACTCATCGGGGGTGCCCAGGGGGTCGTACGGATCCACCTCCAGGCCCCAGTCGATCCGCTTGACCGCGTCCCACTGCTTGTCCTTGCCCTTCTGGTAGAGGCCGAGCAGCCGGGCCCGGTGGTCGTCGTACTCCCAGCTGAATCGGGCGGCGCCACCGGCGGGCACCTGCCACAGGGGGTCCCCGGGATCCATCGCGTAGAGATCTTGCGTCGACACCGACGCCTCCTTCGCCTCGCTCCCCCGTGAACGGATGCGTACTCGGCAGGCTCACATGACCGTTACTCGCCGGTCAATAAGACCTCCCCAAGGGATTGACGCCCTTGCTGACACAGAGTCTCATAAGAGATATCCACCGGTAACCCATCCCACCGGCGTTTGTCCGAGCCACCAGTGACGAGCCACCAGTGAGGTGCCCTCAGCGATGACCACCACGACCGAACCCCCCGCGCTCCGGGACGCGCTCGGGCTGATCAAGGACCGCGAACGGGTCGCGGAGCGACTGCTCGAGTCCTCCGCCAAGCACTCCTTCGACCCCGACACCGAACTGGACTGGGACGCGCCGTTCGAGCCCGGCAAGTGGTTCTGGCCACCGGAGCTGGTCTCGCTCTACGACACGCCCATGTGGCGGCGGATGTCCGAGGAGCAGCGGCAACTGCTCGCCCGGCACGAGGCGGCGGCGCTCGCCTCCCTGGGCATATGGTTCGAGATCATCCTCATCCAGCTGATGACCCGGCACATCTACGACAAGCCCGCGACCAGCGCCCATGTGCGGTACGCGCTCACCGAGATCGCCGACGAGTGCCGCCACTCCAAGATGTTCGCGCGGCTGATCACCAAGAGCGGCACCCCGGCCTATCCGGTCACCCGGCTCCACCACAACCTGGGCCGGATCTTCAAGGCGATCTCCACCACGCCCGGTTCGTTCACCGCGACCCTCCTCGGCGAGGAGATCCTGGACTGGATGCAGCGGCTGACCTTCCCCGACGAGCGCGTGCAGCCGCTGGTGCGCGGGGTGACCCGGATCCATGTGGTCGAGGAGGCGCGCCATGTGCGGTACGCACGCGAGGAGCTGCGCCGCCAGATGCTGCGGGCGCCGCGCTGGGAGGCGGAGCTGACCCGGATCGGGTCGGGCGAGTTCTCCCGGATCTTCTCGCAGGCGTTCATCAACCCCAAGGTCTATTCGGACGTGGGGCTCGACCGGCGCGCGGCCGTCGCTCAAGTGCAGGCCAGCGCCCATCGCCGTGAGGTGATGCGCAGCGGCGCCGGCAAGCTGACCGAATTCCTCGACGACGTCGGGGTGATGCGGGGCGTGGGCCGCCGACTGTGGAAGAGCTCGGGGCTGCTGGCCTAGGGGTCGCCTGCGGCGGGCTGTTCCCCTCCCCGCCCCTTCCCACGCAGCGTCGATATGCGGCTCCGCCGCGTGGGGGCTCCGCCCCAGACCCCGGCGTTCAGGGGCGAAGCCCCTGCCACGCGGCGGACACCCCGTAGGGCTGGGGCCAGGGGGCATCGGGCCGCCGGGCCAAGGGGCATTGGGCCGCCGGGCCCAAGGGCCGCGTTCGGGCCGGACCCGAGGGCCCATCCGGGTCGGGCCGAAGGGGGCATCCGCTTCGTCACGATGGCCGGTTACGCTGCCAGGCATGACGACAGGCAGCGGCACCGCTTCGGCGCCCCCGGAGGCGACACCCCCGGCGGAGGCGAGCGCCGCCGCACGCCCGGCGGCGGAACCCCCGGCCACCGCCCGCCCGCCGGCCGCCCGGCGGGGGAGCTACCGCAGGCTGAGCGTCGAGGCGCGGCGGGCCGAACTCCTCACCGCCGCGCTCGGCCTCTTCGCCCATCGCGCGCCCGAGGACGTGTCGCTGGACGATGTGGCCCTGGCCGCCGGTGCCTCCCGTCCGCTGGTCTACCGCTACTTCCCCGGCGGTAAGCAGCAGTTGTACGAGGCGGCGCTGCGCAGCGCCGCCGATGAGCTGGAGCTGTGCTTCGAGGAGCCCAGGAGCGGTCCGCTCAGCGGCCGGCTGAGCCGGGTGCTGGACCGCTATCTGGCCTTCGTGGACGAGCACGACGCGGGGTTCAGCGCGCTGTTGCAGAGCGGCAGCGTGGTCGAGACCTCGCGGACGAACGCGATCGTGGACGAGGTGCGGCGGGCGGCGGCCGAGGAGATTCTGCTCCATCTGGCGGTCAAGGAGCCCGGTGCGCGGCTGCGGATGATGGTGCGCACCTGGATCACGGCCGTCGAGGCGGCCTCGTTGATCTGGCTGGACGAGGAGAAGCGGCCCCCGGTGGAGGAGCTGCGCGACTGGCTGGTGGACCAGTTCGTGGCGATGCTGACCGCCACCGCGACCACCGATCCGCAGGCGGCCCGGGTGATGCGGGCCGCGCTCATCATGGAGCCCGCCGAGGGCCTGGTCGGGCGGCTGGCACGCCGTGTTGTGCCCGCGCTGGGCGAGGCGTCACATCTGCTGTGACGGGTGCGATCGGTGACTGCCGTGACGGGTGCGGTGGGTGACCGCTGTGACGCGGACGATCGGTGGCTGCTGTGATGGGCACGGCCGGTGACGGCCGGGACGCGGGCGATGCTGTGAGACTGGTGCGGTGAGAAGCGAGGAGACGCCCTTTGTGGGCGGGCCGCTGGACGGCCGGGTGCTGCCGGTGCTGGTCGGTCTCACCGGCCAGCCGCCGAAGACCTACGAGGTGCCGGTGGAGAACGAGGCGGGTGCACCGCCGACGGTGCATGTCTACCGCAGGGTTCCGGCCGCCATGTCCAAGCGGCTGGGCCTGGTCCGGGGCTGGGCCTATGAGTACGACCCGGAGGGAAAACCGGGTGGCGGGCTGAAGTGGCCGTGGTCCAAGCCGAGCTGACGGCCCGCCGGACGGGTGACCATATTCGCCCGACTCGCCCACAATTCTCCTGAAGATACGAACGTCATGCCACGATCCTGCTGAGCTGGACGCCGAACAGAGGCGTCAGTGAGCCGGAGGTGATCACGTGTCAGGACGGATCGTGGGCTCGGTCTGCGCGGCGGCGATCACGGCGACCGCCGCGCTGGTACCAGCCGTTCCGGCGGCGACGGCGTCGGCCGCCCCCTCCCGCCCCGCCGACCGGTCCGTGTCCGAGCTGCTGACGCAGCTCAAGACGCTGTACCGGAAGGCCGAGGAGGCGACGGAGACGTACAACGCGACCGAGGAGAAGCTGCGCAAGCAGCGCACCAGAACCAGGGAGCTCACGGCCGAGCTCGTGCACGCCCGTACGGAGCTCGCCGACAGTCACGACGACGCGGGGCGGCTGGCCCGTCAGCAGTACCAGGGCCACAGCACGCTCTCCTCCTACGCCTTTCTGCTGACCCTGCTCACCCCCCATCCGGAGAGCGCCGCCGACGAGGCGCGTGAGCTGGAGCGGGCGGCCGGCCGCGAGGCCGCCCTGATGCAGCGGCTGACCAGGGGCGAGCGGCACGCCGACACCATCGCCACCCGGGCGCGGACCGCGCTGGACAAACAGCTCTCCCTGACGGCGAAACGGAAGAAACAGCGGGACAAGGTGGAGAAAAAGCTGCACTCCATCGAGAAGCTGCTCGCCGCGCTGAGCGCCCGCCAGATCGCCCAGGTGGCGCAGCGCGAGCGCCAGGAGACCGCGAAGGCACAGCGCAAACTGCTCGACTCCGGGGCGCTCGGCCCCGCGAACGGCGCCTCGCCGGACGCCCCCGCCACAGGCGGCGGCACCCGCACCACCCCGGCCCCCGGAAGCGGACGGGCCACCCCGGCGGGCACCCCCGCCCCGGTCGCCACCGTCACCGCGCCCCGCCCCCGCCCGGCCCCCGGCCGCCCCGGAATGCCGACCGCGGAGGCCGGAAAGCGGGCGCTCGCCTACGCGCTGAACCAGATCGGCAAGCCGTACGTCTGGGGCGCCGAGGGGCCGAACTCCTTCGACTGCTCGGGGCTGACCTCCTCCGCCTGGGCGCATGCCGGGCGGCTCATTCCACGCACCAGCCAGGAGCAGTGGCGCCAACTGCCACGGGTACCGCTCAACAAGCTGCGCCCCGGCGATCTGGTGATCTACTACAAGGGCGCGAGCCATGTGGCGATGTACGCGGGCAACGGCCAGGTGGTCCAGGCGCCGCGCACCGGCCAGCGGGTGAAGCTCTCCCCGCTCGCCTCCAATCCGCTGCACGGCGCGGTGCGCCCGGGTCCGGCCACCGTCGCCAAGCGCTGAGCGCCCCGGCGACGGCCGGTGTCAGCCGACGTACCGGATGGCCCTGGCCTCGGCCCCGGCCCGGTCGTCGGCCCCGGCCTCTTCGCAGACCTCAGCCTCCTCAAAGACCTCAGCCTCCTCAAAGACCTCAGCCTCCTCGAAGACCTCAGCCTCGGCTTCAGCCTCCGCGGCCTCGGCCTCTTTCCTGACCTCGTCCAGATAGGCGGCCGTCTTCTTCGGCTCGTAGAAGAAGTCCTCGAAGTCGGAGGGGTCGTCGAAGCCATTGGCGATGCGGTGGGCGACGGCGGGGAAGGCGGTCCCCGCCCCGAGGAGGTCCACGATGTGCTCCGGCGGCGGGCCCAGCATGGCGTTGGTCCACTTGGTGACGTGCCGCGCGGTCTCCCAGTAGCGGTCGAAGGTCGTCCGCATCCATTCCTCGTCGAACGGCCGGTCGCCGTGCTCGACGATGCTCTCCAGATAGGCCGCCGCGCACTTGGCCGCCGAGTTGGAGCCCTGCCCGGTGATCGGGTCGTTGGCCACCACGACATCGGCGACGCCCAGGACCAGCCCACCGCCCGGCAGCCGCCCGATCGGATTGCGCACGGTCGGGGCGTACCCCCCGGACAGCGTGCCGCCCGCGTCCGTCAGCTCGACCTTGGTGGCACGCGCGTACTCCCAGGGCGTGAACCGCTCCATCAGCTCCAGAACGCGCGCCAGATGCTCCGAGGGGTCGGTGATGCCCTGGAAGACGTCGACCGGTCCGCCCGGGACGCCCTCCCAGAAGAGGATGTCGGCGCGGCCGGTGGTGGTGAGCGCGGGCATCACGAAGAGCTCACCGACGCCGGGGACGAGATTGCAGCGCACCGCGTCGATGTCGGGGTGCTCGGGGCGCGGGCCGAGCCCGTGCACATAGGCCACCGCGAGGGCGCGCCGTGGGGTGTCGTACGGGGAGCGGGCGGGGTCCCGGCCGAAGAGCGAGACCAGTTCGCCCTTGCCCGCGGCCACCAGCGCCAGGTCGTACTTTCTGTCGAGGACGTCCAGGTCGGAGACGGCGGCGCCGTGGACGACCACCTGGCCGCCGCGCTGCTCGAACGTCTCCATCCAGCCGGCCATCTTGATCCGCTGGTCGACGGACTGGGCGTGGCCGTCCAGCCGGCCGACCCAGTCGATGACCCGCGGATGGGCCTGGCCCTCGGAAGCCGGCGGCCCGGCGACGGAGACCCCGAGGCCCTCGACCCGCGGCGCCCGCTCCTCCCAGAAGTTGAGCTCCAGATCGCGTTCGTGGCCCAGCGCGGTGTGGAACATGCACTGGGTGGACATCACCCGTCCGCCGCGGATCTCATCGGACGTCCGGTTGGACATCAGCGTGATCTCGTAGCCCTTGGACTGCAGGCCGAGAGCGAGTTGGAGGCCGGACTGACCGGCACCCACGATGAGTATCTTCCGCATGGCTGTCGACTCTCCCTCAAGCTCGGACCGGTAAAGGGAATGGAGCATTCCATCCCGCGGGCGGAGCTGAGGTTACGTCACTCGGGTGAGGCGTCAACGGCGTGTCTCACCAGCGCCAGCAGCGCGTCCACGACCGCGATCCGGCGCCGGGCGTCCATCATCACCACCGGCACCGTGGACGCCACGGAGAGCGCGTCCCGCACATCTTCGGGCTGGTAGAGCGGAGTCCCCTCGAAGTGGTTGACCGCCACCACATACGGCAGACCGAGGCTCTCGAAGTAGTCCAGCGCCGGGAAGCTCTCGTCCAGGCGCCGGGTGTCGACCATCACCACCGCGCCGATGGCCCCGCGCATCAGGTCGTCCCACATGAACCAGAAGCGCTGCTGGCCGGGGGTGCCGAAGAGATACAGGACCAGATCGTTCTCCAGCGTGATCCGGCCGAAGTCCATCGCGACGGTGGTGGTCAGCTTCTCCGGCGTCGCCTCGAGGTCGTCCACGCTCTCGCTGGCCTGCGTCATCAGCGCCTCGGTCTGCAGCGGAGTGATCTCCGAAACCGCGCCGACGAAGGTCGTCTTGCCGACCCCGAACCCTCCCGCTATCACGATCTTGGTGGCGATCGGCGCGCGGGAGCGGTCCGTCTGCCACCTCTGGAGCACCTCCTCGGCCCCGGGTATCCCGGCCCCGGGTATCTCCGACGTCGCCGGCGGGGTCGCCGTGATCGTCTCAGAGCCTGCGAAGTCCACTGAGCACCCTTTCGAGCAACGCGCGGTCCGGCTGGCCGGGACCCCGCCCGGTGCCGTAGACGCGGATCTTTCCCTGGTCGGCCAGGTCGCTGAGCAGGACGCGCACCACCCCGAGTGGGATCTTGAGCATCGCGGAGACCTCCGCGACGGAGCGCATCCTGTCGCACAGTTCGATGATCGCCCGGATCTCCGGCATCATCCGGGCGTTCAACCCACTGGGGGCCGGGTCGAGCCGTCCGTCCGGAGACTCCAGCGACGCCACGAAGGTCTCCACCAGCAGCACATGGCCGGAGCGGGTGCGACCGCCGGTGAGCGAGTACGGACGTACGCGAGCGGGTTTACGGGCGGGTCGGCCGGACCCGGCGGCCGTCACTGTGCGTGCTCCAGCGACCTGCGTAGTTCATTGCGGAGTTCGGGGGTGAGCACATGTCCGGCTCGGCCCACGAACAGTGCCATGTGATAGGCGACGACGGTCATATCGCAGTCGGGCGTGGCATGCACCCCGAGCAGCGAACCGTCACTGATCGACATGACGAACAGACTGCCCTCGTCCATCGCCACCATCGTCTGCTTGACGCTGCCGCCGTCCATCAGCTTCGCCGCGCCGAGCGTGAGGCTGCCAACCCCCGAGACAATCGTCGCGAGATCCGCACTGGAGCCCTTGGGGCCGTCCTGTGCTGCCGGATCGGCCGACGCGGCATGGTGCCGTGTGTCGGAGGAGAGCAGCATCAGCCCATCGGTCGAGACGACCACAACCGAGCGGACGCCCGGCACCTCCTCTACCAGGTTCGCCAGCAACCAGTGCAGATTACGGGCCTCGCGACTCAACCCGTACGTACTACTGGGCGCATTCACCCGCGTGCCTCCTCAACCGTGCCACCCTCGCTCTGCGCCCCCGTCTGTCCTGCTGTTCCCCGCTGCCGCCGCGCGGGCTCGCCACGGGCGGCGACCTCGGCGGCGGCGTCCCGGTGTCCGTCGCGGGCGCCGCGCTGGAAGCCACCGAGCCGACGCCGCAGCTCCTCCGCGTTCACCGAGCCGGTCCGCTCCCGTGGATCGGGCTCCCGGAGCGCCAGGTTCCGCGGTGTGCGTTTGGGAAGCCCCTTGTCGGTGCGCGCCGCCTCGTCCTGCGGGCGGGCGTGCTGGTCGGGGCCGATGGCGTACGGATCGACGGGGGACGGCTCACCGGCCGCTGCCGGCTCACCGGCCGCCGTCGGGCCGCCGACCGCCGGGCCCCAGGCGTCCGCGCCGACGGGGCGGATGCCGTGGCGCGGGCCGCCGAACCGCCGGTCGAAGTCCTCGTGGTCGTCGCCGTCGGCGCGGTCCGCGCCGTCCTCGCGGTCGCCGCGGCCCTCACGGTCGCGGTCGTCGTGGTCCTCATAGCTCTCGCGGCTCATGCGATGGAGGGTCAGCTCCATCGTCCGCTCCACGGCCGGCACCTCCGGCTCCTCGACCTGGGCGGTCGGGGCGGTCTGGGGTGCCGGGGCCGTCTGGGATGCCGGAGCCGGTGCGTCCGCTCCGTGCCGTGCGCCGTCCTGCCCGTCGGACCGGGCCGACTTGGGGACGCGCTTGGGCAGGGTGGGCAGCGCACCGCCGTTCCCCGGGCTCGGATGGCCGCGCGGCGGCGTGGGCTCCATGGGGTAGTCACGGCCCGTGTCCGCGGTCTGCCCCCACTGCTCGGCGGGGACGGCCCAGGCGGCGCTCGGCTCCGAGTCCGAGGCCGCCTCGACGGGCGTGGACTCCGGGTCGAGCGCGGGCTCGGGCTCCGGCTCGGCGGCCTGGGGCGCCGGATCCGGCTCCGCGGGCGGCGCGACCGGCTCGGCCGACGGCTCGGCACCGACACCCACCGCGGCGCCCGCGCTCGGCACACCCTCCTGCTCCCGGGCGACCGAACGGGTCTGCCCGGGAAGCGTGTTGGAGTTCGCCTCGGCCTCGGAGCCCGGGAAGCCCAGGAAGGACGACGGTCCGGTGCCGCCGAACGTCGCGCCCACGCTCACCGGCGGGGCGGGCGGCAGCCCGGCGCCGGGCGGACCGGCCGGGAGGATCTTCGTCGGGAGGACGACCACGGCGGCCACCCCGCCCGGCTGCTGCTCACGGAGCTGCACCCGGATGCCGTGGCGCGCGGCGAGCCGGGTCACCACGTACAGCCCGAGGCCCAGCGGGTCCTCCGGCTGGGGGCCCTGGCAGTACTCCGGCACCGGGTCGGCGAGCCGGGTGTTCAGCTCCAGGAAGCGCTCGGGCGTCATGCCGATGCCCTCGTCCTGGACGGAGAGCATGACCTCGCCGGATTCCAGGAGCCAGCCGGAGATCTGGACCGCCGCGTCCGGCGGAGAAAACGATGTCGCGTTCTCCAGGAGCTCGGCGATCAGGTGGCTGACGCTGTCCGCGGCGAACCCGGCGACCTGGGCATGCGGCGGCAGCGCCTGGATCTGCACCCGGTCGTACCGCTCGACCTCGCTGATCGAGGCGCGCAGCACATCCAGCAGCGGCACCGGCCCCGGGTGTGTGGCCTTCTGCTCGGAGCCCGCGATGACCAGGAGGTTCTCGCCGTAGCGGCGTATCCCGGTGGCCAGGTGGTCGAGCTGGAAGAGCGTCTCGAGGCGGTCGGGGTCCTGCTCCCCCTCCTCCAGGGACTCGATGACGGCGAGCTGGCGCTCGATCAGGCCCAGCGAGCGCAGCGCGAGGCCCACGAAGCTGCCGTGGACCCGGGCCCGCAGCCCCTCCAGCCGGGTGGCGACCGCGTCCCGCTCGGCGCGCAGCCCGTCCCGCTCATCGGCCATCCGCTGCCGCTCGCCGACGAGCCGGGTGCGCTCGGTCTCCAGCTCGGCGACCCGCTCATACGCCCGCGCGGCCTTGGCGTGGAGTTCGTTGACGGCCCGTATGGCGTCCGCGTACTCGTCGTCGCGGCCCTTGAACGCGACCGGCTCCTCGGCCGCCGGATCGGCCGCGACCCGCCGGGCGCCGAGCCGCAGCGCGGCCAGTGGCCTGGTCATCGAGCGGGCGCTGTGCACCCCGGCGCCGAGGGCGACCAGCAGGGCGGCGCCGACGATGCCGATGCGCAGCTCGAGGTCGGTGACCTCGTCGTCCCGCAACCGCGCGAGCTGGGCGGCCTCGGAGGAGGCCAGCGAGGACTGCGCGCCGCGCATCCGGTCGATCCGGGTGTCCAGACCGGCCTCGACGCGGTCCTGCTTGAGGAAGAAGTCATTGCCCGCCAAGCGGTTCTGGTCGGTGAGCCGGGCGATATAGCGCTCGGCGTCGGTGACCTCGGTGCCGTTGACGGTGCGGTCGTAGGCGTCGCGCATGGTGGCCGGGGCGAGCTGCTCGAAGTCGGCCAGCGCGGACTGTTCGCGGAGGTTGGTCCGCTGGGCGGCGGAGACCAGCGTGGGCTGGCCGCCGCCCGCGTCGAGCGCGGCCAGCAGCAGCCCGCGGGTGGCGGACGCCTCCTCCACCGCGCGGCCGAGCGGGGCCAGCGCGGCGGTGGCGCCGGATTCGGCGTCGGCGGGGAGCCGGCGGGCGAGGGTGTCGGTGATCCCGTTCAGCGCCTGGACGGTCCGGGTGTACGAGGTGAAGACGTCGACGGCCGAGCCCTTGCCGGTCAGCGCCTGCTGCCGGACTTCGGGGAGGGCGTCGAGGAGCCGCCGGACCGAGGCCGGGACCTGCCCCCGCACCTCGCGGACGCGGCGGTCGACCCGGGCCCGCATCTCCTCGGAGACTCCGCGGCCGGAGGCGGTGGTGCGCCCGTCGGCGACGTACCGCGTCATGGCGTCGCGCTCGTCGGCGAGGGCGTGGGCGAGGGTCACCGCACCGCGGTTGGTCTCCGCGAGGTCGACGAGCCGCTGGGCGTCGGTGGTGTCATCGAGGGCGAGCAGGACGGCGGGAGTCCCGGCCCCGAGGACGGCGACGGAGACGAGGGCGACCGACGTGGTCAGCCGACGACGGACACGTGCGGTGTGCCGTCGTGGTGTCGCCTCGTCCTGGCGTGGCTCGCTTACCGCATCGCGCGTGGTGCCCCGAAGCCGCTTCTTCCGCACCGGTGCTCACAATCCATTCTCGCCCGACCGCTCTGTGGACCAGAGGTGACGACGGATCAACAATTGTGTTTCCCCACCTCTGGTAGGGATTCCGACCCTTTCAGGACGGGTCTGGGGCGGGCATGCATCACCCACCCGGCCACCCGAACGAGTGAACCGCATTGGGTAGTTGACCACCAACTTTGGCTCGCGGCCATACCCTCCCGCCACCTTACGCGGATTGGTAAAGACCTCACCGCCCTGACAAGATGCCCACCCGCAGCTTCCCAGAAGTGTCAATCCCTCCCCAATCAGGCAGCCGAGAAACCGGCGCAGGATTTGGTACGGACCAACGCCCGCCCAGCTCACCACGGCGGCGGTGATCAACGGCGGTCCGGCAGACTGAGGGAATGCGCATCGAACTCGCGACCGCCCCCGGCGATCAGCAATATCCCAACGAGGACTACGCATCAGTAGCCCTTCCGGCCTCGGGGAGCGGCGGTGCGCTGGTGGTCCTGGACGGGGTGACCCCGCCCGCGGGCGACGACGGATGCGTACACAGCGTGAGCTGGTTCACCGCGCGGCTCGGCGGATCGCTGCTCGAACTGTCCGGTTCGCGAGGGGATATGCCCCTGACACAGTGCCTCTCCGAGGCGATCGCCCGAACCGCCGCGTCTCATAGTTCAACGTGTGACCTTTCTCACCTTCTCACTCCGCAGGCAACTGTCGTCGCGGCGCGCTGGGACGCCGAGCGGATCGAGTATCTGGTGCTCTCCGACTCGGTGTTGCTCATCGAGCCGGTCCATGGAGGAGTGACTCCGGTCCTGGACGACCGCATCGACCGGCTGCGGGCAGAGGGTCGGCGGCTCGCCCCGCTGCGCAACGCGGAGGGCGGCTTCTTCACCGCCGCCGCCGACCCCGCGGTCTCCGACAAGGCCGTCACCGGGGAGTTCCCGCGCGGCGAGGTGCGGGCGCTGGCGGCGCTCACCGACGGGGCGACGCGCTGGGTGGAGCGGTTCGGCGAGGGCGACTGGGCCGAGTGCTTCGCGCTGCTGCGCAAGGAGGGCCCGCAGGCGCTGATCGACCGGGTGCGGGCGGCCGAGCACGCCGATCCGGACGGTACGGCGTTCCCACGGGGCAAGACCCACGACGACGCGGCCGTGGTCTTCGTGGAGCTCTGACCGGCGGGGGCGCCCCCGCCGGGCTGCCGTGTCTCCGGGGCGGGGTAGCGCGATTGCCCTGCCTACGGGGCGGGCGGCGCGATTGCCCTGTCTACGGAAGGCGGCAGCGCGATTGCCCTGCCTCCAGGGCGGAGTAGCGCGGTTGCCACGTCCGCGTCGCCGGATGCGCGGGGGTCGCCGATCCTGGCGTGTATGAGCGCCTTACTCCTGCGCCGCCCGCGCCGCTTGACCGGGATCCCCGGCCTCCTGCGCCGCACGCGCCGCCTGACCGGGGTCCTCGGCCTCCTGCTCCGCGTTCAACCGGTGCAGCAGTCTGGCGAGTTCGGCGACCTCGTTGCGCTCCCACGCGGCGAGGCGGCGGGCGTACCGCGCCCGCCGGGCGACCCGTACGGCGCTGAAGCGGCTGCGGCCCTCCTCGGTCAACTCCACCAGGAAGGCCCGGCCGTCCGCCGGATCGGGCGTCCGCGTCACCAGCCCGAGCCCCTCCAGGGCGCGGAGCTGACGGCTCATCGTGGCCTTTCCGACGCCCACGAAGCCCGCGAGGTCGGTGGCGCGCTGCGGACCCGCGTCCTCCAGCCGCATCAGCAGCCCATAGGCGGCGGATTCGAGCTCCGGGTGGACCTCCCGGGCCAATTCCCCCGAAGCGGCACGGGCCCTGCGGAGGAAAACCGCCAATTCGCGCTCCAGAGCCAGGAATGCATGGTCCACACCAATGCCGCCCACGGTGCCACCCGCACCCTGCTCGGGTGGCAATGCCCCGTTGTTGTGCACGTCAGAGCCCTCTCCGGGTTTTCACTTCGTGAAAGTTTCTACCACGCGCGGTTGTTACCGCAGCTCCACCAGTATTTCGCAGGATTAGACCAACGGCATCACACCCTCCCCCTTCCGTCGACCTATCTACGCCCGTAGCGTCGTTCCTGACATGGTCATACCAATCGGACGGCCCTCTCCCCCCACCGAGGCTTCGGAGGCAACGCCATGCTCGTGCACAGACCTGGTTCGGTCCGACGCGCCCTCAGCGCGCTGATCGGAATCCTCGCCGCTCTCCTCGCCATGACCATCGCACTGCCCGGTGCGGCGTTCGCCGCCCAGGGCCAGGGCGACAAGGCCATCCCCCACCCCGAGGACGACTGGGCGGGTTCACAGATACTCAAGCACGAGGGCGGATCCACGACCGACGAGGCGCCCACGGGGCTGCTCGCCACCGTCGAGGGCGTGGACGTCAGCAGCCACCAGGGCAATGTCAACTGGGCGACGCTGTGGAGCAGTGGGGTCCGGTTCGCCTACGTCAAGGCGACCGAGGGCACGAGCTACACCAACCCGAACTTCGCCCAGCAGTACAACGGCTCGTTCAACGTCGGCATGATCCGCGGCTCGTACCACTTCGCCCTGC
This sequence comes from Streptomyces sp. NEAU-YJ-81, assembly GCF_017592595.1. Lineage (NCBI taxonomy): Bacteria > Bacillati > Actinomycetota > Actinomycetes > Kitasatosporales > Streptomycetaceae > Streptomyces > Streptomyces sp. NEAU-YJ-81. The sequence goes on along the minus strand of NZ_JAGFNO010000008.1, from coordinate 316,402 downwards.
CGAACAACTCGAGCGGCGCCGCACAGGCCAACTACTTCGTGGACCACGGGGGCGGCTGGTCCAAGGACGGCAAGACGCTGCCGGGCGCGCTCGACATGGAGTACAACCCCTACGGCGCGACCTGCTACGGGCTGAGCGCCAGCGCGATGGTCAACTGGATCAAGTCCTTCAACAGCACCTACAAGGCGCGCACCGGCCGCGACCCGGTGATCTACACCTCCACGAGCTGGTGGAAGAGCTGCACGGGCAACTCCGCCGCCTTCGGTGGCGTCAACCCGCTGTGGATTCCGCGCTACGGCTCGTCCGTCGGCGAGCTTCCGGCGGGCTGGGGCTTCCACACCATCTGGCAGTACACCTCCTCCGGCCCGACGGTCGGCGACCACAACAAGTTCAACGGCGCCATGGACCGGCTGCAGGCGCTCGCCAACGGCTGAGCCCGCGCCTCCTCACCCCCCACATCCGGCGCGTCCGCCCTCCGGTGTACGGACAGGTCTGTCTGTACGCTGGAGGGCGTCGGTCGTCCTACGGCCAAGCCAAGGAGCATGATCATGAGCACCGCCCGCCCCTCCGCCCATGAGCGGATCCTGTCCACCGCGACCGCGCTGTTCAACGCCCATGGGGTGCGCGGCGTCGGCGTGGACCGGATCATCGCCGAGTCGGGCGTGGCGAAGGCGACGCTCTACTCCCACTTCCGCACCAAGGACGATCTGGTCCTGGCCTATCTCCACAGGTCGGACCAGCACTGGCGGGGGGCGCTGCGGCAGGCCGCCGAGGCGGCCGGCGCCGATCCCCGGGACCGTCTCGTCGGAGTCTTCGACGCGCTGATCGCGGCGACCGAGCGGAACGGTTTCCGCGGCTGCGCGTTCACCAGGACCGCGGGCGAGACCGAGCCGGGCACCGCCCCGCACGCCGCGACGGCCGAGCACAAGCGCGCCATACGGGCCTGGCTGACCGAGCTGGCCCAGGAGGCCGGGGCCGCCGACCCCGAGCGGCTCGGCCTGCAGATCTCCGTGCTCGTGGACGGGACGATGGCCGCGGCGGCACTGGAGCCGAGGCCGGAGTTCGCGGAGGCGGCCCAGGACGCGGCGCGGTCGCTGGTCGCGGAGGCGTGCCCGGCGCGGGTGTAGCTCTCGTACACAGCGTGCGGCTCTCGTACGTACGCGAAGGGCCCGGCCACCCCTGGGGTGCGGCCGGGCCCTTCGCCGTGACGCGTGGCTCAGGCGTGACGCGTGGCTCACACGGCGGTCAGCTCGTGCTCCCGTATCACGCCGGAGGCCAGCAGCTCGCGATAGCGGTCCTGGTACACGGCGAGCTCGGCGTCGTCGAGCGTATGGGAGCCGTGCACGATGAGCGGCTCCTCGTAGCGCATCCCGGTGATGTGGGCGGTGGCGTCGAAGGGCTTGAGCAGCTCGACGACCGCGAAGCGGTGGAACCCGTCCGGCCGGTACTGCTCCTCGGCGGAGCCCGTCGAGGTGGCCAGCAGCAGCGACTTGCCGTGCAGCGAGGTGCCGCCGGTGCCGTAGGCGAAGCCGCGCAGGAACACCTCGTCCAGCCACTTCTTCAGCAGCGGCGGCGCCGAATACCAGTAGAAGGGGAACTGCAGCACGATCCGGTCGTGCTCCAGCAGCAGCCGCTGCTCGCGCTCGACATCGATCCGCAGATCGGGATAGGTGGCGTAGAGGTCATGGAAGGTGACCCCGTCCACCGGCCGGGCCGCCTCGGCGAGCGCGGCGTTGATGCGGGATGCGGCGAGGTTGGGGTGGGCGAGGACGAGCAGGGTGCGCGGCACGGATCCCTCCGGGATGACGAGCGTGAACAGACAGGTCTGTCTGCTTCACTGGCGAAGCTACCAGACAGACCTGTCTGGCTGCCAACAGATCCGGCCTCGGTCCCGGGTCAGCCTCGGCCGGGCACGATCACCTGCCCCTGCGCCACCCCCTCGACGACCTGCGCATACGCCTGGGCGACGGTCTCCACGGGGGTCCCCTCGACGGGGTCCATGCCCAGCTTCTCCAGGGTTTCCCGCACCCATCCCGGGCAGATCGCGTTCACCCGCAGCCCGCGCTCCATCTCGATCGCGGCGGCCCGGACGAAGGCGTCGAGCCCGGCGTTCACCAGCGCGCCGAAGGCCCCGCCGGGGGTGGGCTTTTCGAAGACCCCACTGGTGAGGGTGATGGACCCGCCGTCGCGGAGGTGGTGGAGGGCCCGGCGTACGAGGGCGACCTGGCCCAGCAGCTTGGCGTCCAGACCGGTGGTGAACTCCTCGTCCGAGGCGTCCCCGCCGAGCGGGGTCAGCGCGCCGGAGGCGGCGCAGCAGACGACGGCGTCGATGTCCTGGACGGTCGTGAAGAGGTGGTCGAGGGTGGCGGGGTCGGCCATGTCGACGCGCACGGCGCCGGTGGCGCCGGTGCGGGAGGCCCGTACGACCTCATGCCGACCTTCGAAGGCGTCCGCCACGGCACGCCCGATGGTTCCTGTCGCTCCGATCACGATGACCTTCATGCGGCTCAGCGTGCCGGAGCGCGGGGCGCGCCGCCTGGCCCTGTGGGAACCAGGCAACGCGGGGCGGGTCAGTCGCGGGGGAACTCGTCGGTCGTGAGCGTCAGGTCGACGACGGTGTTCGTCAGATCCACCTCACCGCCGAAGGGCACCGTTCGTTCGTTGATGTAGGCGCCGTCCTTGGGCTCGGTGAACAGGTGGCACCTGCCGGTGTAGGGGTCAATGATCAGATAGACGGGAACCTCGGCAGTGGCGTATGCCGACTTCTTGGGGCCGTAATCATTGGCACCCGTGCGCTTTGAGATCACCTCGGCCACGAACTCGACGTCCTGATGACGCCACTGGCCCCTGGAGTTCTTGACAGCTCCCTCGGCGATCAGCGTGACATCGGTCGCGAAGCCGTTGAGGTAGCCGGGATAGTCGATGCGGACATCCGACAACACGTTCACGTCCACCCCGAAGCGATCTTCGAGAGCCCGCACGATCCTACGGATGATGTACCAATGCACGTCCCGCTGCGGCGACATGAAGATGTTCCCCTCGACAATCTCAACCTTGGTTCCCTCGGGGACGGGCATCTTCTCGAGCGCCTCGAACATCGCGTCCAAGGTGAGTTCGTCGCTGCTGTCGGCCATCTCGATCCTGTCAATCGCCATGACGGTCACCGTGCCGCTCCTCCCCGCCGCGAACGCAGAAACCGCGGCCGGTTAGTCCAACGATACGCACGGCCGACAGGTCACGCGTGGCCCGGAATCCCGTTCGATACGGGACCCCGGGCCACGGCGCCACCGGCAGCGTCCGTCACGCCGCTGCCGGAACCTCGGGGGCGGCCGTCCGGGCGGGTTCGAGGGCCAGCTCCAGGACTCGGCGGACATCGGAGACCGGGTGGACGTCGAGCTTGTCCAGGACCTCGGCGGGGACGTCGTCCAGGTCGGGCTCGTTGCGCTTGGGGATGATCACGGTGGTCACCCCGGCCCGGTGCGCCGCCAGCAGCTTCTGCTTGACGCCGCCGATGGGCAGCACCCGCCCGGTCAGGGAGACCTCACCCGTCATCGCCACGTCCGGGCGCACCTGGCGGCCGGAGAGCAGCGAGGCAAGGGCGGTGGTCATCGTGACGCCCGCGCTCGGGCCGTCCTTGGGGACCGCGCCCGCCGGGACGTGGAGGTGGACGCCGCGCTCCTTCAGGTCGCCGACCGGCAGCTCCAGTTCCGCGCCGCGGGAGCGCAGGAAGGAGAGCGCGATCTGGGCGGACTCCTTCATGACGTCGCCGAGCTGACCGGTGAGGTTCAGCCCCGCGCCGCCCGTCTCCGGGTCGGCCAGCGACGCCTCCACGAACAGCACGTCGCCGCCCGCGCCCGTGACCGCGAGCCCGGTCGCCACACCGGGGACGGCGGTGCGGCGCTCGGCCGGGTCCTGGGCGGACTCGGGGGTGTGGTGCGGCCGGCCGATCAGCGGGCGCAGCTCCGCCACGCCGACGGTGAAGGGGAGTTCGCGCTCGCCGAGCTCGTGCTGGGCCGCCACCTTGCGCAGCAGCCGGGCGATGGAACGCTCCAGGGTCCGTACGCCCGCCTCGCGGGTGTACTCGCCCGCCAGCTTGCGCAGCGCCTCGTCCGCCACCGTGACCTCGCCCGGCTCCAGGCCGGCCCGCTCCAACTGCCGGGGCAGCAGGTGGTCACGGGCGATGGTGACCTTCTCGTCCTCGGTGTAGCCGTCCAGGCGCACCAGCTCCATGCGGTCCAGGAGCGCCTCCGGGATGGCCTCCAGGACGTTGGCGGTGGCGAGGAAGACCACGTCGCTCAGGTCGAGTTCGACCTCCAGGTAATGGTCGCGGAAGGTGTGGTTCTGGGCCGGGTCCAGGACCTCCAGCAGGGCCGCGGCCGGGTCGCCGCGGAAGTCGGAGCCGACCTTGTCGATCTCGTCGAGGAGGACGACGGGGTTCATGGAGCCCGCCTCCTTGATGGCCCGGACGACCCGGCCGGGCAGCGCGCCCACGTAGGTGCGCCGGTGGCCGCGGATCTCCGCCTCGTCGCGGACGCCGCCGAGCGCGACCCGGACGAACTTCCGCCCCATCGCGCGGGCGACGCTCTCGCCCAGGCTGGTCTTGCCGACGCCGGGCGGGCCCACCAGGGCCAGCACCGCGCCGCCGCGGCGACCGCCGACGACGCCGAGGCCCCGGTCGGCGCGGCGCTTGCGCACCGCCAGGTACTCGGTGATCCGCTCCTTGACGTCGTCCAGGCCCGCGTGGTCGGCGTCGAGCACGGCCTTGGCGCCCTGGATGTCGTACGCGTCCTCGGTGCGCTCGTTCCAGGGCAGCTCCAGGACGGTGTCCAGCCAGGTGCGGATCCAACTGCCCTCGGGGCTCTGGTCGCTGGACCGCTCCAGCTTGTCGACCTCCTTGAGGGCCGCCTCGCGCACCTTGTCCGGCAGATCGGCGGACTCGACCCGGGCCCGGTAGTCGCCGGACTCGTCCTCAGGGTCGCCGTTCAGCTCGGCGAGCTCCTTACGGACGGCTTCGAGCTGGCGCCGCAGCAGGAATTCGCGCTGCTGCTTGTCGACGCCTTCCTGGACGTCCTTGGCGATCGACTCGGCGACGTCCTGCTCGGCGAGGTGGTCGCTCAGCCAGGTGACGGCGAGCTTCAGCCGGGCCACCGGGTCGGTGGTCTCCAGCAGTTCGACGCGCTGGGCCACGCTCAGGAAGGGCGAGTAGCCGGAGTTGTCGGCGAGCTGCGAGACGTCGTCGATCTGCTCCACCCGGTCCACGACCTGCCAGGCGCCGCGCTTGCGCAGCCAGCTCGTGGCCAGCGCCTTGTATTCCTTGATCAGTTCGGTGACGGCACCGGGCAGCGGATCGGGCACGATCTCCTCGACCGCGGTCCCCTCCACCCACAGCGCCGCCCCGGGGCCGGTGGTCCCGGCCCCGATGCGGACGCGGCGCACACCGCGGATCAGCGCGCCGGGGTCGCCGTCGGAGAGCCGGCCCACCTGCTCGATGGTGCCGAGCGTGCCGATGCCCGCGTACGTGCCGTCGACGCGCGGCACCAGCAGCACCCTCGGCTTACCGCTGCCGCTCCCACTGGAGCGTGCGGCGGCCTGGGCGGCCTCCACCGCGGCGCGTACCTCGGTATCGGAAAGGTCCAGCGGCACCACCATGCCGGGCAGCACGACCTCGTCGTCGAGAGGCAGTACGGGCAGGGTGAGCGGTGTGGACAGCGAAGCCATGATCTCCCCTTCGGCAGGCAACTTGAGTCGGTGAGACTCAAATAATCAATGCCCACTCAATGCACGGAGGGGCCTCAGGTGTTCCCGGACGCCCGTTCGCTGTGAGCGAAGCCGCCCTCGGCGGCGTCGCCGCCCTTCGAGGAGGCCCGCCACCTGGCGTTTCGCCGGACATACGGCCAGCAGACGACGCCGATCAGCAGGGCGAGCCCATGGCCCCACTCGGTGAGCGGATCGAAGTCGACGAGGCTCCCGGCGGCGAGCGCGACGCCGATCCCGCCGAGCAGCGCCCAGCGCAGCCGGGGCACCAGCAGCCCGGCGAGCGCGGCGGCGCAGGCGATCAGGCCGTAGCTGACCCCGTAGTCGAGACGGCGCAGCGAGCTGTCCGGGAGATGCCCGACGGCGACGGAGGCGGCCACCGGGAGCTCGGTGAGCAGCGTCGCCAGCACATGGCCGAGCAGGAACACCCCGGCGGTCCGCACCCCGCCGACCCGCCGCTCCAGCGCGCCGAGCACCAGCGGGAAGACGACCAGATAGGGCGAGGTGACCCCGCCCACCGCCCACAACGCGCTGACCAGCAGCGTCAGCAGCGGCCGCTGGGAGAGGTGGGACACATCGGTGCTGGAGTCCGCGAGCAGATCGTGCACGGTGCCGGGGTCGCCGAGGCGGGCGTAGAGCCCGGTGCCGAGCAGGACGAGCGTGTAGCCGAGGGTGAACGGCACGCGGATGAGCGTGCGCGGCAGTTTGTTGAGGCGCGGCGGGTTGTTGCGGCGGGGCAGCGTGCTCGGGCCCACCGCTGTGGCAGCGGTAAGGCGCTCGCGCCCCGCCGCGGCGACCGTAAGGCGCCCGCGCCCCTCCCCGGCCGCCGACCCCTGCGGCGTACTGGCCCCGAGGGCGGCCGGCCCGGTACGCCCTACCGCCCGCCGCCGACCGGCCGAGCCGACACACGGACGAGCCGTCCCGGCTACGCCTTGCCCACCCGGGTCACCGCCGTCCGCCGCCCGCGCGCCCGGGACGGCCGGACGGCGCCCGGGAGCGGCCGACGAAGGCCCCGCCGACGACGCCGAGGCCGCCCACGCGGTAAGGGCCACGCCGGAGGCGTCCGCGCCTGCGGAGCCGGGTGGGCCGGAGGCGTCCGCACCCACAGACCCCGGCGCCCCGGAGCCGTCCGCGCCTTCGGGCTCCGCGTCCGTCGTCCCTCGTATCGATGTCGTCAACGCCCGCGCCCCTTCCTCACTCCCCTGCTCTCCGCATATCCACGACGACGGGAACAACAACCCGGGGGCCGTGAGTCATGTCACCGTGGCGCCGGCTGTGACGCGGGCGACGTCGTGGCACCGGACCACCGAGGGAATCGGTTGGACCGGCGGGCGGGACCGACGCGAGGATGGCGGCATCAGGACCACCCGGGAGGACCCCACCCCATGCATCCGCAGCCGCCGTACGACCTCCGCCCCGCCGACGACGACCGGCCGGTGACCGTCGACCGCCGGGAGGGTCCGTATGGCGAGGTGGTGTTGCGGCGGCGCGGTGACGGGGGGCCGTCGGGCGACGCCGTCTTCGAGATCATCGCCAATGGGTGCTTCCTCATGGACACCTCCGACGGCCGCTCCGAGCGGCTGCTCATCCGCGCCGCCCTCGGCTCGCTGCCCGCCGACCGGCCCTCCCCCGCGCTGCTCATCGGCGGGCTCGGCGTCGGGTTTTCGCTGGTCGAGGCGGTGGCGGAGCCCCGGTGGGGGCGGATCGCGGTGGTCGAGCGGGAGGCGGCGGTGATCGACTGGCACCGCGAAGGGCCCCTGGCGGCCGTGACCGCCGGGGCGCTGGCCGACCCGCGCGCCGAGATCGTCCACGCCGATCTGGTCGCCTGGCTGCGGACCGGCCCGCGGGCCCCGCAGACCCCGCAGACCTATGACGCGCTGTGCCTGGACATCGACAACGGCCCCGACTGGACCGTCACCGAGGACAACGACGGCCTCTACTCCCCCGCCGGACTCGCCGCCTGTGCGGCGCGCCTGGCACCGGGCGGAGTGCTGGCCATCTGGTCGGCGCAGCCGTCACCCGCGTTCGAGGTATCTCTCCGGAATGCCGGGTTCACGCAGGTGCGTACGGAAGAGGTCAGCGTTGCCCGGGGTGTTCCCGACGTCGTGCATCTCGCCGTTCGGGGCGCGTAGCAAAGCCGCGTACGCTGGCTTTACGCTTGCTTGCCTACCAAACGCGGCTGAGCGATGACCAGGCGCGAGCCGCGGGTTTCACCGGAAGACGCAGGGGCGGGCGTATGGAGCAGACTCACAACGGTCACAACGGGACCGCCACGACCACCCCTGGCGCACAGCGCCGGGTCCTCGTCGTCGAGGACGATCCGACCATAGTGGACGCCATCGCGGCCCGGCTGCGTGCCGAGGGGTTCCAGGTCCAGACGGCGGGAGACGGTCCGGCGGCGGTCGACACGGCCGAGGCGTGGCAGCCCGATCTGCTGGTCCTCGACGTGATGCTGCCGGGCTTCGACGGTCTGGAGGTCTGCCGCCGGGTGCAGGCCCGCCGTCCGGTGCCCGTGCTGATGCTGACCGCGCGCGATGACGAGACCGACATGCTGGTGGGGCTCGGGGTCGGCGCCGACGACTACATGACCAAGCCGTTCTCCATGCGCGAACTGGCCGCGCGGGTGCATGTGCTGCTGCGGCGGGTGGAGCGGGCGGCGCTGGCCGCGCACACCCCGCGCAGCGGGATCCTGCGCCTGGGCGAGCTGGAGATCGACCACGCCCAGCGCCGGGTGCGGGTGCGCGGTTCGGATGTGCATCTGACCCCGACCGAGTTCGATCTGCTGGTCTGTCTGGCCAACACCCCGCGCGCGGTGCTCTCGCGTGAGCAGTTGCTGGCCGAGGTGTGGGACTGGGCGGACGCCTCGGGCACCCGCACCGTGGACAGCCACATCAAGGCGCTGCGGCGGAAGATCGGCGCGGAGCGGATCCGTACGGTGCACGGCGTCGGCTACGCCCTGGAGACCCCGGCGGCATGAGGAAGGGCCGCTGGGCGCGCAGGGTTCCCAAGGTCTGGCGGATCCCCGGGGCCCTGGTTCCCAAGACCTGGCGCATCCCCGGAGCCCGGATTCCCAAGACCTGGCGCATCTCCGGAGCCCGGGTTCCCAAGGTCTGCCGGATGTACGTGGACCCCAAGGGCCGCCGGGCGCTGTCCCGCGCCACCTGGGCCCGGATCTGGAAGGCGCTGCGGCCCTTCGACCCGTACCGCTCGGTCAAGGCGGCGCTGGGGGCGCTGGTCATCGGCTCGGTGATCATCACCACGTGGCTGGTCTTCGCGGCGGTGCACTCCGATACCGAGCTGCGCGTGATCACCATCTTCTCGATCATCGCCTCGCTGCTGATCACCCAGTTCGTGGCACACGGGCTGACCGCCCCGCTGGACGAGATGACCGAGGTCACCCGGGCGATGGCGAACGGCGACTACACCCGGCGGGTGGAGGCGGCGGAGCGTCGGGACGAGTTCGGCGACCTGGCGACCGCGTTCAACCGGATGGCGGCCGACCTGGAGGCGGTGGACACCCACCGCAAGGAGCTGGTCGCCAACGTCTCGCATGAGCTGCGCACCCCCATCGCGGCCCTGCGCGCCGTGCTGGAGAACGTGGTGGACGGGGTCTCGGAGGCCGATCCGGAGACCATGCGGGTCGCGCTGCGGCAGACCCAGCGCCTGGGCCGCCTGGTGGATCAGCTACTCGATCTCTCGCGCCTCGACAACGGGGTGGTGCCGCTGCACGCGCGGCGGTTCGAGGTCTGGCCGTATCTGGCCGGAATCCTCAAGGAGGCGAGCATGGCCAAGGGCGCGGAGTCCCAATCGGGCGCGCACACCCGTACGGACGTCCATCTCAATCTGGACGTCTCGCCGCCCGAGCTGACCGCCCACGCCGACGCCGAGCGGCTGCACCAGGTGATGGCGAACCTCATCGACAACGCGGTGAAGCACAGCCCGGCGCACGGCCGGGTGACCGTGCGCGCCCGGCGCGGTGACGGCGGCCCGGAGAGCCTGGAGCTGGAGGTGCTGGACGAGGGCCCCGGCATCCCGGAGGCGGAGCGGCACCGGGTCTTCGAGCGGTTCAACCGGGGCGGGCTCTCCCCCGACAGCTCGGCGAACGGGGGCCGGCGCCGCCCGGGCCCGGTCAGCGACGGCGGCACCGGTCTGGGGCTGGCGATCGCGCGCTGGGCGGTGGACCTGCACGGCGGGCGGATAGGCGTGGCGGAGTCCCCGCGCGGCTGCCGGATCAAGGTCAGCCTCCCCGGACCGGCCCCGGAATCCAAACCGGCCACCCCCTGAGATCAAAGTTGAAGTAAAGTCGACCCTGTCGCGCACATACGAGCGGCAGGGGTGCACGTTTGCGCTGCCCCGCGTGAGGAAACACACGAAACTCCGGGTGTTTCCCGGTGAGTCATGCGCTGAAACCCGCCAATCAATGTGACTTGCGCGACGATGACCAGTGCGGCCTGCACGTAAGGGTCCAAGGGGCGTAGCCTTTATTTCCGCTGTCCACCACCTTAGGAAGCGGAAGAGGGCGGTTGCCGCCGTGTCGCCACAGTCCCCCAACACCTCGAGCGTCTCGACCGATGAACAGGACGGGCAGGGAAGTAACCCTGCCGCTGCCTTCGGCCCCAATGAGTGGCTCGTCGACGAGATCTACCAGCAGTACCTCCAGGACCCGAACTCGGTCGACCGAGCCTGGTGGGACTTCTTCGCCGACTACAAGCCGGGTCAGGACACCGGCTCCGCGGTGGCCAAGCCACCACAGGGAGTAGCCGCGAGCGCCGCCCCGGCGGCTCCGGCCCAGCCGGCGGAGGCCAAGCCCGCCGTCCCGGCCGCGAAGCCCGCCGAGGCCAAGCCCGCCGCGGCGGCCCCGGCCGCCCCGAAGCCCGCACCGGCGCAGCCCGCGGCCCCCGCCGCGAAGGCCGCCCCGGCGGCTCCGGCGGCCCCGGCCAAGCCCGCTCCGGTCAAGCCGACCCCGGCCGAGCCGACGGTCTCCAAGAAGGAGCCCGCCGCGCCGTCCGCCGGCCCCGAGCTGGTCACGCTGCGCGGCCCGTCCGCCGCCGTGGCGAAGAACATGAACGCGTCGCTGGAGCTGCCGACGGCCACCTCGGTCCGCGCGGTCCCGGTCAAGCTGCTGTTCGACAACCGCATCGTCATCAACAACCACCTCAAGCGCGCCCGTGGCGGCAAGGTGTCCTTCACGCACCTGATCGGCTACGCCATGGTGCAGGCGCTGAAGGCGATGCCCTCGATGAACCACTCGTTCACCGAGAAGGACGGCAAGCCGACCCTGGTCAAGCCCGAGCACATCAACCTCGGTCTCGCCATCGACCTGGTCAAGCCCAACGGTGACCGCCAGCTCGTCGTGGCCGCGATCAAGAAGGCCGAGACGCTCAACTTCTTCGAGTTCTGGCAGGCGTACGAGGACATCGTGCGCCGCGCCCGCGCGAACAAGCTGACGATGGACGACTTCACCGGCGTCACGGCCTCCCTGACCAACCCGGGCGGCATCGGCACCGTGCACTCGGTGCCGCGGCTGATGCCCGGCCAGGGCCTGATCGTCGGCGTCGGCGCCATGGAGTACCCCGCCGAGTTCCAGGGCACCTCCCAGGACACCCTGAACAAGCTGGGCATCTCCAAGGTCATGACGCTGACCAGCACCTATGACCACCGGGTGATCCAGGGCGCCGCCTCCGGCGAGTTCCTGCGGGTCATGAACCAGCTGCTGCTCGGCGAGAACGACTTCTTCGACGAGATCTTCAAGGCGCTGCGCATCCCCTACGAGCCGGTCCGCTGGCTCAAGGACATCGACGTCAGCCACGACGACGACGTCACCAAGGCGGCGCGGGTCTTCGACCTGATCCACTCCTACCGGGTCCGCGGCCATGTCATGGCCGACACCGACCCGCTGGAGTACCGCCAGCGCAAGCACCCCGACCTGGACATCATCGAGCACGGGCTCACCCTGTGGGACCTGGAGCGCGAGTTCGCGGTCGGCGGTTTCGCGGGCAAGACCATGATGAAGCTGCGCGACATCCTGGGCGTGCTGCGCGACTCGTACTGCCGCACCACCGGCATCGAGTTCATGCACATCCAGGACCCCAAGCAGCGCAAGTGGATCCAGGACCGCGTCGAGCGCAACCACGACAAGCCGGAGCGCGAGGAGCAGCTGCGCATCCTGCGGCGGCTCAACGCGGCCGAGGCGTTCGAAACCTTCCTGCAGACCAAGTACGTCGGCCAGAAGCGGTTCTCCCTGGAGGGCGGCGAGTCCGTCATCCCGCTGCTGGACGCGGTGCTGGACGCGGCCGCCGAGTCTCGCCTGGACGAGGTCGTCGTGGGCATGGCCCACCGCGGCCGGCTCAACGTCCTCGCCAACATCGTCGGCAAGTCGTACGCGCAGATCTTCCGCGAGTTCGAGGGCAACCTCGACCCGAAGTCCATGCACGGCTCCGGTGACGTCAAGTACCACCTGGGCGCCGAGGGCACCTTCACCGGTCTGGACGGCGAGCAGATCAAGGTCTCGCTCGCCGCGAACCCCTCCCACCTGGAGGCCGTGGACCCGGTCCTGGAGGGCGTCGTCCGCGCCAAGCAGGACATCATCGGCAAGGCCGGCACCGACTTCACGGTGCTGCCCGTCGCCCTCCACGGCGACGCGGCCTTCGCGGGCCAGGGTGTGGTCGCCGAGACGCTGAACATGTCGCAGCTGCGCGGCTACCGCACCGGCGGCACCGTGCACATCGTGATCAACAACCAGGTCGGCTTCACCGCCGCCCCGGCCGCGTCCCGCTCCTCGATGTACGCCACGGACGTCGCGCGCATGATCGAGGCGCCGATCTTCCATGTGAACGGCGACGACCCGGAGGCCGTCGTGCGCGTCGCGCGGCTCGCCTTCGAGTTCCGCCAGGCGTTCAACAAGGACGTGGTCATCGACCTGATCTGCTACCGCCGCCGCGGCCACAACGAGACCGACAACCCCGGTTTCACCCAGCCGCTGATGTACGACCTGATCGACAAGAAGCGCTCGGTGCGCAAGCTCTACACCGAGTCGCTGATCGGGCGCGGCGACATCACGCTGGAAGAGGCCGAGCAGGCGCTGCAGGACTTCCAGGGCCAGCTGGAGAAGGTCTTCACCGAGGTCCGCGACGCGGTCTCGGCCCCGGCCCCGGCCGAGGTCCCCGAGCCGCAGGCGGAGTTCCCGGTCACGGTCCAGACGGCCGTCTCCCAGGAGGTCGTCAAGCGGATCGCCGAGTCCCAGGTCAACACCCCCGACCGGATCACCGTCCACCCGCGGCTGTTCCCGCAGCTCCAGCGGCGCGCGGCGATGATCGAGGACGACTCGATCGACTGGGGCATGGGCGAGACCCTCGCCATCGGCTCGCTGCTGATGGAGGGCACCCCGGTCCGGCTCGCCGGCCAGGACTCCCGCCGCGGCACCTTCGGCCAGCGCCACGCGGTGCTGGTGGACCGCGAGACCGGTGACGACTACACCCCGCTGCTGTACCTCACCGAGGACCAGGCGCGGTACAACATCTACGACTCGCTGCTCAGCGAGTACGCGGCGATGGGCTTCGAGTACGGCTACTCGCTGGCCCGTCCGAACGCGCTGGTCATGTGGGAAGCGCAGTTCGGTGACTTCGTCAACGGCGCGCAGACCATCGTGGACGAGTTCATCTCCTCGGCCGAGCAGAAGTGGGGCCAGACCTCTGGTGTCACGCTGCTGCTGCCGCACGGTTACGAGGGCCAGGGGCCGGACCACTCGTCGGCCCGTATCGAGCGCTTCCTCCAGCTCTGCGCGCAGAACAACATGACGGTCGCCGCGCCGACGCTGCCGTCGAACTACTTCCACCTGCTGCGCTGGCAGGTCCACAACCCGCACCACAAGCCGCTGGTCGTCTTCACCCCGAAGTCGATGCTGCGTCTGAAGGCCGCGGCGTCGAAGACCGACGAGTTCCTCAACGGCTCCTTCCGTCCGGTGATCGGCGACGAGACAGTCGACCCGGCCGGGGTGCGCAAGGTGGTCTTCTGCTCCGGCAAGGTCTACTACGACGTGGCCGCGGAGCGGGACAAGCGCGGTGCGAACGACACGGCGATCATCCGCCTGGAGCGGCTGTACCCGCTGCCGGGTGCGGAGCTGCAGGCCGAGCTCGCCAAGTACTCGGGCGTCGAGAAGTTCGTGTGGGCGCAGGAGGAGCCGGCCAACCAGGGTGCCTGGCCGTTTGTCGCGCTCAACCTGATCGACCACCTGGAGCTGTCGGTCGGCGCGGACGTCCCCGCCGCCGAGCGCCTGGTCCGGGTCTCCCGTCCGCACTCGTCCTCGCCCGCGGTGGGGTCGAACAAGCGGCACCAGTCGGAGCAGCAGGCGCTGGTGAACGAGGTCTTCGAGATCTGATCCACCCCGTTCGACCCGGAAGGCCCGGTCCCGCGCTATGCGGGGCCGGGCCTTCCGGCCGTTCGGGGCGCCCTTACGGTCAGATGGGCAGCGGCTCGAAGTCCCAGACGGAGCGGGTCCAATCGCGGGCCGCCATGGTCTCCGGGTGATCCGGCCCCAGGACGGCATCCAGGCCGCCCAGGGCCACCTCCTCGATCACGTCCGCCTCGTCGCGTCCGCCACGGATCACCCGCAGATCCGCCGCCAGCCCGATCTGGGCCAGCAGGGTGAGCGGATGCCGTTCGCCGAGCGCCTCGGCGGCGCGCAGCGCGGTCTCCCGGCTCATGGCGCAGGCGTCCTCCGGCCACCCCATCGCGTGGTACCTGGCGGCGGTGTTGAGCGCGATCCCCAGCGTCCAGGGGTGGCGCTCGCCGACGGCAGCCGTCATGTCCGTGAGCGAGGCGTCCAGCACCCGCACCGCGAAACCCGTGGGCAGCGTGAGCGCGTGGTTCGCGCGGGCGCCGATGGTGTACGGGTGCCGGTCGCCCAGAGCGGCCCGGTAACGCGTCACGGTCTCCTCGGCGACGCTCCCGGCCCGCTCCAGGTCGCCCTCGCGCCGGAGGACGCGGGGGACTCCCGTCCCGATCATCAGCGTCAGCGGGGCGTCCTCGCCCAGCAGGCGCGTCGCCCGATGCGACAGGGCATGGATGTCGATGTCGCCCTCCCAGTCACACCTCCACAGGTGGTACAGAGCGGTCAGGGTCAGCGGATGCTCGGTGCCCAGCACCGCGGCGTGCCGATCGACACTGGGCGCCTGAAGCTCCAAGGCGTCCCGGTGACGGCCGGAGAGCCGCAGGTCGTACGCGTGCTCCGTCTCGCAGGCCAGCGTCACCAGCGCCGTCGGACCCAGCTGCGCACGCGCGCTGTCCAGCGCCCGCCCGGACAGCTCCCCGGCCTCGGCGTAGGAGCCGAGCATCCGCAGCGAGCGGGACAGGCCGCGCTGGGCGTTCCGCAGCTCCGCTCCGTCCTCCGGACGTCTGGCGGCGCACAGGTCGCGCTGCTGGCGAGCCAGTTCGTACGCCTCGTCATAGCGGGCCAGGCCCCGCAGATCCGTGCCGAGCCGGGCCATCGCGACAAGGGCGCCCGGCGCGTCGGACTCGGTCAGGCCCGCCAGCACCGACCGGTCCAGCGCCTCGGCGGCGGCGTAGTCCCCGGTCTCGCGCAGCAGCGCGGCCCGGCGCGCGGCCAGTTCCGGATAGTCGCCCGCCGCGCGTTCCGCGATGTGCCTGCCCGTCTCGTAGTCGCCGCTCAGGGTCAGGTAGCCGAGGAAGCCGAGGACCAGCCGGCGCGAGGCGGCGTCCGGTGACTCCAGCGCGCCCGATTGCTCCAGGTACGGCACGAGCCGGGCGTAGCGCGGCCAGGCCGCCGGGTCGTCCGGACGCCGCGGATCGGCCGCGACGAGGGCGCCGCGGACGACCCGGGCGTCCTTCTCCCGCTTGTCCTCCGGGGTCCGCCGCCGCACCGCGTCCCGTACGAAGCGGCTCATCCAGACCGCCTCGTCCTCCAGCGTCGACCGCCGCATCACGGACCACTGGGCCAGCTTGCCGATGGCCAGCTCCAGTTGGCTGGGGTTCTCCAGGAGCGCCGCCACCGCCGGGGAGACCTGACCCGCCGGGATGGCCCGCAGCAAGGCGAGCGGCACCGGGCCGGGGCCGAACAGGGCGCACACGCGCAGCAGTTCGGCCGCCGCCTTCGTGGTCTCCCGCAGCCGGGTGATCAGGTCCTTGAAGGCGGCGTGGTACGGCATCGGGTAATCGGCGGCGGGCCGTACCGGGTTGGGCTCGCCGTCGCTCACCATGCGCACGTACTCGGCGACGGGCGTGGACGCGCCGTCCAGCCAGCCCGCCGTCTGGTCCAGCGCCAGCGGCAGGTCCTCGACGGCCGCCGCCAGCCGGTCCGCGTCCTGCGGACCGATGCGCGGCGCCCGGCGGCGTACGAGGGCGACGCTCTCCGTCCGGTTCAGCGGCGGGACCTCCAGCAGCTCGGCGTAGTGGTCGGCCCAGGCCCGGTTGCGCGAGGTGATCAGCACATGGCCGCCCCCGGCGGGCAGCAGGCCGGCGATGGCCTCCGGGTCGTCGGCGTCGTCCAGGACGATCAGCCAGCGCCGGTACGGATCGCCCCGGCGCAGCGCCTCCAGCGCGGCGCGGGCCAGGTCCGTGTCCTTCGCGTCCTGACGGACGCCGACCTCCCCGAGAACCCTCACCAGCACGGGGGCGAGCGCCGCGAGCCGCGCCTCCAGCGCGGGCCGACCGGCCACGGCGCTCCACCACACGACGTCGTACCGGGCGGCGAAGCGGTGGGCGTACTCGGCGGCGAGCTGAGACTTGCCGATGCCCGGCGGCCCGACGAGGGCGACCACGGCGGTATCGGCGGGGGCGGCGTCCAGCCGGTCGTACACCTCGGTGAGCAGCGCGTCCCGCCCGGTGAACCGCGGATTGCGGCGCGGCACACCGCCCCAGACGTCGGGAACCTGCCCGGAGTCCACCGGTTTGCGACCGCCGGGGTCGGCGTCGCCGCCCCGTAGCGCCGCCAGCTCCCCTTCGAGCCGCCGGGCCCGCTCCTCCGCGGCGATGGCCTGCTCCTCGGCGAGCCACAGCCGGTGCGACACCGGGTCCTCGGCGTCGGCCTTCGCTCCGGCCGCCTCCTCCTCCGTCTGCAGTTGGTGTTCCAGCGCCTCGCACCGCCGCTCGGCGTCCAACGCCTGCCGCCGGGCCTGGGTCAACGCGTCCTGTAGGCGGGCGACTTCTTCCCGCAGTCGGTCCCGTTCGGCCGTCAGGTCCTCGCGCTCCTGCCGCAGGCGCTCCAGCTCCGCGCTCCGGGCCCCGCGGTCCGCCGCCGCGACCGCGATCCGCCGCTGCTCGACCTCCATCTCGGCGATGCGCTGTTTCCGCACCAGCAACGCCTCCGACAGCGCCTCCGCCCGCACCTCGGCCTGCTGGCGCTGCCGGTCGGCGTCGGCGAGCTGGTCGCGCAGCCGCTGAAGCTCCCAGCCGACCCTGTTGGTGGCCTGCAACGCCCGGCGTTGCAGGGTGTGCACATGGGCCATCACCTCGGTCGAGGAGGGCCGTCCGGTGGCCTTGGCGGCATGGGTGAGGAGCTGGTCCACGAACTCGGCGGGCGGCACCACGGTCCCGTTCAGATAGCGCGAGACGGTCCCGGCGTCGTAGTGCAGCCGTACGGCGAAGACCCGCAGCGACACCCCGACCGCGCCGAACAGCTCCCGCAGGCTCTCGGCCAGCGCCCGGCACTCCGGTCTCACCTGCTCGGGGATCGGCTTCAGATCCCCGATCCGCCGCGCCGCTCCCGGCTGCGGCACCAGCTCCCCGCCGACGGGTCCGTCCTCCATGGGTCGCCCCTCCCCCGTTGCGGCCGCTCTGCAACGCGTGCGGGCTGCCGCAACGCCCCAGAGCCCGCACATCGTGAAACGTACCCCCGGCGCCTTGGCCGGTTTCACGAAAGCAGGTCAACGATGCCGAACCGCCGCCGCCCCGCCCTCCTCACCCTCACCGCCGCCATGCTCTCCGGCGCCGTACGCGCGCTGGTGTCCTGGTTGCTCAGCCGGACGACGTGGTGACCGCGGCCCGGTCGCCGGAGGCGATGGCCAGCCGCTCGGCGAGCTCCTCGCGCACCCGCGCGAGGGTGGCGATCCGGTCGTCCAGCACGCTCAGGCGGCGGCGCCCGACGTTCAGCATGGCCTCGGAGGGGCGGCTGCTGGGCAGGTCGCCGTCCAGGCAGGCACCGAAGTGCTCGATGTCCTCCAGCGTGAGCCCGGCGTCCAGCAGATAGCGGATGTTGGCCACCCGCTGGATCGCCCGCTCGTCGTAGATCCGGTAGCCGTTGACCGCGCGTGTGGAGCTCAGCAGCCCTCGCTCCTCGTAGAAGCGCAAGGCCCGGGTGGTGGCACCGGTGGCCTTCGCCAACTCCCCTATCCGCATGCGGCGACACTACCCGCGGCCTGTCGGCCGGCGCCTAGCCGACCAGCGCTCCGCCGTCCACGGGCAGGACGACGCCGGTGGTGTAGCCCGCCTCGGGCCGGGCGAGCTGGGTGATCCAGAAGGCGACCTCTTCCACCCGGCCGAGCCGCCGCAGCGGAACGTGCTCGATCAGGGTCGTCCGCAGGGCGTCGATCTGCTCGGTGTCGAGCCCCTGGTGTCGCCCGATCGAGGTGGCGATGGGGCCGGGGGCGACACCGGCCACGCGCACTCCGCGCGGGGCGAGTTGCACCGCCCAGCTCCTTGTCAGGGTGTCCAGGGCGGCCTTCAGCGCGGCGTACAGCTCCGTGCCGGGCATCGGCCAGCCGCGGTGGCCGATCGCCGTACTGACGTTGATCACGACACCGGCGCTCTCGCTCAGCGGCGGAACGGCGGCCTCGGTGAGGTACACGGGCGCGAGCAGGTTGACGGCGAGCATCTCCTCCACGGCTTCCCGCCGGATGTCCCCGAGCGGCGCTTGCCGGACCACGGCGGCGTTGTTGACCAGCACGTCGATCCGGCCGAACGCCTCCAGCGCGGTGTTCACGATCAGTTCGGCGGCGCCGGGCGCCGCGACGTCGGCCACCAGCGGCCGGATGCCCGGCGCGTCGGCGGCCGTCTCGGCGAGCCGGGCCGCCGTCCGGCCGACCACCAGGACCTGGGCACCCTGCTCGGCGAAGGCCCGCGCGGCGGCCCGCCCGATCCCCGTGCCCCCACCGGTGACGATGACCGCTGTGCCGTCGAAGTGTGCGGCTGTCATATCTGTCATGCCAACGCACCGTAAACATTGACGTATGCGTCAAGGTCAACTCCGGCGGCCCTCGGGTCGCTCACCGGGCCGCGGCGCCGCATATCCTGGGCGGGTAGATCCACACCATCCCTACCGGAGCGACCCTTGTACTTCACCGATCGCGGTATCGAGGAGCTGGAGCAGCGACGCGGCACCGAGGAGGTCACCTTTGAGTGGCTCGCCGAGCAGCTTCGGACGTTCGTCGACCTGAACCCGGACTTCGAGGTTCCGGTGGAGCGGCTGGCGACCTGGCTGGCCCGGCTCGACGAGGAAGACGACGACGTCTGAGGGCGGCGACGCCTGAAGGCGAACGGCGCCTCGGCGCGACGACGTCTCCGCGCGACCGCACCTAAGCGCTGCGCGGCCCTATCGGCCGCCCCTCACGCCACCACCGGACCGCGCCCCGGCGCCCCCGCCTCGTGGTCCAGCCGGGGGTCGGACACCAGCACCGCCTGCTGCAGCCGCTGCAGCTTCGCCGAAGGTTCCAGCCCCAGCTCCTCGGTCATCGCCGTCCGCAGCCGCTGATAGACCGTCAGGGCCCGGGTGCGCTGGCCGGAGCGGTGGAGGGCGAGCATGTACTGCCCGTGCATGCCCTCGTGGAAGCGGTGCTCCACGACCAGCGAGGCGAGGTCGCTCAGCACCTCCAGATGGCCGCCGAGCCGCAGCCGGGTCTCGATTCCGCGCTCGGTGACGGTGAGCCGGGACTGCTCCAGCCGGGCGACCTCCGCCTGCAGCGGGCGCCCGTGCGGGGTGACGTCGACCAGGGCCGGGCCCTGCCAGAGGGCCAGCGCCCGCCGGAAGGAGGCGTCCGCCGTCCGCTCGTCCCCGGCCTCCAGCGCGCCTTCGCCCTCGGCGACGAGGGCGCGGTACTGATGGACGTCGAGCTGGCCCGCGCCCACCACCATGGCGTAGCCCCCGGGCCGGGTCTGCAGCACATCCCGGGTGACGGCGGCCGACGGCATCCCCAGCACCTCGGCGAGCAGCTTGCGCAGATGCAGGATGTACGTCTGCAGCGTGGTCAGCCCGGTACGCGGCGGATGATCGCCCCACAGCTCGGCCATCAGCGACTGCACCGGCACCATCCGTCCGGCGTGGAGCAGCAGCAGGGACAGGACCTTGCGCGGCTTCATCGCGCTGGGCACCCCGGACCGGGCGCCGAGGCCGAGTGTCAGCGGTCCGAGCACGCTCACCCGCATGGGTGGCACCTCTCTTCGGGCTTCATGGGCGGTAGGCACGGACGAGCAGGTCGGCGGCGCTTTCGCAGACGGCCGCGGCCTGCGCGTCGGCGAGCGGGCAGGTGCCGTACATCGACTGGTAGAGGCCCTGCTGGACGATCAGGGCCACGAACTGGCGGGCGGCGGTGGCCGGTTCCGGCACGCTCAGCTCACCGCGGCCGGTGCGCCGGCCGAGCATCTCGGCGAGGTAGGTCACCAGTTGCTGGGGTTCTCCCTCGGCGCATGCGGGGCGCAGCGAGGGGTGGCGGGCGACCTCGGCGATGACCAGGCGGCGCAGCGCGGAGGCCCGTTCGTCGAGGAGTACGGCGAGCACCCGGTGGCCGAAGTCGATCAGCGCGGTGCGGGCGTCCCCGCCGTCGTACGCCCCGGGGGGCTCGGTGCCGTCCGGTCCGAGCGCGTACGGGGAACCGGCGGCGAAACCGGCCGCCACCCGCTCCCGCTCCTCCTCGACGGCGGCGATGAACAGCCGTTCCTTGTCGCCGAAGTGGTTGTAGACGGTCTGCTTGGACACGCGGGCCTCGTCCGCGATGACGTCCACGCTCGCCCGGTTGTATCCCTCGCGCAGAAAGACGGCCACGGCCGCCTCCAATATCGCCTGCCGCTTGGCGGGCTGGGGGCCCGCGGGCCGCCCCGCGGCGCTGCGCCGGGGACCGCTGTCCGTCCGCAACCGCCCAACCTCCTCGCTCCGAGCCGGTCTTGCCCTCGATGGACGTGTGAGTCTAGCCTTCGTTTACTGCATTGGACTAGCCCGTCCAGTCCAATTAATTCATCGGCAGATCATGTCGTTTCCGCACCGCTTCACAAGGAGAGCTCCCATGAGCGCACCGGAGAGCAGCGGGGCCCTGAGCCCCCTCACCCTGGCACCGGAGGCGCAGCGGCAGCTGTTCCTGGAGGCCCGGACGGCCAACACCTTCACCGACGAGCCGGTGACGGACGAGCAGGTCCGCGCGATCCACGAGCTGGTCAAGTACGCGCCGACCTCGATGAACCAGCAGCCGCTCCGGGTGGTCCTGGTGCGCTCGGAGGAGGCGCGCGCCCGGCTGGTGACGCATATGACGGGGCGTAACCAGGAGAAGACGGCCAAGGCCCCGCTGGTCGCGGTGCTCGCCGCGGACCTGGACTTCCATGAGGAACTGCCGCGGCTGGTGCCGTTCATGGAGAACCCGCAGCAGATATTCGCCGACCCCGGCATGCGGGAGGCGTCGGCACGCTTCAACACCGCGCTGCAGGTGGGCTACTTCATCCTGGGCGTGCGCGCCGCGGGGCTCGCCGCCGGGCCCATGATCGGCTTCGACCACGCGGCCGTCTCCAAGGAGTTCTTCGAGGACGGGCGGCACGCGGCGGTCTGTGTGGTCAACATCGGCAAGCCGGGTCCGGACGCCTGGATGGGCCGGCTGCCGCGGCTGGAGTACGAGGAGGTCGTGCGCACCGTCTGAGACCTCCGCCGGGAGAGTCGGCCGCCCGCTTCACCGCGCCGAGGGGCGCGGGAGCGGGCGGGCCGGTGGGGCCAGGGGACCCCATGAGCGGTGACCGGTCTCGGCTCAGCTCTCGATCAGTTCATGGAACGCCACGGTGTCGAAGATGTCCTCCATCCTCGCCGCCTTGCCGTCCCGCATCGTCCACGAGTGGACGAAGTCCAGGGTCACGGTCGTACCGCGGCGCGAGGTCACCTCACGGGTGCCGAACACCACGACCCGGTCGCCGTGTTCGATGAACTCCCGCGGCGCGAGCTTCATCCCGCCCAGCACGGTCGGCACATGGGCGAGGAAGTCCTTGATCCCCGCATGGCCCAGCTTGGTGCCGCCGAGCCCGTACTTGGCCATCCCCTCCGGATGGACCCACTCCACATCGGGGTGCATGCCCGACAGGATCCCCTCGATGTCGCGGTCGCGGAAACCCGCGTAGGAGGCGCGAATGGCCTCGATGTTCGCTGATGCCATGGTGGTCGCCACTCCTCAGACGGCGGTGTGCCGCGGCTCGGACGGAAGGTGCTCGGGGTGGAGCGCCTGGAGCGTACGCCGCACGCCCTCGCGCCACGGCACCCGGCAGGGTCCGGTGATCTCGCGCCGCCGGGTGGGGTCGAATTGATAGGTCTCACGGGTGACCTCGCTGGGCACGAGCCGGGCCCGCACCCCGGTGAGCTCCTCCAGATGGCGCACGCAGTCGGTCATCCCGACCGCCTCGTCCCCGCCCCAGTTGACCAGCGTGGCCGGGGCCGAGGCGGCCTTCCACAGATGGGGGACGTGGGCGACGAGATCGTCGGTGTGGAGGAGCGAGCACCAGTTCTGGCCCTCCATGGGCACCGGTATCGGCTCGCCCGCGAGCATCCGCTTGAAGTAGAGCATCGGCACCCCGCCGTAGCCGCCGGGGCCGTAGGCGATGTTGAGCCGGGCGATGGTCGTCGGCAGGTTCAGCACCTGGGCGAACGCCCGTGCCGCGCCCTCGGCGGCGATCTTGCCCACCGGGTAGGCGGGCAGCCAGTCGGCCACCCCGTCGACGGGGTCGTCCTCCGTGTACGCGTGGTCGAGAGTCTGCCGCTTGTAGAGCGCTCCGGTGGAGACGAACAGGAACGCCTCCGCCCGCCGGCAGTGGCTCATGAGCCGGCCGGTGGCCACCGAGTTGACCTCGATGGCCGCGTTGACGTCGCCGTCCTCACCGCGGCGCACCGCCGAGTGGAAGACATGGGTGAAGTCGTCCGGCAGCCCCTCGTACGCCGCCGCGCCCAGGTCGTTCATGTCCCAGTGGAACGTGGTGATCCCCTGGTCGTTCAGCTCCTTCTCGACACCGGGGGTGCCGAACCGGCCCAGACACCACACCTCATTGCGCTCGGCCAGCGCCTCGGCCACCGGCCGGGCGACCTGCCCGGTACCCCCGGTGACCAGGATCTTCTTGCCTTCCACCCTGCTCTTCTCCTTGTGCCTGGCCCGGTCGGGCCGCTGCCTGGCCCGCTCGGGCCTATGCCTGGCCCGCGGTCCGGGCCCGGTCGGCGTCGCCCAGCGCACGGTCGAGTTCCCTGCGCAGAACCGCCTGGAAGGCCGCGACATGCCGCGGGCCCATCAGTGTGTAGTGCTCACCGGGTACGTCCAGATACCGGTTCGGCTCCGTGGTGTGCTCGTCCCACCGGCGCAGCTCGTTCTCCAGCCAGTCCTCCTTGGTGCCGCGCAGCGGGATCGCGTAGAAGACCGTCATGGACCGGGTGGTGCCGCTGGGGTGGTAGTCGCGGCCCAGGGTGGTGAGGCCGTGGGCCAGCTCCGCCCAGGCGCTGAACGTGTCGAGGTCCAGATCGAGTTCGTCCAGCCGGCCGCGCGGGGCGATCCGCAGCAGATGCGCGAGCTGCTCCTCCTGGGGCAGGGGGCGCAGCTCGGCGGGGAGGTCGAGCGACCGCTTCTTGTTGATCAGGTCGAGGAAGAAGGCGAGGTTGGTCGCGGTCTCGACGAAGTCGAGCTCCTCCATGCGGTACTTGATATGCGGCGGGAGGTTGAAGCTGCCGACGAAGTCGACCCGCTCGCCCTGGGCCTCGAGCGCCTTGGCGATCTCGAAGGCCACGGCGCCGCCGTAGGAGTAGCCGGCGACGGCGTAGGGGCCGTGCGGCTGGCGGGCGCGGATGGCCTCCACATAGCACTCCACCATCTCCTCGAAGCTGGTGAAGGGCTTCTCGTGCTCGTTGAAGCCACGGGCGCGCAGCGCGTAGAACGGCCGGTCGCCGACGAAGTACTTGGCGAGGTTGACGAAGACCAGCACCTCGCCGACGCCGGGGTGGACACAGAACAGCGGGGTCTTCTCGCCGCCGGTCTGCAGCGGTACGACCGGGTCGTACACCGCGGCGTCGAGCGTGCCGCCGTCGCCGAGCCGGACGGCGAGCTGCCGTACCGAGGGCGCCGTGAGCACCGTGATGACCGGCAGGTCCGCGACGCCCAGGCGCCGGTGGACCTGGCGCCGCAGCCGCAGGATGTCCAGCGAGGTGCCGCCGAGGTCGAAGAAGCTGGCGGTCGCGCTGATCCGCGCCGGGGCGGTGTCGAACATCTCGGCGTAGATCTCGGCGAGGACTCGCTCGGTCTCGCCCTCGGGCGGGGTGTGGCCGCCGAGCCGGCGGGTGGTCAGCTCCGTGACCCGCTCGATGACGTCGTCGAATCCGCCGGACTCCAGACGGTGACGCATCCGTCGGCGCAGCGTCTTGCCGAGGCTGGTCTTGGGGAAGGCGTCCTTGGGCAGCGGCAGGATGAGGAAGGGCCGAAAGCCCCAGTGGATCACGACGGTGGAGCGCACCGCGGTGATCATGCGGTGCAGCCCGGCCTCGTCGTCGTCCCCCGGTTCCGGGCTGACGGCGATGACGAGCTGCTCGGTGTCGCTGCCAGGGCGGCGGGTCGGGAACGCCGCCACAAAGCCGCTCGCGACATCGTCGAGCTGCTCCAGGGCGGCCTCTATCTCATGGCTGAAGTAGTTGACGCCATTGACGATGACGCTGTCCTTGCTGCGCCCGACGAGGGTCAGCCGGCCCTCGTCGATCCGGCCCAGATCGCCGCTGCGGAACCAGCCGTCGGGGGTGAACGCCGCCTCGGTGGCCGCCTCGTCGTGGTAGTAGCCGGTGGTGATCATCGGCCCGCTGAGCTGCAGCTCGCCGATCTCGCCCGCGGGCAGCGCCCGGTGGTCGTCGTCGGCGACCCGGATCCGCAGCCCCTCGACGGGGGTGCCGAGGTTGGCGAACTCCTGGCCCACGTCGGTGACCGGGAACGCGCGGTTGTAGATGGATCCGGCGCAGGTCTCGGTCATGCCGAAGGCGGGCCAGAGGGCTCCCGCCCGCAGTCCGTACGGAGCGTAATGGGCGAGGAATGCCTCACCGGTCGCGACGACATTCGCCTCACCGCCGCTGACGATATGGCGCAGCGCGCCGAGATCGAGCCCTTCACCACCCGCCGATATCTCCTCCGCTATCTCATGGGCGGCGGAATTGAGCGGACCGAGGAGGAAGTTCGGCGTAAAGGTCATCGTGACCTTGTGGCGGGAGATGATCCGGAGGAACCGCAGCGGCTCCTCGAGAATGACCGCGGCTTCCGCGTGCAATTGCTCGGCGCCCACAGACAACGGCAGCATATGCGCTTCCAAGAGCGCGGCCACATGGTCGTAGGAAATCCAGTTGAAGGTGGTGTCGGCGGCGGTGAGCTGTTGTTTCCCCGCCTTTCCGGCCATCGACGCCAGGATATTTCCATGGGTGAGCGTGACCGCCTTGGAATTCCCGGTGGAACCGGAGGTCAGCACCAGCAGAGCGAGGTCCTCCGGGGTCGCGGCGTGCACGGCGGGCGGCTGCCCGCGCTCGGCGCCGGAGGGGTCCGCGGCCTCGTCCCGCAGCTCCTCCACCACGGCCACCGCGAGTCCGGGCACCGTCGGCAGCTCGGCGCACATCGCCTCGGTGGTCACCAGCAAGGGACCGTCCAACAGCCGGTTGACATGGGCGAGTTGGGCCGTCCAGCGGGCCGGGTCGCCGGAGATGGGCACCATCGGGCAGGGCACGAAGCCGCCCAGCAGACAGGCCCAGAGGGCGGTCAGGAATTCCGGCTGGCGGTCCAGCAGCAGGGCCACCGTGTCCCGCGGCCGCAATCCCCGGCCCCGGAGTGCGGAGAGGAGGTCGAGCGCCGATTCCAGAAGTTCCGGGTAGGACTGCCGCACGGATTCGCTCGCCGTGGGCCCGACCAGATAGCGCACCCCCGAATGGGCGTGGTCGCGCGCCGCCCGCAACAGCAACTGGGCAACCGAGAGCGGCTCCGGGCCTTCCTCTGGTGCCGAGGTATTCAAGGGTTGTGACGTCATTCCCCCCACGGCCCTCTTCCTTCCCGATTCCGAGGCCACGAAGGTAACAGTCCCAAACATTTGTCTCCATGCTGCTCTACCAGCACTCTAGCGAGACTCTAGCGAGGAATTCCCGGGGAGGAGGATTTTCTCGAAGAAGGGTGATCCGGTCCACAGGGAACGATGACTGCACCATGCATCTGTCACCGGCTCGCGCGATTGTGCGCAGGTGCGCGGGCACACCGGAGGCGGACGCCGCCGGGGCGGGCGGCAGCCGAGCGCCACCCTCCCGGGCCGGGGCCGGCCCGGGCTTGACTCCGCAAGACCGCGATATATCGTGTTCGGTAGAGACACGATATGTTGCGTCGCCGTGACGCGTCGCACGTCCAGTCAGGGGAGGCCAGGGATGTCAGCCGGATCACAGTGGTCGATCACCGCGCCACAGAAGCTCACCTTCGACGACCCGGTGTCGACCCTCGACGTCCGTATCGCGGGCGGCACCGTCAATGTGGTCGGCACCGGCAATGGTCCAGCCCGCCTCGAGGTCTCGGAGATCGACGGCCCGGCGCTGAAGGTCTCCCACGTCGACGGCACCCTGAGCGTGGGCTACGACGACCTCTCCTGGAAGGGCTTCCGCAAGTGGCTCGGGCAGTGGAACCGCACCGCCCATGTCACCCTCACCGTGCCCGTCGGCACCAGCGCCACGGTCGGCGTGATCGGGGGCTCCGCCGTGGTCTCCGGGCTGACCGGCCGCGCCGAACTGCGCGGCGTCTCCGGCGACTTCACCCTGCTCGGGCTGACCGGGCCGGTGCGGGCCGAGACCGTCTCCGGCCGGGTCGAGGCGCAGGCCGTCACCGGCGATCTGCGGTTCCACTCCGTCTCCGGCGACCTCACCGTCATCGAGGGCTCCGGGCCCCTGGTACGGGCCGAATCGGTCAGTGGCGACATGGTGCTCGACCTCGCCCCCGCCCCGAAGTGCTCCGACATCGGCCTCACCACCGTCTCCGGCGAGATCGCCATCCGGCTGCCGCACCCCGCCGACGCCGAGATCGAGGCCAACACGGCCACCGGTTCGGTCTCCAACGGCTTCGACGATCTGCGGGTCAGCGGCCAGTGGGGAGCCAAACAGATCACCGGGCGGCTCGGCGCGGGCAATGGCAGCCTCAAGGCCACCACCGTCTCGGGCGCCATCGCGCTGCTGCGCCGTCCGCCGTCCGAGGACGACACGGACACCACCGACGGCACCCAGGGAAAGGTCCTCTGATGCCCCCCGTATTCGCCCACGGCCGACTGCGCCTGTATCTGCTCAAGCTGCTCGACGAGGCGCCGCGCCACGGCTATGAGGTCATCCGTCTGCTGGAGGAGCGGTTCCAGGGGCTGTACGCGCCCTCGGCGGGCACCGTCTATCCGCGGCTGGCCAAGCTGGAGGCCGAGGGCCTGGTGACCCACACCACCGAGGGCGGCCGCAAGGTCTACTCCATCACCGACGCCGGACGCGCCGAACTGGCCGACCGCAGCGGTGAGCTGGCCGATCTGGAGCTGGAGATCCGCGAGTCGGTCGCCGAACTCGCCGCCGAGATCCGGGACGACGTCCGCGGCTCCGCGAGCGATCTGCGGCGGGAGATGCGGGAGGCGGCCCAGCAGGCCCGCTCCTCCGGCGGCACCAGCGGCACCGGCGGCGCCCAGGACAAGCATGGCCCGTGGGAGGGGCCATGGGGCGACAAGGAGACCTGGCGGCAGGCGAAGGAGGACATGCGGCGCGCGAAGGAGGAGTGGAAGGAGCAGGCGCGCCGGGCGAAGGAGGAGAGCCGGCGGGCCCGGCAGGACGCCCAGCGCGCCCGTAAGCAGGCCAAGGACGCGCAGGACTTCGCGCGCGAGGAGGTCCAGCGGATCGCCCGGCGGGTCCAGGAGCAGACGCAGGAGCACATCCGGGCGGGCGACTGGCAGCAGGCGGTGCGCGAGGGGCTGGCCGAGGTGTCGCGCGGGATGAGCCGGATCTCCCGCCAGGGCACCTCGCGCTCGGACTGGGGCTGGGGCTGGGACGACGACACGTCCGGGCCGGAAACCAAGGTCGAGCGGATGGACATGACCAAGCCGGAGGGCGGCGGCAAGGAGGAGAAGCCGACCGGCGGCGGCAGCGGGGACGGCGGCAGCGGGGACGGCGGCAGCGGCGCGGCCGGAGTGCAGGAGCCCGAGTGGGCCAGGGACTTCACCCCCTCGGACGCCCCGGCCCGCGATCTGGAACGGCTGCTCGACCGGCTCCGCGACGACATCCGCGACGCGGCCCGCGACCACGGGGTGACGGACGCCCAGCTTGCCGACGCCCGCCATCACCTGGGGGCGACCGCGGCGCGCATCACCGCGCTGCTCCGAGGTGACCAGGCATAGGCCCGGCCTCCATCTCGCTCAGGACCGGCTTCCGTCTCACTCAGGACGGCTTCCGTCTCACTCAGGACGGCTTCCGTCCACCGCTTGACCTCAACCGCGGTTGAAGTTCCAGGATCGGGGTCGGAGGGGCGCACCACGGGGGGCGCCCCTCCGACCCCGATCCCCTTTTCCTTCTCAGCTCTTCCCGACCGCGAGGAGACCGTCATGTCCGCTCTGCCCAGCTCCGGCCCGCTGCCCGATCTCACCCGGCCCGATGTGGGTGCCGCGCTGTTCAGCACCTGGAGCGTGGGCACGCCGGATCGGCAGCGGGCCGCGGTCGACGCCATCGCCGCCACCTGGGACAGCCGCCCCTGGCCGGCACCCGAGCTGCTCTCCTACAACGTCTACGCGGGTACGGACGGCGATACGCTGATGCACCACTCCCAGTGGGCCAGTGAGGCCGCGTACCACGCCTTCTTCCGGACCCACCGCCAGGAGCGCAACGACGAGATCGACAGCGCGGTCCCGGACCTCAAGCGGCTCGGCCTTTCCTCCTACCGCTACTACCGCGGCTTCCAGGCACCGTCCGCCCAGAGCGATACGCCGGACCCCGGGTCGGCCCCCGGGCTGATCGTCGTCGTCGAGATCGACTTCGACGACCCCGATCCCGAGCTCCGCCGGTCCTGGACCGACCTGGTCATCGAGGCTCTGGAGAACGAGCCCGACCCGGGCCTGATCTCCGCCGACTTCCATCTGATCGGCGACGGCGAGCGCCATCTGAGCACCGACCGCGCCCGGGTGCTCAACTACGCCCGCTGGACCGGCACGGAGACGTACGAGGCGGCCATGGCGGCCGATGGGCCGCGCGGCGGCGGCTCGTCCATCTGGGACCGGGTGCGCGACTTCCCCGGTCTGGTGGGTTCCTCGTCCCGCTCCTATCGCTTCCGACGGAGCTTCGTAGCGCCGTCGGCGGCGTCGTCGCGGAATTCCGCGAATTCGCCGGAGCGCGAGGCCCGGTAGATCATCGCGCGGGCTTCGCGCCAAGCCTCCGGCATATGCTCGCCGCCCTCTCGCCGCCTTCTCGATGCGGACCGGATCCACCGGGTCTGTTCGAATTCCCCCGCGAATCCCCGGCCCCCATTGCGGCCGTGGAGGGCGGCACGGTATTCAGACCGTCAAAACGACCTTGCCGAACAGATCGCCGCCCGCCATCTTCTCGAACCCCTCACGGGCCCGGTCCAGCGGCAGCACCGAGTCGATCACCGGTCGTACGCCGTGGGCGGCGCAGAAGCTCAGCAGGTCCTCCAGCTCGTCCTTCCCGCCCATCGTGGAGCCGACGACCTTCAGCTCCAGGAAGAAGATCCGGTTGAGCTCGGTGGCCTTCGGGTTGGGGCCGCTGGTGGCGCCCGAAATCACCAGGGTGCCGCCGGGCTTGAGGGACTTCACCGAATGCGACCAGGTCGCGGCGCCCACCGTCTCGATCACGGCGTCCACCCGGCGCGGCAGCCGCTCCCCCGGTTCGTACGCGCTCTCGGCGCCCAGCTCGACGGCGCGGGCCCGCTTGGCCTCGTCACGGCTGGTGGCCAGCATTCGCAGACCGGCGGCCGCGCCCAGCACGATCGCGGCGGTGGCCACACCGCCGCCGGCGCCCTGGACCAGGACGCTGTCGCCGGGGCGCACCCCCGCGTTGGTGAACAGCATGCGGTACGCGGTCAGCCAGGCGGTGGGCAGGCAGGCGGCCTCCTCGAAGGAGAGCTCCTTGGGCTTGGGCAGCAGATTCCAGCTCGGGACGGTCACCTTCTCGGCGAAGGTGCCCTGGTAGCGCTCGGTGAGGATGGAGCGGGGCTCCTTCGGGCCGACGCCGTGTCCGCTCTGGCCGATGACGGAGTGAAGGACGACCTCGTTGCCGTCCTCGTCGATCCCGGCCGCGTCGCAGCCGAGGATCATCGGAAGCGACTCCTCGCCGAGGCCCACACCGCGCAGTGACCACAGGTCGTGGTGGTTGAGCGAGGCGGCCTTGACGTTCACGGTCGTCCAGCCTGGCCGGGCCTGCGGCTCGGGGCGCTCCCCCAGTTCGAGGCCGCTCAGCGGCTGGTCACGGTCGATACGTGCGGCATAGGCAGCGAACATGATCCCGACCTTAGGCCGCACGGCGACCCCACGGAACCACGCCACGGTGTGACCCCGCTCGCCCACCGCGGACAAGCCCACGGGCCGGTCCGCCCCTCCGGCTGAGGGGCGGACCGGCCCGTGATGGCACAGTCCGCGATGGCCCGGCGCGGGATGGCGCCTGGGCCCTGGCGGGCGTCAGCGGCGGGCGACGCCCTCCGCGCGGGCGGCCGCGGCGACGGCCGCGGTCACGGCGGGGGCGACCCGGTCGTCGAACGGCGAGGGGATGACCTTGTCCGCGCTCAGCTCATCGGCCACCACCGCGGCCAGCGCCTCGGCGGCCGCGAGCTTCATGCCCTCGGTGATCCGGGAGGCCCGGACCTGGAGGGCTCCCGCGAAGATGCCGGGGAAGGCGAGGACGTTGTTGATCTGGTTCGGGAAGTCGCTGCGCCCGGTGGCGACCACGGCCGCGTACCGGTGGGCGACGTCCGGGTGGATCTCCGGGTTGGGGTTGGCCATCGCGAAGATGAAGGCGCCCGACGCCATCTTCGCCACCGCGTCCTCCGGCACCGTGCCGCCGCTGACGCCGATGAAGACGTCGGCGCCGTCCAGCGCGGCCTCCAGGGATCCGGTGAGCCCGGCCTTGTTGGTGAACCCGGCCAGCTCGCGCTTGACGTCGGTGAGGTCCTCACGGTCCTGGGAGACGACGCCCTTGCGGTCGCACACGGCGACATCGCCGATGCCCGCCTCGGTGAGGATCCGGGCGATGGCCACACCGGCGGCGCCGGCGCCGGAGATGACGGCGCGGAGCTGGCCCAGCGCGCGGTCCGTCAGCCTGGCGGCGTTGCGCAGCGCGGCGAGGGTGACCACCGCCGTGCCGTGCTGGTCGTCATGGAAGATCGGGATGTCGACCCGCTCCTGGAGCTTGCGCTCGATCTCGAAGCAGCGGGGCGCGGAGATGTCCTCCAGATTGACGCCACCGAACGAGGGCGCGAGCCGGGCGACGGTCTCCACGATCTCGTCCACGTCCCGGCAGTCGAGCGCGATCGGCACCGCGTCGACACCGCCGAACTGCTTGAAGAGGATCGCCTTGCCCTCCATGACCGGGAGGGACGCCTCCGGGCCGATGTCGCCGAGCCCCAGCACCGCGCTGCCGTCCGTCACCACGGCGACGACCTGGGACTTCCAGGTGTAGTCGTGGACGAGCTCGGGCTGCTCGGCGATGGCGCTGCAGACCTTGGCCACGCCCGGTGTGTACGCGAGGGACAGGTCGTCCCGGTTGCGCACGGGCACGGTCGCCTGGACGGCCATCTTGCCGCCGCGGTGCAGGGCGAAAGCCGGATCGAAGGGCTCTTCGCCCGTCACGCCGTCGGCTCCTTCGCCACTGCCGCTTGTGCTGTCGCTGCGAGGATTGACCATCTCCGCTGCCACTGTTTGACCCCTTTGTCGTTTTTCTGTCGAGGGTATCCGCCCCAGGTTCGGAGCGGGCGGGCACCGCGTCGTCCCATTCAGCGGATGACCACCGCATGGGTCTGGGTACGGACGCCGGGCGCGTCGCACACACGCCCTGAGCCCCGGGTGAGGGGTGCCGTCTGTTGTACCTGAAGCGCGCGTCGAGCGACGAGCGAGTTCTGGTGCGATGACGCCGGAAAACCGGGCATTAAGGCTGGAGGCGGGCGAATCTCTAGGGAAAGTCCATGCCTCCGTCACGCGCTGTTCTCCGCGTGATCATGAGCCCGCCCCGCGTCTCCGGCCGTCGCTGTCCGGCCGGTGCCGCTGTCCGGTTGTGCACCACGGGGATCGCCCGTTATCCGATTTTGACATGGCCAGCGGCCCGCACGGGCCCGTCCGATGACAAGATGCCCCAATCACACGAGATCGCGACACCCACAAACGTGTTCCCTGGATCTCACCCCCTCACCCTGCCGGAGGAACCAGCATGACCGCCAGCTTCACGCCCCGTGGGGCCACCCTGAAGTCCCGGATGGCCTCCGTCGGCGCGATAGCGGTGGCAGGCGCCTTGCTGCTGACGGGCTGCGGCGACCAGACCGACAAGGTCACCGGTGGGTCGAACACCAACGCGGCCCCGCTCTTCAACCAGCTCCCCAAGGAGATCCAGAGCGCCAAGGTGATCAAGGTCGGCTCGGACATCAACTATCCGCCGGTCGAGTTCAAGAAGAACGGCGAGGTCATGGGCATCGACCCGGACATCGCCGACGCCCTTGGCAAGCAGCTCGGGGTGAAGTTCGAGTTCAACAACGGCACCTTCGACACCCTGCTCTCGGGCCTGCGCTCCAAGCGTTACGACATCGCCATGTCGGCCATGACCGACAACAAGGGCCGCCAGGAGGGTGTCGACCCGGACACCGGCAAGAAGGCGGGCGAGGGCGTCGACTTCGTCGACTACTTCACCGCGGGTGTCTCCATCTACACCAAGAAGGGCGCCAACACGGGGATCAAGACGTGGGACGACCTGTGCGGCAAGAAGATCGTCGTGCAGCGCGGCACCGTCTCCCACGACCTGGCCAAGGCCCAGTCGAAGACCTGCCAGAAGAACGGCAAGGGCAAGATCTCGGTCGAGGCGTTCGGCAATGACACCGAGGCCCAGACCCGGCTGCGCGGCGGTGGCGCCATCGCCGGCTCCAGCGACTTCCCGGTCGCCGCGTACGCGGTGAAGACCTCCGGCGGCGGCAAGGACTTCGAGCTCGTCGGCGACCAGGTGGAGGCGGCCCCGTACGGCATCGCCATCGCCAAGAAGAACACCCAGCTACGCGATGCCATCAAGCAGGCCCTCGCCCTGATCATCGCGAACGGCGACTACGACAAGATCATCGCGAAGTGGGGCGTCAAGGAAGGCGCGGTCACCAAGGCCATCATCAACGGCGGCAAGTGATCCGGCCCTCCCCCGTCCCCACTCGCGCTGAAAGGCACCATCCGTGACACAGAAGATCGAAAAGGCGGATCCGGCCGACGCCCCGCCGCCGGCGGCGCCGGAGAACATCAAGGCCATCCCGGTGCGGCACTACGGCCGCTGGGTCTCCGCGGTCATCACCATCGCCGTGCTCTTCCTGCTCATCTCCGCCTTCGCCCGCGGCGATGTGAACTGGGACGCCATTCCGGACTACTTCTTCGACGGCGAGGTCCTCAGGGGCGTCCGCAACACCGTCTGGATCACCATCCTCTCGATGGTGCTCGGCGTGGTCCTCGGCATCATCCTCGCCGTGATGCGGCTGTCGAAGAACCCGGTGACCGCCTCCATCGCCTGGGGCTATATCTGGTTCTTCCGCGGCACCCCGGTCTATGTGCAGCTACTGGTCTGGTTCAACCTCGGCCTGGTGTTCGACTACATCAACATCATGCCGATCTACAAGGACGAGTGGTCGGACTTCATGACCCCGTTCCTGGCCGCCCTGCTGGGTCTGGGCCTGAACGAGGCCGCGTACATGGCCGAGATCTGCCGGGCGGGCCTCCAGTCGGTCGACGAGGGTCAGTCCGAGGCCGCCCAGGCGCTCGGCATGAGCCACGCCAAGACGCTGCGCCGGGTGGTGCTGCCGCAGGCGATGCGGGTGATCGTGCCGCCGACGGGCAATGAGTTCATCAACATGCTCAAGACCACCTCGCTGGTGATCGCGGTGCAGTACTGGGATCTGCTGCAGGCCACCTCCGAGGTCGGCCAGAACTCCGGTGCCACGGCGGAGATGCTCTTCCTGGCGGCCGCCTGGTACCTGATCCTCACCTCCGTCCTGAGCGTGGGCCAGTACTACCTGGAGCGGTACTACGCGCGCGGCTCGAGCCGCAGCCTGCCGGCCACCCCGCTGCAGCGGGTCCGGGCCAATCTGCTCTCCTTCAGCAACCGCTCCGGAGGTGTCGGCGCATGACCGCCATGGTGAAGGCCGAAGGCGTCCACAAGTCCTTCGGCCCGGTACAGGTCCTCAAGGGCATCGACCTCGAGGTCGCGCCGCGCGAGGTGTTCTGCCTGATCGGCCCGTCCGGCTCCGGCAAGTCCACCTTCCTGCGCTGCATCAACCACCTGGAGAAGATCAACTCCGGGCGGCTGTACGTCGACGGCGACCTGGTCGGCTACCGCCAGAAGGGCGACAAGCTCTACGAGCTCAAGGACCGTGAGGTCGCCGAGAAGCGGCGCGACATCGGCATGGTCTTCCAGCGCTTCAACCTCTTCCCGCACATGACCGCGCTGGAGAACGTGATCGAGGCGCCGGTCCAGGTCAAGCGCGAGACCAAGGCGGTCGCGCGGGAGCGCGCGCTGAAGCTGCTGGACCGGGTGGGCCTCGCCGACAAGGCGGCCAACTACCCCTCCCAGCTCTCCGGCGGCCAGCAGCAGCGCGTCGCGATCGCGCGGGCGCTGGCCATGGAGCCGAAGCTGATGCTCTTCGACGAGCCCACCTCTGCGCTCGACCCGGAGCTGGTCGGCGATGTGCTCGATGTGATGCGCGGGCTCGCGGAGGACGGCATGACGATGATCGTCGTCACGCATGAGATGGGCTTCGCCCGCGAGGTCGGGGACTCGGTCGTCTTCATGGACGACGGCGTGGTGGTGGAGTCCGGGCACCCCCGGGAGGTGCTGACCAATCCGCGGCACGAGCGGACGAAGTCGTTCCTCTCCAAGGTGCTGTAGTCGCTGTCACAGCCGCGAGGGCGGTATGGGCAGGTGCCCGTACCGCCCTCGCGCCGTTGACCCGCCGCTCAGGTGGTCACTTCAGCCCGAGCACCATCGCGTCCGAGGGCGAGCACCATACGGCCCGCGCCTCCCCGAAGCCCCCCTCGCGCAGCGCCTCGGCATGCCAGGCGACGGACTGCGTCTCCCCGTCCGCGTGGTCGCCGTTGGCCGGATTACCGAAGATCGTGAACCGCTCGGCCACCGGCCCGGCCAGCACCTCGTCCCGTGCCGCGGCCTGCCACCACTGGGCCCAGTCCTGCGCGCCCTCGGCCTGGGCCCGGGCCTGCCGCTCCTTCTGGAACGCATGGTCGGCGGCGTTGAGCCGGGGCGTGGCCGGATCGGGCATATGGTCCGCGTTCAGGAACACCCCGCCCTCCCGCACGACGCCCGCGATCTGCCCGTACAGCACCCGCAGCTCGTCCGAGCGCAGCCAGTGGAGCGCCGTGGCCGTCAGGACGGCGTCGTACGTACGGTGCGGCAGCCGCCCGGTCCACCCGGGGTCGCGCAGATCGGCGGTCACGAGCTCGGCGCGCGGCTCGGCCGCGAAGTGGCCGCGGGCGATCGTCAGCAGCGCGGGGTCGAGGTCCACACCGGTGCTGGTGGCGCCCGGGAACCGGCGCAGCGCCCGGTCCGAGATACTGCCCGTGCCGCACGCGAGATCGAGGATCCTCGGCTCCGGGCCGACGACGGCCTCGACCGCGTCGAGCATCGCCCGGAACCGCTCCTCACGATCGGGGAGGTACCACTCCTGCTGCCGGTCCCAGCTCCGCTGCCACGCCTGCCAGTCCGCCACGGCGACGGTGTCCGTCATCGAGCTCCTCCAAGCCATGCGTCGTAAGCCATGCGTCATCGTCTCCGGCGCAGCCGCCCCGTAATACCCTCGTAGGCAGAACGCCTCTTACCCGACTCTAGATGCCCCGTCGTAAGGACCACAAGTGGAACTGGCTTATTACTCGGATCTCGCCGTGCGCCTGGTCAACAGCGAGGAGCCAAGCCGCGGCACCGACACCCTGACCTCGGTGGAGGCCGTGCGGGCGCTCTTCGGGGAGAGCCGACAGGCGGCCCGGCGGGCGACGGATGCCGATGTCACCCGGCTGAGGTCGGTCAGGGCCCGGCTGCGTGCCGTCTTCGAGGCGGCGGCGGGCGGCGACGAGGTGCTGGCGGTGGACCTGCTGAACGCGCTGCTCATCGAGTTCCCGGTGAGCCCGCAGATCTCCGGCCATGAGACCCGTGACGACGACGGCCGCCCCAAGTGGCATATGCATATCGCGGACTACGCCGCCAACGCGGGCTCCGGATACGCCGCGACC
This sequence comes from Streptomyces sp. NEAU-YJ-81, assembly GCF_017592595.1. Lineage (NCBI taxonomy): Bacteria > Bacillati > Actinomycetota > Actinomycetes > Kitasatosporales > Streptomycetaceae > Streptomyces > Streptomyces sp. NEAU-YJ-81. Next base: position 279,988 of record NZ_JAGFNO010000008.1, on the reverse strand, counting down.
GCCTCGATGGGCCTGGCCTTCCACCTCACCGAACTGGGCGCCGACCGGCTGGGCATCTGTGAGGCGTCACCCTGTCGCAACGCCTATCTCGACACCTCGACCAATCGATCCCGGCGCTACTGCTCCGACCGCTGCGCGACCCGCGCCAATGTGGCCGCCTACCGCGCGCGCAAACGCCTGGACGCCGAGCGGTCGCCTGGCGCCGAGCGCAGCCGGCGCCAGGACCGCGAGCCCACCGGCCGTACGGCGGACACCGCCCAGAAGACCAGCCCGGCCATGGACCGCTGACCACCGCGCCCGGCGCCCGGCCGCGGCCGCAGCCGCAGCCATGCCCGGGCCACCACCAGCTCGTCCGGCACGACGCCGAACTCCCGGCTGTCGTTCTCCACATACGGGTTGTCGCCCTTGACCCACCAGCCGCCCTCGCGCCGCTCCACCGCGCGCTTGACGATCAGCAGGTCCTGCCGGAACGGATGGCGCACCACCACCACGTCCCCCGGCCGCACCGGCGCCCCGTAGCGGACCACCAACTGGTCGCCGGGGTACAGCGTCGGCTGCATCGACGGGTTGTACACCTCCGCGAGCCCGATCCGCAGCAGTCCGCGCTGGTCGCGGTCGGGCTCCTGCCCGCGATCGCCCAGCTGCTCCCGCATCACGGCACCTCCGGTTCTCAACCCCGCACCATCACGATCCCAGGCATCCCAGCCTGACACCGGACTTTTGACCTAAGCCCCCCGGGGCACCCGAGAAAAGGCTTCCCCCACGGAGTAATCTCGCACCTGAGAAGACGATCACGAATGGAAGGACAGCTCTATGCTCTCCCGCCTGTTCGCCCCGAAGGTTCAGGTCAGCGCGCACTGCGACCTGCCCTGCGGTGTGTACGACCCGGCCCAGGCCCGTATCGAAGCCGAGTCCGTCAAGGCCGTCCAGGAGAAGTACCAGGCCAACGAGGACCCGCACTTCCGCGCCCGTGCCACCACCATCAAGGAGGAGCGCGCGGAGCTCGCCAAGCACCATGTCTCGGTGCTGTGGAGCGACTACTTCAAGCCCCCGCACTTCGAGAAGTACCCGGAGCTGCACCAGCTGGTCAACGACACCCTCAAGGCCCTGAGCGCGGCCAAGGGCTCGACCGACCCGGCCACGGGGCAGAAGGCACTGGACTACATCGCCCAGATCGACAAGATCTTCTGGGCGACCAAGAAGGGCTGACCCCGCCTTTCCCCAGCACCACAAGACCGCACCCGAGCCGCCCCGAGTGGCCCGGGTGCGGTCTTCTTTGCAGGGAACTCCTCTGCCGGGCACGGCGGTTGACTCACCCCCGCCCGCTCACCCCCGCGGGCTGATCCCCGCCACGGCCAGGCCCAGCAGCCGGTCCGCCTCAGCGGCGGGGTCCGGGTGGTGCTGGGTGGCCAGCGCGATCCCGGCGATCAGCGTGACCAGGTCGACCGCGGTCGCCCCAGGGGCCATCACACCGGCCCGTTCGGCTCGCCGCAGCAGCGGCTCGCCCGCCTCGGTGAGCGTGTCCACGCAGGGGTTCGCATGCTCCGGGTCGAGCTCCCCATTTCGCAGCAGCGCGGTGGCCAGGCCCTGCACCGAGGCGGAGTAGACGGTGAGCTCGCCCAGCCACTCCAGCAGCGCGGCCCGTACGTCCTCTTCCTTCGCGAGCTCCCGGGCGCGGGCGGCCAGGACCTCGATCCGCTCGCGGAAGACGGCCTCCAGTAGGGCGCTCCGGGTGGGGAAGTGGCGGCGCACGGTGGCCGAGCCGACTCCGGCGGTGCGGGCGATCTGTTCCAGGGAGGCGTCGGCGCCGTGCGCGGCGACCTCCTCCTCGGCCACGGCGAGGATGCGCTCGTAGTTACGCCGGGCGTCCGCGCGCTGGGCGGGCATGGCGTCACCTCCGGGTTGCTAAGTGGCGGGGTCCTCCGTATCGTACCGAGAGATAAGTGGCGGGGCCCGCCGTTTAGTGTCCGCACAGTCGATAAGTCGATACCCCCATGCCCGAGGAGCAGCAGCATGCCCATGAACTCCCCGACGTCCGCCCCGTCCGCCCCCGTTCTGGTCACCGGCACCACCGGACAGCAGGGCGGCGCCACCGCCCGTGCCCTGCTCTCGGCGGGCGTCCCCGTACGGGCCCTGGTCCGCGACCCGGCCACCGAGCGAGCCAAGGCCGTGGCGGCGCTCGGCGCCGAGCTGGTCACCGGCGACCTGCTCGACCTCGACTCGGTGCGGCGGGCCGCCGAGGGGGCGCGCGCCGTCTTCTCGATCCAGATGCCCGATATGAACGACCTCCAAGGCGACTCCGAGTGGGTCCAGGGGCGCAACCTGATCGACGCCGCGCGGGAGATGGGGGTGGCGCAGTTCGTGCACACCTCCGTCTCCGGCGCCGGACAGCACCACACCGAGCCCGGGTGGGCGGAGGGCCGCTGGGCGGCGCTGGAGCACTACTACGCGACCAAGGCCGGCCTCCAGGACCGGGTCCGCGAGGCGGGCTTCCGCCACTGGACGCTCCTCAAGCCCGCCTTCTTCATGGAGAACTTCCTGTCCCTGCTCCCGAACGGCCCCGAGGGCGGCCTGGCCACCATCCTCGAGCCCGGCACCGAGCTCTCCCTCATCGCCGTCGCCGACATCGGCACGGCGGCCGCCGCGGCCTTCGCCGACCCGGAGCGGTTCCACGAGGTCGAGCTGGAACTGGCGGGCGAGCGCATGACGATGACCCGGGTCGCCGAGGTCCTCTCCGCCGTCGTGGGCACCGAGGTGACCGCCCCGTCGATGACCGCGGACGAGGCGCTCGCCGCCGGGATGCCGCAGTGGGGCCTCGGGCATGTGCGGCTGAACGAGGTCGGCCAGCCGGCCCGCCCCGAGTTCGCGCGCGCCCTCGGCCTCCCCCTCACCGGCTTCGCCGAATGGGCCGGGCGGCACCTGGGACCCGCGGCGGCCTGACCCGCCCGACCCGGCAGCAGCGCCCGCTCCGGCCCGGCAGCGGCGTCCGCTCCGGCCCGGGCTGTGGTTGATGCCCGGACCGGAGTGGACGAGGCTGGAAGGGAACCCTGGTGGACGGACCCAGTGCCGCCCCCGGAGGGATGGGCGACCATGATGCGCCATGACAGCGGCTCCGCGCGGGAGTGGGGCGGCCTGGACGAAACGGACACGGCGAGGGCCACCGTCACCGATGACGGGACACTGACGAGCTGGAACGACGGTGCCCGCCGGCTGCTCGGATATCCGCCCCCGCAGGTCGTGGGGCGGCCCGCCGCCGACCTGCTGGCCGATCCGGCCCGCGCGGCGGACGCCAGGGCCCGCCGCGCCCGCACCCGGCTCACCCGCTGGCACGGGACGGTGGCGCTGCGCCACCAGGACGGCCACGAGATGCCGGTGCGGGTGCTGGCACACCGCAGAGGGCCGGAAGGCGATTGGCTGCTGGTGGCCGCGGCACCCCGGGCGGAGCTGCCCCCCGAGTCCTGGAACGACGCGCTGATGCGCTGGGCCTACGCGCAGTCGCCCTGCCCGATGGCGATCTACGACGCCGATCTGCGGCTGCGCAAGGTGAACGACGAGATGGCCCGCGTCGTCGGCCTCCCCGAAGCGGAGATCCGCGATCTGCGGCTGTCGGAGATCGGGGGCAAGCTCCAGAGCGAGCAGCTCGAAGCCGTCATGCACCATGTGCTGACCACCGGCGAGCCACGCGAGGTGGAGACGTACATGCGCACCGGCGGGGAGACCAAGGAGCACGCCTGGTCGGCCCGGTTCGCCCCGCTGAAGGCGAAGGACGGCCAGGTGTACGCGGTCTGCATGGCGGCACATGACATCACCGAGCAGTATCTGGCCCGCCAGCGGCTGCTGTTGCTGAGCGCGGCCAGTGAACGGATCGGCAGCACCCTCGACATCGACCACACCGCGCAGGAGCTGGCCGACGTCTGCGTACCGCGGCTGGCCGACTACGCCAGCATCGACCTGCTGGACCGGCTGGCCCAGGACGAGGAGCTGCCGTCCGGGCCGCTCACCGGCCCGATCGTGCTGCGCCGCGCGGCCCTGCGGTCCCGCTACGAGGGCTGCCCCGAGTCCGTGGTGCCGGTGGGGAAGGTGGACACCTATCCGCAGGTCTCGCCGATGGCGGAATGCCTGGCGATGGAGCGGCCCCTCATCTACGCGACCACCGACCCCATGATCGCCAAGTGGGGTGCGCTGAAGCCCGCCCGCGCCCGTTCGATCCGGCGGTTCGGCATTCACTCGATCATGGCGGTGCCGATCCGGGCGCGGGGCACGACGCTCGGAGTGGCAGTATTCGCCCGCCACCACACCCCCGAGCCGTTCACCCAGGACGATGTGGTGCTGGCCGAGGAGATCACCACCCGGGCCGCCGTCTGTGTGGACAACGCCCGCCGCTTCACCCGGGAGCGCGACACCGCCCTGGCCCTGCAGCGCAGCCTGCTGCCGCGGACCCTCCCCCAGCCGCCGGCCGTCGAGGTCGCCTCCCGCTATCTGCCCGCGGGCCCGTACGCGGGGGCGGGCGGGGACTGGTTCGACGTCATCCCGCTCTCCGGGGCACGGGTCGCGCTGGTCGTGGGCGATGTGGTCGGCCACGGCATCCAGGCGTCGGCCACCATGGGCCGGCTGCGGACGGCGGTCCGTACCCTCGCCGACGTCGATCTGCCGCCCGACGAGCTGCTCACCCATCTGGACGACCTGGTGATCCATCTGGCCGCGGAGACCGGCGCCGAGGAGGCCACCGGAGATGTGGGGGCCACCTGTCTGTACGCGGTCTACGACCCCGTCTCGCACCGCTGCTCACTGGCCGCGGCCGGGCACCCGCCCCCGGCGCTGGCCAGGCCCGACGGCACCGTGGAGTTCCTCCCGGTACCGGCCGGACCGCCGCTGGGGGTCGGCGGGCTGCCCTTCGAGTCGATGGAGACCGAGCTGCCCGAGAACGCCGTGCTCGCCCTCTACACCAACGGGCTGATGGCCATATGGGACCGCGATCCCGACGAGGGCCGTCTGCTGCTGACCAACGCGCTGGCCCACCCCAGCGGGTCTCTGGACGGCACCTGCGACGCCGTTCTGCGCACGCTCCTCCCCGCCGGGGGCGCGCTCGACGACGTCGCGCTGCTGCTCGCCCGCGCCCGCTCCCTGGGCGAGGCGCACGTGGCCACCTGGGACGTGCCCGCCGACCCGGCGTGGGTGGCCCGGTCCCGCCGGAACGTGACGGAGCGGCTGACCGAATGGGGGCTCGACGAGGCCGTCTTCACCACCGAGCTGGTCGTCAGCGAGCTGGTCACCAACGCCATCCGGCACGCCGTCCCGCCCATCCGGCTGCGGCTGATCCATGACCACTCGCTGATCTGCGAGGTCACCGACTCCTCCAGCACCGCCCCGCATATGCGCCGCGCCCGCACCTTCGACGAGGGCGGCCGCGGGCTGCTGCTGGTCGCGCGGCTCAGCCAGCGCTGGGGGAGCCGGCAGACCGCCGAGGGCAAGACGATCTGGTCGGAGCAGACCCTTCCGGTCGGGCTGCCCACCGGGCTGCCGGGCCTGGACTGAGCGGCCGGGGCGCGGGGCCCCAGGGCGGTATGGGGCGGTCGGCCCGCGTCAGAAGCGCCAGCGCGTCTGGCCGTACGCGCCCTTCCGGAACCCGAACGCCGTGGCCGGGGCGACCCGGAACACCAGGGCCTCATGGCCATCGTGGTGGAAGGCGCCGTCGCGCACCTGGAAGGTCCACTCCGCGCCGTACTTCGCCACGTACGCCGCGGCGATCCGCTCGAGCGTGGCGTCGTCCCGCACCCGCTCGGCCTCGCCCTCGACCACCAGGTCCAATCCCTCGTGCAGCACGCCCGCACCCGTGGTGAGGACGCAGCGCGGATTGTGCGCGAGGTTCCTGGCCTTCTGTTCCTCGGGGCCGGTGCAGAAGCAGAGCGCCCCGTCGAACCAGACGGCGATGAGCGGGGCGACATGGGGGCGGCCGTCCCGGCGGACGGTGGACAGCCAGTACAGCTCCGCCGCCGCCAGCCCCTCACGCCCCTCCGGCCAGGCGGTGGCGGTGGCGTCCGGGCTGCTGAAGCGGGTGTCCAGCGCGGTCTGCGGATCGTGCTCCGTGATCATCTGCTCGCTCCTCGGGTGGCCTGCGGTCCGGTGCGGTCCCGGGTGCTTGGACCGCCCGGCGGAGCGAAACTCATCGCTCGCGGCCACCCGCCTCTCCGGAGGGGTGCTACGAGACCTCGGCGGGCCCGGCGAGCCCCAGGATGTCGAGCGCGTCACGGGCCCGGGGCTCATGGGAGCGCAGCAGCGGACTCTCGTTGCGGACCAGCCACTGGCGGTACGCGGAACTCGCCCAGGCGATCTCGAAGTACGCGTCCGCCAGGTCGCCGAAGAGGGCGTCGACGTCGAGCGGGGCGCCGGGCGCGGGGTCCGGATCGGGTCCGGTGGCCTCGGCCTCGGTCTCGGCCGGGAGCGCCGTGTCCGGGGCAGATCCGGCGGCCCCGGTGCGGGCGGGGAGCGCCGTGTCCGGGTCGGGTCCGGGGGGCAACGTGCGGGCCGCCGGGACCGCCCGTGAGGCCAGGAACAGCCGGACCGTCAGCGGATCCCCGTGCAGCGGGCGGACGGCCACGCCCTGGCGGGACCGCGCGGTGGGCTGGCAGGGGGTGACCACCTCACCCGAGGCGACCAGGTCGGCGGCGGTCAGATAGTCCCCGTACACCACTCTCGGATTGAGCCCCGCGGCGGCCAGGACCCGGCGCAGCCCGGGCCCCTCGCCGTCCACGCTGGGGTCGACCATCCACTGGTCGGCGGCGAGGTCGGCGAGCCGCACCGCGGGTCGCGCGGCGGCCGGATGGGTTTCGGCCAGCGCCACGAACTGCGGCTCCCGCTCAACGAGCATCCGGCGCTCCACGCCCTCGGGCACCCGCAGCGGCGCGCCCTCGACCTCGTGCACGAAGGCGACGTCCAGTTGGTTGGCGGCGACCATCTGCAGCAGCGCGTTGGCGGAGACGTCGATGTGGATGGTGGTGTCCGCGTCGGGATAGCGGTCGCGGAGCCTGCGCAGCCAGCCCACCACGGCCCGGCTGCCCGTGCTGCCGATGCGCAACCGGGCGTCGGCGGTCTGCCCCGCCTCCAGCCGGACCTCGCTGACCAAGGCGTTCATCTCGGCCACGATCGGCCGGGCGCGGCACAGCACGGACCGCCCCAGCGGGGTCGGCCGACTGCCGGTGACCTCCCGCGAGAACAGCCGGCCGCCGATGGTGTTCTCGATGCGCCGGAGCTGGGTCGTCAAGGATGGCTGGGTCATGCCCAGTTGGCGCGCCGCCTTCCGTAGGCTGCCGGTGTCGGCGATGGCGCACAGTGCACGGAGGTGCCTCACCTCGAGCTCCACGGCGGGAGCATATCTGCGCCCTTGTCGGTCACACCAGACTCTGAAACCACTCCAACCCATACCGGAATCGATCAATCGGTGGTCAAACACCGGTCAACGGGACGTCAAATCGCTATCTCCGCAAGGGGCTTGAGAGCCCGGCGGGGGATATGCCTTCGTACTATCACCAGTTGATATCTCCGCGTACGGCTCGATCTCCTCAAGACTCGGCGTCAGCCAAGAGTTCATCCCACGGCCCCGGCCGCCACCCCACACGGCGACCGGGGCTCGAGGACGATGAGGAGCCCCCCACATGTCACTCCCCAAGCTCGCGCTGTCCGCGACCCTCGGCCTCGGCCTGGCGGCCGCACTGTCCGCCGTGCCCGCCTCCGCGGCCACGCCCGACCACTCCACGACCCAGCGCAGCGCCGCGGCCGCCGGCTACACGGCGAGCGGCGAGGAGAAGGCCGACACCGACGCCTTCATCAAGGCCGTCATGAAGTCGGCGCTGGCCAAGCAGGCCAAGGCGCCCCGCGGGGCAGCGGCCGTCACCGTGACCTACGACGCGAGCCAGGCCCCGACCTTCCAGTCGCAGATCTCCCGCTCCGCCCAGATCTGGAACTCCTCGGTGAGCAACGTGAAGCTGCAGGCGGGCAGCAACGCGGACTTCACCTACCGCGAGGGCAACGACCCCCGGGGCTCGTACGCGAGCACCGACGGCCACGGCAGCGGCTATGTCTTCCTGGACTACGCCCAGAACCAGGAGTACGACTCGACCCGGGTCACCGCGCACGAGACCGGCCACGTGCTGGGTCTGCCGGACCACTACGAGGGCCCGTGCAGCGAGCTGATGTCCGGTGGCGGCCCCGGCCCGTCCTGCACCAACTCGCAGCCCGACCAGGCCGAGATCAGCCGCGTCAACCAGCTCTGGGCCAATGGGCTGGCCAAGCTCGAGAAGCAGCTGGCCAAGACTCACTGAGCCTACTGAAACCGCCAAGCCACTGATCCCCTGGATCAGGGCCTGACTGCCCGCACCCGGTTCCCGACGCCGGGTGCGGGCGGTCGGCGTGTGCGGGGGCCGCCGTCAGCGCGGGCGGGCGGTCGGCGTCTGCGGGTCCATCCACCGCGCGCACCGGGACGTAGCCGCACGGGAAGCGACGCCGCCTCCGGCCGGAGGTACCGTATAGACACCAGGAGCATTTCGCATAAATCGGCCGGATTCCCTCCAGCTGGGGCCCGGCCCCAGGGAGTGAGCACCATGGAGACCCTGATCACCGTGGTCGTCATCCTCGCGCTGATCGGGGTGGGCGCGCTGCTGATCCACCGGACCAATGTCCAGAACGGCAACCGCATGTCCGCCGAGAGCCACGACGATTCCCCGGCCGGCGGACGGCCGCACCATCGCACCTGGGGCCGCCGACGGCAGCACCGGGGCCAACAGGTCACACCTCCCCAGGACCGCCGTACCTGAGTCCGGCCGCCACCCGACCGTGCGAGGCGCCCTACTCCTCCGCGCGCAGCGCCTCGTCCAGCGTGGCGACCGGGTGGAGCACATCCAGCATCCGCCCCGCCCGCAGGGTGCGCAGGATCAACGCGTTGTCGCAGACCAGCCGCATCCGCCCGTCCCGCTCCATGACACGCCGATGGGCCCGGCACAGCAGTCCCAGGCCCGAGCAGTCGAAGAAGGCGGCCGGGCGTAAGTCCACGATCACCGCGGGCTTGTCCCCGGCCGTGGCCGCGTCCAGCGTCGGTCCGATACTTCCCACCCCGGCGATGTCGATCTCCCCGTGGAGCTCCACGACGGTGTACCCGCCGACCCGGTGCGTACGGGCGCGGGGAGTGGTGACGTCCCCGGCGCCGCCGTCCCGAGCGACCGGATCGCCCTGAGCGGCAGAATCATCCCGAACGGCCGGATCGTCCTGAGCGGCAGAATCCCCGTCGGAGGACGCCCACGCGGCCGGATCCCGGCCGGAGGTCCCCCATGCGGCCGGATCCCCGCGCGCGGGCCCCTGCGCGGCGTTCTGGGCACCGCGCTCCAGCGGCACCGGCGCATCACGGGGAGCGCCTTGCTGCGTCATCGCGATATCCCCTCGGAACGGCACACTGCCCCCTCTCACCTTCGTCAGGGTCCCGGAAGCGGGCAGGGTCGGGCATCGGGTGTGAATCCGCCGGGTCCTTGGGCGACGTCTCGCGAGCGTAAAGGGGTGACCGCCGGTTACAGAGGTAGGGACGCAGCATTCCGCCGGTGAATACCGCTCGTTCGGGTGAATTTCGGTTCTTACTATTGACACTTGGTCAGACACGACCTAGGCGAAGGCATCACCGCCGCCTCCGGCCACCGGACCCGACACCCCCGCGATCGCCGGAGTCAGATCCTCCAGTACTTCGAACGCGTCGTCCAGCCGGACCATGCGCAGCAGCCGCACAAACCGCGGTTCGTCGATGACGAGCCGCAGCCGCCCGTCCCGCTCCAGCACGCGATTGCGCAATCGGCACAGTAACGACAATCCGGCACAGTCCAGGAAGGTGACCGGCCGTAGGTCCAGGACCAGATCCGGACACCGTGCCTGGATGAGGGAATCGAGCCGAGCCACGATCCGCCCCGCGGCGAAGATGTCCAACTCTCCCGCGATCTCGGCGACGGTGACGCCGCCGAGTGCATGGACTCGGACGCCGAAGGCGGGCCGATCATCGAACATGCAAGCCTCCTTGACCTGGTGGAGGCGCGCGACACCGGAGCCCACGGCCACGCCGGTCATCGCCGGGGTCCAGGCCGGCCCTTCAGTAGATGACATACCCATCTACCGGCTGACCAGTCAACGAACGGCGCGGCACGTGTCGTTGGCCTATTAAGGCCCCTCGGCCGCGAACCGTTACTCACCGGTAAAGCAGAGGTCTTCTCAAGTCCACCGGGAGCCGTGAGCATGCGATCCGGCAATCGCCTCGAAGTGAAGGATGTGACCGATGACAGCAGGACGCGTGCGATCACGGCGGCTCGGCCTGACGACGGTGGTCGTCGCCCTCGCCATCGGCGTCGGCGGAACGGCCACCACGGCGACCGCCGCCACGCCCGCCACGCCCGGCACCACCGGCACCACCGCCACCACGGCAGCCTCGGCGGCGCCGCCGAGCGCCACCGCCGCCGAGGACGTCGACTACGAGACCTGGCAGCGCGATGTTCGCGCCATCATCGACGAGCAGGCCCGCCCCTACATCGAGGAGCGCACCGCCAACCCCTCGGGCGAGAAGCAGGCCATCGTCCTGGACATCGACAACACCTCGCTGGAGACGGACTTCGGCTTCGCCTTCCCCCAGCCCCCCGTCGAGCCGGTCCTGAAGCTCTCGCAGTACGCGCACGACCGGGGCGTGGCCATCTTCTTCGTCACCGCGCGGCCCGGCATCATCTCCTGGCCGACCGAGTACAACCTGGAGAAGGTCGGCTACTCGGTCGCCGGTGTGTACGTACGCCACCTGCCGGATCTCTTCCAGAACGTGGCCGACTACAAGACCGCCAAGCGGGCGGAGATCGAGAAGAACGGCTACACGATCATCGCCAACATCGGCAACAGCCCCACCGACATCAGCGGCGGCCACGCCGAGAAGTCCTTCAAGCTCCCGGACTACGACGGCCAGCTCTCCTGAGTCACGGTCAGGTCGTCCCCTTCCGCCACCGCCGATCACCCCCCGCCGGGGAAAGGTCGAAAACTCCAGATCTTGGCGCCCAAGATTGGTGAGTAGGCCGAGCGCACGGCAGGTCTGCTCCGCTCAAGACTGGACACACCGCAGACTGTGCGTCGAGATCTCCGCAAACGGCGCGGATACGTCGGCACTGGCGCGAAGGGGATGACCGATGACCGGCTCACACGTACTGGCGCTCGGCCACTACCAGCCCGCGAAGGTGCTCGGCAACGAGGACCTCGCGGCCATGGTCGACACCAGCGACGAGTGGATCCGCAGCCGGGTCGGCATCCGCACCCGGCATCTCGCCCGCCCCGACGAAACGGTCGACGAGATGGCCGCGGCGGCCGCCGCCAAGGCGCTGGCCCACAGCGGTCTCGCCCCCTCCGACATCGACCTCGTGCTCGTCGCCACCTGCACGGCGATCGACCGCAGCCCCAACATGGCGGCCCGGGTCGCCGCCCGGCTCGGGCTGGCCGGCCCCGCCACCATGGACCTCAATGTGGTGTGCGCCGGTTTCACCCACGCCCTGGCCACCGCCGACCACACCATCCGGGCCGGTGCGGCCACCGCGGCCCTGGTGATCGGCGCGGACAAGTTCAGCGCGGCCACCGACTGGACCGACCGCTCCACCTGCGTCCTGACCGGCGACGGCGCGGGCGCGGCCGTGGTGGTGGCCGCCGAGCGGCCGGGCATCGGCCCGGTGGTGTGGGGCTCGGTCCCGGAGATGGGCGGCGCGGTCCGTATCGAGGGCACACCGCCCCGCTTCGCACAGGAGGGCCAGACCGTCTACCGCTGGGCCACCACCCATCTGCCGCCGATCGCGCGGCAGGTGTGCGAACGGGCCGGGATCTCCCCGGAGGACCTGGCCGGTGTCGTGCTGCACCAGGCCAATCTGCGGATCATCGAGCCGGTCGCCCACAAGCTGGGCGCTATCAACGCGGTGATCGCCCGCGATGTGGTGGAGTCCGGCAACACCTCGGCGGCCAGCATTCCGCTCGCCCTCTCCAAGCTGGTCGAGCGCGGGGAGGTGGCCTCCGGCGCCCCGGTGCTGCTCTTCGGCTTCGGCGGCAATCTGTCGTACGCCGGCCAGGTCATCCACTGCCCCTGACGGCCGCCTCCGGCAAAACGTCAGGCAGCGCCTTGGCGGCCCCGCCAGGACGTCCGATTCGTTCAAGACCGGCCGCCCGCGCGCTGCCTACGCTGCCCGTATGACAGCACGATTCAACGCCATCGGCCTGGTCGTCGCCGACCTGGCCACCTCCCTCGCCTTCTACCGCCGCCTCGGCCTCGACATCCCCGCCGAGGCCGACGCCCAGCCGCACGCCGAGGCCGCCCTGCCCGGCGGGGCGCGGCTGATGTGGGACACCGTCGAGACGGTGCGCTCCTTCGATCCGGAGTGGACGCCGCCGAGCGGTTCCCACCAGGTGGCGCTGGCCTTCGCCTGCGACAGCCCGGCCGATGTGGACAAGACCTACCAGGACCTCGTGGGGGCGGGCGTACGCGGGAAGAAGGAGCCGTGGGACGCGCCGTGGGGCCAGCGCTATGCGACGGTCCTCGACCCCGACGGCAACAGCCTGGACCTCTTCGCCCCGCTACCCTCCTGACCCCTGGAGCAGACGGCCCAGGGGGACGCCGGTCAGGGTCCTGACCTCGCGGGCGAGATGCGCCTGGTCGGCGTAGCCCGCCGTGGCCGCGACCGCCGCGAAGGGGAGGCCGGTGCGCGCCAGGTCCAGGGCCCTGTTCAGCCGCAGGACCCGGCCGAGCGTCTTGGGGCCGTAGCCGAACGCGGCGAGGGAGCGGCGGTGCAACTGCCGCTCACCCAGCCCCACGGCCGCGGCGATCCCGGCCACGCCCGTCCCGCGCGAGACCCCGGCGACGACCGCGGCGAGCACCGGATCGGGCGGCTCCGCCGTCCGCAGGCGGCCCAGGGCGGCGTCCTCCAGCACGCAGCCCTGGGCCGCCTGCCGCGCCACCGTCCGCTCGGCGTCGGCCGTCCGCTCGGCGTCGGCGATCCGCTCGGCCAGCCGCCGGACCTCCGCGCCAGGCCAGAGCGCCGCCAACGGCACGAGTTGATCACGGAGTTCATGCGCCGGTACGCCGAGGACGGCGGGGCCCTGACCCGGGGCGAAGCGCAGGCCGACGGCGCGGGTGCCGGGCGGGCCGGGGGCCAGACGGGCGCACGTGTCCGGCCCGGCGACCAGCAGCTCGCCGTCGGGTCCCGCCTCGCTCCAGATCAGATCCGTGCAGCCGTCCGGGAGCACCCGCTGCGGCCCGGTGCCGGCCGTACGGGTCCACACCGCGGCACCGCGGCCGATCAGCGCCCTTCGCTCCCGGTACTCACACTCCCGGTCTTCGTGCTCCCGGTGCTCGCTCAAGGGACCTCGCGCAGATACACCGCACCGCACGAATGACAGAAGGGCCCCACGTCACCCGTGGCCCACAGATCGGCGGCCTGGATCTCGGCGTCCGCGGCCAGCTCCCGCCCGCACATCGCGGTCGTTCCGTTCCCGCGGACCATGTGCCAGATCTTGACGGGCGCACCCGCGACCCGCCCGGAGCTGCCCTCCTCGTATTCGGCGCGCATCTCGTGCTGCATGGCGGTACACCTCCTGCTCACCACCACTACTCTCCATGCTCCCGCCGCGCCAGGCCGAGCGCCACCTCCGCCCGCCGCGCCTTCCGCGATTGCGTGCGCCCCTTCGGGCGCCCATGCACCAGCCGGGCCCCGGGGCAGGGGGCGGCCGGGCGCTAGAAGACGGACCAGCCGGTCAGCGTGGTGAAGTGGTCCAGGGCCGCCACTCCGGCCACCGAGTTGCCCCGGGCGTCGAGGCCGGGGCTCCAGACGCACAGCGTGCAGCGGCCGGGGACCACCGCGACGATGCCGCCGCCGACGCCGCTCTTGCAGGGCAGCCCCACGCGGTAGGCGAAGTCGCCCGCCGCGTCGTACGTACCGCAGGTGAGCATGACCGCGTTGACCCGCTTCGCCTCGCTCTGCGACAGCAGCCGGGAGCCGTCCGCGCGCAGCCCGTGGCGGGCCAGGAAACCCCCGGCCAGGGCCAGGTCGCGGCAGCTCATCTCGATCGAGCACTGCCAGAAGTAGTGCTCCAGGACGGTCGGCACGGGGTTGTGGAGGTTGCCGTAGCTCGCCATGAAGTGGGCGACGGCGGCATTACGGTCGCCATGGGCGGACTCGGAGACGGCGACCTCCTGGTCGAAGGCGAGGTCCGGATTGCCGCTCTCGGCGCGCAGGAAGTCCAGCATGGTGGTGCTGGCGTCGCCGGTAAGGGTCTGCAGCCGGTCGGTGACGACGAGCGCCCCGGCGTTGATGAACGGATTGCGCGGGATGCCGTTCTCGTACTCGAGCTGCACAAGGGAGTTGAAGGGGTTGCCCGAGGGCTCCCGGCCGACCCGCCGCCACACCTTCTCGCCGTCTTCGGCGAGGACGAGCGCGAGGCTGAACGCCTTGGAGATGGACTGCACCGAGAAGGGCCGCTCCCAGTCGCCGACCCCGGTGACATGGCCGTCGACGTCGGCGAGGGCGATCCCGAAACGGTCCGGGTCCACCGAGGCGAGCGCCGGGATGTACTGCGCCACCCGGCCCCGGCCGATCTGCGGTTTCACATGGGCCGCGACCTCGTCCAGCACTGCCTGGTAGTCCATGGTGCGGTGCGTCTCCCGGTGCGATGTGGAACGGATGGATCGGCTCGCACGATAACGCGCCCCCCACCACTCATCACCCCATGTGTTTATGTGCGTGCGATGGGTAAGCAAGCGGGTGAACGAGGCGGGCCGCGACCGGGGCCCGCCGTACGACCAGAACGGAGGCGGTCATGGCCTCACCCATGTCCGCGGGGGACTTCCTGGCGGCGCTGACGAACGAGGGCGTGCGGGTGACGCAGGTCGGCGACTGGCGGGACCACAACAGAAACCACAAGGGCCCGTGGGGCCCGGTGCACGGGGTGATGATCCACCACACCGTCACCTCCGGCACCGAGCAGACGGTGGAGATCTGCCGGGACGGCTTCGAGGGGCTGCCCGGCCCGCTGTGCCACGGCGTGATCGCCAAGGACGGCGGCGTCCATCTGGTCGGCTACGGCCGCGCCAACCACGCCGGTCTTGGCGACGACGACGTCCTGCGGGCGGTGATCGCCGAGAAGGCCCTGCCGCCCGACAACGAGGCGAACACCGATGGCAACCGCGCCTTCTACGGCTTCGAATGCGAGAACCTGGGCGACGGCGAGGACCCGTGGCCCGAGGCCCAGCTCGACGCGATCGCGCGGGCCGCGGCGGCCGTGTGCCGCCATCACGGCTGGACCGAGCGCTCGGTGATCGGCCACCTCGAATGGCAGCCGGGCAAGGTGGATCCGCGCGGCTTCACCATGGCCGCGATGCGCGACCGGATCCACGAGCGGCTCAAGTAGCACCCTCGCCCGGAAGCGTGGGCGCTGGACGGCCGCGGAGGGGCGGTGGGCCTCAGGCCCCCTCCTCCGCGGCCCCCTCCCGGTAGAGCGCCGCCTCCTCCAGGTCCAGCCGGCGCAGCAGCGACCGCAGCATCTCCTCGTCGATCCGCCGGGCGTCCCGCAGGTCCACGAACACCTTCCGCTCGGCCTCGATCATCTCCCGGGACAGCCTCCGATAGGTCTCGTCCGCCGATTCGCCGGTCACCTCGTTGACCGCCCCGAGCCGCTCCCATACGGCGTTGCGGCGCTGTTCCAGCACCGTACGCAGCCGGTCGGCGAGCGGCGGCGGCAGGGCGTTGCGCTCCTCGTCGAGCAGCTCCCCCAGGCGGCTCTCGGCCGCCAGTGACGCCTGGTTCTGCGCCTGTGCCTCGGCGAGCGTCTCGGCCCGCGGATCGCGGCCCGGCAGCCCGAGCAGCCGGATCAGGGACGGCAGGGTGAGCCCATGGACGACCAACGTGCCGATGACGGTCGTGAAGGTCAGGAAGAGGATCAGATTGCGGGCCGGGAAGGGTTCCCCGCCGTGAATGGTCTGCGGGATCGAGAAGGCGATGGCCAGCGAGACCACCCCGCGCATCCCGGCCCAGCCGATGACGACCGGCGCGGTCCAGTTGGTGCCGGGCTCGCGCTCGCGGATGCCCGGGAAGAGCATCCGCGGCACGAAGGTCGACGGGAAGACCCAGACGTAACGGGCGGCCACCACGGCCAGGAAGACCACGGCCGCGTACCAGGCGGCCTCGCCCGCGCTGTACTCCCCCAGGCCGCCCACCACGACCCGCAGTTGCAGCCCGATCAGCGCGAACACCGCCGACTCCAGCACGAAATCGATCATCCGCCAGACCGCGGCCTCCTGGAGCCGGGTCGCGAAGTCGACCTGCCAGGAGTGGTGTCCGAGGTAGAGCCCGACCACCACGACGGCCAGCACACCCGACGCCTCGAACTGCTCGGCGGTGGCGTAGGCGACGAAGGGGATGAGCAGCGAGAGGGTGTTCTGGAGCAGCGGGTCCCGCAGCCGGATGCGCAGCCAGTGCAGCGGCACCATCAGGATCAGACCGACCACGACGCCGCCCACGGCCGCGAAGGCGAACTCCCGCACGCCCTCGGCCCAGCTCACGCCCTCCCCCACCGCCGCGGCCAGCGCCACCCGGTAGGCGGTGATCGCGGTCGCGTCGTTGAAGAGGGACTCGCCCTGCAGAAGCGTGGTGAGCCGGGAGGGCAGCCCGATCCGGCGGGCGATGGCGGTGGCGGCCACGGCGTCCGGCGGCGCGACCACCGCGCCCAGCACCAGCGCGGCGGTCAGCGGCAGCCCCGGGATCATCAGATGGGCGACCACGCCGACCGCGACCGTGGCGAAGAGCACATACCCGACCGAGAGCAGCGCGATCGGCCGCAGATTGGCGCGCAGATCCAGATACGAGCTGTCCAGCGCGGCGCTGTGCAGCAGCGGCGGCAGCACCAGGGGCAGCACGATATGCGGGTCCAGGGTGTAGTCGGGCACCCCCGGGACGTACGAGCCGACGAGCCCGACCACGACCAGCAACAGCGGCGCGGGCACCGGGGTCCTGCGGGCCGCGCCGGCGACCACCGCACTGCCCGCGACCAGCATCAACAACGGCAATACGTCCATCGACCGACCCCGTCCCCGCCGGTCGTGCCGACGGTCGTCCATGTGATCCGCCCACGCGGCGCTTTAGTCTGGCAATCATGAGCGAGTGCCTGCATGTTCCCGCACTGCCGCGCCCCGAGCCGGAGCCGCGGTCCGACACCTGTCCCGAGTGCCTGGCGGTCGGCAGCCATCCCGTCCAGCTTCGGAAGTGTCTGGTGTGCGGCCACGTGGGCTGCTGCGACTCCTCGCCGTACCAGCACGCCACCCGGCACTTCGAGGAGACCGGCCATCCGGTGATGCGCAGCTTCGAGGAAGGCGAGGAGTGGCACTGGTGCTATGTGGATCAGCTCATCGTGTAGGTCCGGCTCTTCGTGTAGGTCCGGCTCCGCGAACGCCCTGGTCTTGGCGTTTTCCGCGCAATGTGGGAGATCGACCTCCGCGTTTGTCGGCCCGGGCCGTTAGCCTTCACACATGATCCGATCAGCGAAGCCGTCCGACGTCCCGGCGATCCATGCGATGATCCGCGAGCTGGCGGACTACGAGCGGGCTCCGCAGGAGGCGAAGGCCACCGAGGAGCAGCTGCGCGAGGCGCTCTTCGGGGCGCATCCCGCGGTGTTCGCGCTGATCGCCGAGGAGACCGGTGGCGCCGGAGAGCCCGGCGGGCCGGTGGGGTTCGCCCTGTGGTTCCGTAACTTCTCCACCTGGACAGGCACCCATGGCGTGTATCTGGAGGACCTGTACGTCACCCCGCGAGCCCGCGGCGGCGGCCACGGCAAGGCGCTGCTCGCCGAGCTGGCGCGGATCTGCGTGGAGCGGGGCTATGCCCGCTTCGAATGGTCGGTGCTCGACTGGAACGAGCCCGCGATCGGCTTCTACGCCGCGCTCGGCGCGGAGCCGATGGATCAATGGACGGTGCGCAGGCTCTCGGGAGAGCCACTGCGAGGGCTGGCCGCTCAGGCCATGGGCACCGCCGTGACCAGCGATTCCCTGAGTGAGGCGACATCTCTTTCGAATTGAGACCGCAAACCCTCTAGCCACGCTGCGTACTCATGTGCTTACTATGAGTGATATCGCGGCTCTGTGGGCCGGGGTTCACCCGTGATGGGGGCCGTGCTTCGTCCGGGCGACACCGAACCGCAGATCGCGATAGCGTCGCAGCCAAAGTACAAACAGCGCCGGTCCGTCCACCCTCCACCATAAGGGTTCGGGGCCGACGCTCCAATCAGCTCAGCTCAATCAGCTTGTGTCACCTTGGAGGTGAGGGTGTCCCAGATCGCAGGCGAGCCCGGGACCCAGGACTTCGTGGAAGTCCGGCTGCCCGCTGCGGGTGCCTATCTGTCGGTGCTGCGTACGGCGACCGCCGGCCTCGCAGCCCGCTTGGACTTCACCCTCGACGAAATCGAGGATCTGCGTATCGCCGTAGATGAGGCATGCGCGATCCTGCTGCAGCAAGCCGTGTCCGGCAGTGTGCTGAGCTGCGTCTTCCGCTTGATCGACGACGCACTGCAGGTCACCGTCTCGGCGCCCACCACCGACGGCCGCGCCCCCGAGCGCGACACCTTCGCCTGGACGGTGCTCTCCGCACTGGCGGGCAAGGTGGACTCGACCGTGGCCGAGGACCGAACGGTCAGCATCAGCCTGTACAAGGAGCGCGGCGCCGGCCCCGGACAGCCGTGACGGAAAAAGGGGGCTCCGTGAGCACTGCATCATCGCGGGGAGTGGGTACCCCGGCCATCCCGCACCCGCCGGCCCGGCCGCATCCCGCGGACTCGGAGGCGGCAGGAGACCGACCAGAGCGGGCGGACCACATGGATCAGCACGAGCAGGTGCATCAGCAGCACGATCCACATGACCGGAGCGGCGCGCGGGCGATGTTCCTCGAGCTGCGCGGGCTGCCGGAAGGCTCCACCGAGCGGGCCGAGCTGCGCAACAACCTCGTGCGTATGCATCTGCCGTTGGTGGAGCACCTGGCCCGGCGCTTCCGCAACCGCGGTGAGCCGCTGGACGACCTCACCCAGGTCGCCACCATCGGGCTCATCAAATCCGTGGACCGGTTCGACCCGGACCGCGGGGTGGAGTTCTCGACCTATGCGACACCCACGGTCGTCGGCGAGATCAAGCGCCACTTCCGCGACAAGGGCTGGGCGGTGCGGGTGCCGCGCCGGCTGCAGGAGCTGCGGCTGTCGCTGACCACGGCCACCGCGGAGCTCTCCCAGCGCCATGGCCGCGCCCCGACCGTCCATGAGCTGGCCCAGCAGCTGTCCATCTCCGAGGAGGAGGTGCTGGAGGGGCTGGAGTCCGCCAATGCCTACAGCACCCTGTCCCTTGACGTACCGGATACGGACGACGAGTCCCCGGCGGTCGCCGACACCCTCGGCGCGGAGGACGAGGCGCTGGAAGGCGTCGAGTACCGCGAGTCGCTCAAACCGCTGCTGGAGGATCTGCCGCCGCGCGAGAAGAAGATCCTGCTGCTGCGCTTCTTCGGCAATATGACGCAGTCGCAGATCGCGCAGGAGGTCGGCATCTCCCAGATGCATGTCTCCCGGCTACTGGCCCGCACACTCGCGCAGTTGCGCGACAAGTTGCTGGTCGAGGAGTAGCGAGGGCGCACGCCCCACGGTGCCCGGGGCCACCCCGGGCACCGGCCGTGCCATCGGCAGGCCGCTCGCCACTCCGCGCCTTCCCGCAGCGCCGAAATGCGGCTCCGCCGGCGGCACCGATATGCGGCTCCGCCGCGTGGCAGGACTCCGCCTCAGAATCCGGGGTACCAGGGGCGGAGCCCCTGGTAACGCAATCCAGCCCCTCCGGCGTTTGAGGAGCGAGGTCCAGGGGCGGAGCCCCGGCGGGGCCGGGGCCGGGCCCCCACGCGGCGGAGCCGCACAGCGATGCTGCGGGAAGGGGCGGGCCCGCGAAGATCCGCCGGACAGGGCCTAGGCGTCGCGGGGGCCGATGCCGAGGGCCTCGGTCGCCGTCGGGTTGATCAGCAGCGCCAGGACGGCGAGGGCCGCGATGGCGGTGACCACCCCGGCGGCGATGAGCCCGCCGCCGTTCTGCACCAGCGTCCAGGCCACCGGCAGCGCCATGAGCTGAGTGATCATCGCGGGGCCGCGGCTCCAGCGGCGCCGCAGCCACAGCCCGCGGGCCGCCAGCAGCGGCAGCAGGGCCAGCGCGACCACGGTGACCCCGAGCATCTCCGCCTGCCGGGGGCTCTCCGGGTCTCCGGCCAGCCCCATGATCAGTACGTAGACGCCGAAGCCCAGCAGCACCACGCCCTCCGCGGCGGCCAGCACCGCGGCGGCGGTCAGCCGGGTGGGGCGGGGCCCGGTGGGCGCGTCGTCGGCGGCGCCGGTCGCCTTGGCGGCGGCCTCGGCGTCCGGCCGGGCCGTGGCCCGCTGCGCCGCCGTCTTCCGCTCGGTCGCCTTCCGCGCCGTGGCTCTCTGTGCCTTCTTCGCGGTAGCGGACTTCTTACTGCTCACCCCAGCAGCGTAGCCGCCCCCGGGCCGCCCGGACCCTACCCCCCTCGGGCCGGTCGTCTCGGATAGGTAGGCTGGCGCGCATGCGCGCGCTCCTTGTGGTCAATCCGGCAGCAACCACCACCAGTGCCCGCACTCGGGATGTTCTGTTCCACGCGCTCGCCAGCGATCTGAAGCTGGACGTGGTGACCACCGAGTACCGGGGCCATGCGCGCGATCTGGCCCGGCGGGCGGTCGACGGCGGCACTCATGAACTGGTCGTGGCCCTGGGCGGCGACGGCACCGTCAACGAGGTCGTCAACGGACTGCTCCACCACGGCCCCGCCCCGCGTGAATTGCCCCGGCTCGCGGTCGTCCCGGGCGGCTCCACCAATGTCTTCGCCCGCGCGCTGGGGCTGCCCAATGACGCCGTCGAGGCGACCGGCGCCCTGTTGGACGCGCTGCGGGACGGCACCGAGCGCACCGTGGGCCTCGGACTCGCGGCCGGCACCCCCGGCACCCCGGACGAGTCGGTCCCGGCCCGCTGGTTCACCTTCTGCGCCGGGCTCGGCTTCGACGCGAGCGTCATCGGCCGGGTCGAGCAGCAGCGCGAGCGCGGCAAGCGGTCCACCCACGCGCTCTACATACGCCAGATGGTGCGGCAGTTCATCGGGGAGCCGCATCGGCGGCAGGGCGCCATCACCATTCGGCGGCCGGGCCAGGACCCGATCGAGGGGCTGGCGCTGTCGATAGTCTGCAACACCTCCCCGTGGACGTTTCTCGGCAACCGCCCGGTCTACGCGTCCCCTCAGGCGTCCTTCGACACCGCCCTCGACGTGCTGGGACTCACCAAGCTGTCGACGTCGGCGGTGACCCGCTACGCGACCCAGCTACTGATGTCGACGCCCGAGCGCGGCCCCCGCGGCAAGCATGTGGTGGGGCTCCACGATGTGGAGGACTTCACCTTGCAATCCCAGGCGCCACTGCCGTTCCAGATGGACGGTGACCATCTGGGACTGCGTACGAGCGTGACGTTCACAGGCGTACGCCGTGCACTGCGTGTGATTGTGTGAGTGAGACCGCAAAAAGTCCTTCCACTCGAACGTTTAGGCTGGCCTCCACCCACCGGAAGTACGGCTGTGACCGAGTCGACACCAAGGAATCAAAAAAAACTTTCCGGAAGGGGTTGTATCCGCCGCCGAGGTTTGCGAGTCTCTTCTTGGCGATCGGGACGGCCTCCAGAAGGCCCCCTTGAGAGCCCGAACCCCCACCTCATTCCACGGGACTGAACCAGCCCCAACTGGTTGGCGTCCCTACCCTTTGCGGGGGGATTCGTGAAAGCGTTCACATTCACAAGCAACGAGCCCGCAATACGAGGAGATGGAGCAGCCATGGACTGGCGTCACAACGCCGTTTGCCGCGAGGAAGACCCCGAGCTGTTCTTCCCCATCGGCAACACCGGTCCTGCGCTGCTGCAGATCGAGGAAGCCAAGGCCGTCTGCCGCCGCTGCCCCGTCATGGAGCAGTGCCTGCAGTGGGCGCTTGAGTCCGGCCAGGACTCCGGCGTCTGGGGTGGAATGAGCGAGGACGAGCGCCGCGCCATGAAGCGCCGTGCCGCTCGCAACCGGGCACGCAACGCCAGCGCCTGAAGCCCGCAGCACCCCGTGGCCCCCGAGCCGCAGCGCGTAGTACCCCCGATGCGCACAGCAAATTGAGCTTTGAGCCCCGGACCAGATGGGTCCGGGGCTCAGTGCTTTCCGGGTACGGGGCTGTGACCCACCGGGAGTTGCGGGGATGTGGTCAGCGTCTCAGTGCTTCTCCCGGCACGACACTCAGTGCTTCTCGGCACCCACCGGGAAGTCCAGCACCACGCGGGTACCGCGCTCCGGGGCGGGCACCATGTCGAACGTCCCGCCCAGCTCCCCCTCCACCAGGGTGCGGACGATCTGCAGGCCCAGGTTTCCGGCCCGCTGGGGGTCGAACCCCTCGGGCAGCCCGCGCCCGTCGTCCTGGACGGTCACCACCAGCCGGCTCTCCTCACCGCTGCCACCGCGCACCGCCGTGACCTCGACCGTGCCCTGCTCCCCCGGTCCGAAGCCGTGCTCCAGCGCGTTCTGCAGCACCTCGGTCAGGACCATGGACAGCGGGGTGGCGACCTCGGCGTCGAGGATGCCGAATCGCCCGGTGCGGCGGCCGGTCACCTTTCCGGGCGATATCTCGGCCACCATGGCCAGCACCCGATCGGCTATATCGTCGAACTCGACCCGCTCATCGAGGTTCTGGGAGAGGGTCTCATGGACGATCGCGATCGAGCCGACCCTGCGCACCGCCTCGTTGAGCGCCTCCCGCCCCTGCGCCGAATCCATCCGGCGGGCCTGCAGCCGCAACAGGGCGGCCACCGTCTGGAGGTTGTTCTTCACCCGGTGGTGGATCTCCCGAATGGTGGCGTCCTTGGTGATCAACTCGCGCTCGCGGCGGCGCAGTTCGGTGACGTCCCTGAGCAGGACGAGCGAGCCGACGTGCAGCCCCTTGGGCTTGAGCGGAATGGCCCGTAGCTGGATGACCCCGTCGCCGCCCTCGACCTCGAACTCCCGGGGCGCCCAGCCGCTGGCCAGCTTGACCAGCGCCTCGTCCACCGGGCCGCGCACCGGGGCGAGTTCGGCGGTGGTCTTGCCCAGATGGTGGCCGACGAGATCGGCGGCGAGCCCCAGGCGGTGGTAGGCGGAGAGCGCGTTGGGGCTCGCGTACTGGACCACCCCGTCCGCGTCGAGCCGGATCAGCCCGTCACCCGCGCGCGGTGACGCGTCCATGTCGACCTGCTGATTGGGGAACGGAAACGATCCGGCAGCGATCATCTGGGCGAGGTCGGACGCGCTCTGGAGATAGGTGAGCTCCAGCCGGCTGGGGGTCCGTACGGTCAGCAGATTGGTGTTCCGCGCGATCACCCCGAGGACCCGGCTCTCCCGCCGGACCGGGATGGACTCCACCCGGACCGGTACCTCCTCGCGCCACTCGGGGTCGCCCTCCCGGACGATCCGGCCTTCGTCGTGGGCGGCGTCGAGCATGGGACGGCGGCCGCGGGGGACGAGATGGCCGACCATGTCGTCCTGGTAGGAGGTGGGTCCGGTGTTCGGCCGCATCTGGGCCACCGAGACATACCGGGTGCCGTCGCTGGTGGGGACCCACAGCACGAGATCGGCGAACGAGAGGTCGGAGAGGAGCTGCCACTCCGAGACCAGCAGATGGAGCCACTCGAGGTCGGAGTCGTCGAGTGCGGTGTGCTGGCGGACGAGGTCGTTCATGGAGGGCACACTGTGAGCCTACCCTCACCGGTGGATTAGCCTATTCGCGCATAAGCATGGACAGACAGCAGTGGTCTAGTCCAGAATATCGAGCACTGCGATCTTCCGCTCTCCCCGCACAGGAGGGCGGATCGAGGAGCCCGGAGCGCTCTGCCCTGACCGCCCGGGGTCCTCAGGTCGGCCGCTCGGCCGATGCAACTCCGGGCTGCGGTGCCGGGTGGGTTGAGGGTCCCGCCCTGGCGCCGCGGCCCGCGGGTGTCCCACCCGTCATACTCAGGCTCCCGCGCCTCGTCGAAGGCAGCGGGAGCCGTTTTCGTACCCCCGGCAGTACGCCCTCAGCGGGTCTCCGTCACCTTCGCCAGCGCCCGCGGCGCGTCCGGGTCCTGGCCGCGCGCGATCGTCACCTCGTACGCCAGCATCTGCAGCGGGAGGATCTCCAGGATCGGCTGGAGCTCCTCGGCGACCCCGTCCGTCGGCAGGGCGAACCCCGCCGAGGCCCGCTCCACCTCCGACGCGCTGCCGATGACGACGAGGTCGGCGCCCCGGCCGCGCAGCCGCTCCAGGACCGGCTGCAGCGCCTGGCCGCCCTTGCCCTCGGTGACGATCGCGATCACCGGCGAGATGTTGTCGACCATGGCGAGCGGACCGTGCAGCAGATCGGCGCCGGAGTAGGAGAGCGCCGGGATGTAGCTGGTCTCCATCAGCTTCAGGGCGGCTTCCTTGGCGGTCGGATAGCCGTAGCCCCGGGAGGTGAGGACCATCCGCTCGGCGAAGCGGTAGCGCGCCGCGAGCTGCCGGACCTCGTCCTGGCGGTCGAGGATCTGCTGGGCGAGGTCGGGCAGCGCCTTGGCGGCCGCGCCGTCGCCGCCGCGCAGCCCCTCCACGAAGAGGTAGAGGGCGAGGAGTTCGGCGGTGTAGGTCTTGGTCGCGGGCAGCGCCTTCTCCGGCCCGGCCAGGACGTCGATGTGGAACTCGGAGACGGCCGCGAGCGGCGAGTCGGCGTTGTTGGTCACCGCCAGGGTGATCGCACCGGCCGCGCGGGCGGCCTCGGTGGAGGCGACCAGGTCCGGGGAGCCGCCGGACTGGCTGACGGTGATCACCAGCACATCGGTGAGGTCCGGCTGGGCGCCGTACGCGGTGGTGGTGGACATGGAGGTCAGACCGCACGGCTTGCCGAGCAGCACCTCAAGCAGGTACTTGGCGTACAGCGCCGCGTTGTCCGAGGTGCCCCGGGCGGTGAGCAGGACGAAGCGCGGGTTGCGGGCGGCGATCCGCTCCGCGACCTCGCGGATCCGCGGGGCGCCCTGGTCGAGGATGCGGCGCAGCACGGCGGGCTGCTCGGCCATCTCGCCGGACATGATCCGGCCCGGCTGGTCGCTGCGCTGGGCCGTCGTCGTGGCGGACATGCTGGGTGCCTCCAGGTGGCTCTGTGCCGGCTGTGCTGAGGGGGCTGGGGATCAGTCCCCGGAGTGGTCACCGGCGCCGATGCCGGCGATCACCTCGGCCGCCGCCCGTCCACACACCCGGGCGGCGCCGTGGGTCGCGATGTGCAGCGCTCCGGCGGGCGGCGCCTGGGGCACTCCCATCTCGACGACGACCGTCTCCGGCCGGGCGGCGAGCAGGGCGTCCAGCGCGTCGGCCATCCAGGGGTGCCGGTGGACATCGCGGACCACAGCGACGATCCTACGGTCCGCCGCGGTGTCGAGCATATTTTCGATCAGCGCGGGGACGCCCCGGGCCTCGGCGTCCTGCCGCCCGTAGGTGGCGGTCCCGGTGCCGGGGCGCAGCCGGGCCAGTTCGGCGCCGACGCCCCAGGGGGTCTCCTCGCCGACGGCGATGTTGGCGACCGGGGTGAGGGCGGCGACATAGGCGGGCCCGGTCACCGGCTCGTACGACAGCCCGGCCGGAGTGACTCTGAGCGCCCGGCGCGCGGCGGCGAGCCCCACCCCCGCGGCGGGCTCGATGCCGTGCGCCGCGCGCGGTCCGGCGGAGTGCCGCGTCCACTCCCCCAGGGCGCGCACCCGCGCCGCCGCCTCGGCCAGCCGGTCCTCCGCCAGCCGTCCCTCGATGACGGCTGTGACCAGCGCGTCGCGCAGCCGCAGCACGGTGTCCTCGTCGGCGAGCCCGCCGCCCACGCAGATCGCGTCGGCGCCCGCGGCGATCGCCATGACGCTGCCGTGCTCGATGCCGTACGCGTCGGCGATGGCCCGCATCTCCATGCCGTCGGTGACGATCAGCCCGTCGAAGCCGAGGCCGCCGTCGGCCACGGGCCGGCGCAGCAGGCCGTGCAGCGCGGCGGGGCTGAGGGTGGCGGGCAGGTCGGGGTCGAGCACGGGCAGCAGGATGTGCGCGCTCATCACGGCCTTGGTCCCGGCGGTGACGGCGGCGCGGAAGGGCACCAGTTCGCGGACGGTCAGGGTGTCGAGTCCGGCGTCGATGCGCGGCAGGGCGTGATGGGAGTCGGTGGCGGTGTCGCCGTGGCCGGGGAAGTGCTTGGTGCAGGCGGCGACCCCGGCGCTCTGGAGGCCCTCGATGTACGCGGCGGTGTGCCGGGCCACGAGCCCGGGTTCGGCGCCGAAGGAGCGCACGCCGATGACCGGGTTGTCCGGGTTGGAGTTGACGTCGGCGGAGGGCGCCCAGTTGAGGTTGACGCCGCACTCCGCGAGGCGGCGGCCCAGCTCGCGGGCGACGGCCCGGGTCAGCTCCGGGTCGTCGACGGCGCCGAGCGCCAGGTTGCCGGGGAAGGAGGAGCCGGCGCGCACCTCGAGCCGGGTGACGTCGCCGCCCTCCTCGTCGATGGCCACCAGGACGTCGTCACGCTCGGCACGCAGCTCGGCGGTGAGGGCGGCGAGCTGCTCGGGCGAGGCGATGTTCCGGCCGAACAGGCCGACCGAGGCGAGCCCCTCGCCGAGCCGCCGCAGCAGCCAGTCGGGGGCGGTGGTTCCGGTGAACCCGGGCTGCAGAACGGTGAGAGCGTCGCGGGTGAGGGTGGCGGAGTCATGCGCGAGGGTCGTCATAAACCGGGATCATCCCTTCACAGCGCCGGAAGTGAGCCCACCGACCGCCTTGCGTTGCAGAAACAGGAACAGAACCAGGATCGGGATGGCGAACAGCGAGGCCGCCGCCATGGTGGCACCCCAGTCGTCGCCGAAGGCGGTCTGGAAGCTGGACAGCCACAGCGGAAGCGTCTGGGCTCCCGGGTCCTTGTTCAGGATGAGGACGAGCGGGAATTCGTTCCAGGCCGTGATGAAGCCGAAGAGCGAGGTGGCCATCAGGCCGGGCGCCAGCAGCGGAAAGATCACCCGGACGAACGCCTGCGGACGGGTGCAGCCGTCGACCATCGCCGACTCCTCCAGCTCCTTGGGGATCGCGGCCACGTAGGCGCGGAGCGTGAGGATCGTGAAGGGCAGCACCATGACCATGTAGAACAGGGTCAGCGGAAGCAGACTGTTCAGCATGTCGCCGTCGCGGACGAGCATGTAGATGGCGATGACCAGGACTTCCCAGGGCGCCATCTGCGCGATCATGAAGGTCACCAGGAAGCCGCGGCGCCCCTTGAACCGCATCCGGGCGAGGGCGAACGACGCGAGCAGCGCGATCAGCAGGGAGAGGCCGACCGCCGAGAGGGTGATGGTGAGCGAGTTGCCCACCAGCGTCCAGAAGTGGTCGGCGTTCACGGCCTTCTGGAAGTGGTCCAGGGTGGCTCCGGTCGGGAACCACACCGGGTCCTCGGAAATGATGTCCGAGGTCGGCTTGAAGGCCGTGGTGAACATCCAGTAGACGGGGAACGCGAAGCCGATGAAGAGCACGACGGCGGTCGCGTTGGGCCACAGCCGGGCCAGCGGCGAGCGCTTCACAGCTCGTCCTCCTCTTGCCTGAGCACGGTCCGGAGGTAGTAGGAGGTCAGCGCCAGCAGGACCACGATGGTCAGCACCGAGATCGCGGCGCCCATGCCGTAGTGCTGGTTGCCGACGCCCTCGATGAAGGCGTAGACGGGAAGGGTTTCGGTGAGCCGGTCGGGGCCGCCCTCGTTGATCGCGAAGACCTGGGTGAACGCCTTGAAGACCCAGATGACTTCGAGGAACGTCGTGGCCAGCAGAAACGGCTTGAGGAAGGGGAACGTCACCGAGGTGAAGCTCTTCCAGGTGCCGGCGCCGTCGAGCGCGGCCGCCTCGTAGAGCTCGCCGGGGATGGTGGTGGTCGCGGCGTAGAGGTTGATCGCCACGAAGGGGATCGACTGCCAGACGATCAGCACGGTGATGATGAAGAAGGTGGAGAACTGGCTGCCGGTCCAGTTGTAGTGCGCCATGGAGTGCCAGCCGAGCGCGTCCAGGACCCAGTTGACCACCCCGAAGCGGGCGGCGAAGAGCCACTGGAAGACGGTGGTGCCGGCGATGGGCGGCATGGCCCAGGCCAGCACAAGACCGACCGAGAGCAGCAGCCGCATCTTGCTGCCGAGGCGGGCCAGCAGCAGTCCGACCAGGGTGCCGAGCAGCATGATCAGCACGACGTTGACCGCGGTGAAGATCACCGACCGGAGGGTGACCCGCCAGAAGTCCTCGCTGGTCAGCGTCTCGCGGTAGTTGTCGACACCGTTCCACTCGGTGAGGTGCTGGATAAGCTGCCGCATATTGAGGTTCTGGAACGACAGCAGGCCGTCCTTGACCAGCGGCCAGCCCAGCAGCAGGGCGGTCGCCGCCAGCGCGGGCAGCAGCAGGAGGTACGGGGCGGCGCCGGTCAGCCGTCCGCGCCCGGGGGTGCCCGGGGCCGGGCGGCGGGTGCCTGGCGGCTCCCCGCTCCGGCGGACCCCGGCCGCCGCCGGGCCGGGGTCCTGGCGTTCGGTCGCTACGGACATTCGGCTCAACGCTCCTGGCTGAGGCGCTTGTTCAGCTCGCCTTCGACCGACTTGGCCGCCTCGGCGGGCGACTTACCGGTGAGCACCGCGGTCATATAGGTCTTGACCGGGTTCGGGGCGTTCTCCACCGCGGCCCATTCGGGGATCAGCGGGGTGGTGCCGCCGGTCGCGGCGGCCGGCGCGGCGGCCAGTCCGGCGGGGTTGCCCTTGAGCTGCGCCTGGAGCGACTCCTTGTTGGGGATGACGCCGCCTTCCTTGGCGAGCTGTCCCTCGTAGGTGTCATTGAGCGCGATCTTCAGGAACTCCTTGGCCAGTTCCTGCTTTTCGCTGCCCGCGGCGACCGCGAGGTTGGAGCCGCCGAGGAAGACGCCCTCCGGCTTGCCGGCGGTCTCACCCGGGATGGTGAAGTAGCCGAGGTCCTTCTCGATCTTCGGGTTGGCCTTGATCGCGATACCGGCTTCCCAGCCCATGCCGATGAACGCGCCGGTCTTGCCCTTGGCGAAGACCTCGCCCTGCTGCGGGGTGGCCTCGTCCTTGTCCTTGGGGGCCTTGCTGAAGGACTGGTACTGCTTGTAGATGTCCATGGCCTTGCCGACCTTGGGGTCGGCGAGGTTGGAGACCCACTTGTCGCCGTCCTTCTTGACGAGGTCGGCGCCGGTGCCGATGGTCAGTCCGTCGAAGAAGTACCAGTTCTGGCCAGGGAGATAGATCGGCTCGGCGTCCGTCTTCTGCTGGATGGTGTCCAGGTCCTTGAAGAACTCGGTACGGGTCTTGGGGGTGTCCTTGATCCCGGCCTCGGCCCAGATCTTCTTGTTGTAGAGGACGACCCGGTTGGCCGCGTACCACGGCGCCGCGTACTGCTTGCCGTCGTAGACCGCGGACTTGTTGATCGACTCCGACCAGTCGGCGCCGATCGACTTCTTCAGGTCATCCAGTTCGGCCAGTCCGCCGGTCTGCGCGTACGACGGCGTCTGGGTGTTGCCGATCTCCAGCACATCCGGCGGATCGGATTCCGAGAGTGCGGTGGTCACCTTCTGCTGAATGCCGTTCCACTGCTGGATCTCCAGCTTCAGCTTGGCGCCCGTCTTCTTCTCGAAAGCGGCCTTGACATCCTTCGTCCAGCCCTCGGGCGTGGAGCCGTCCATCGCCCAGACGGTCAGCGTCTCGCCCTTGAAACCGTCCGCTCCGGCCTTGTTGTCATCGCCGTCGGACCCACAGGCCGCGACGGATACCAGCATTGCCGCGACACCCGTCGCCGCTATGAGCCCACGCTTCACTGCACTCTCCTCAGAAGGCCGGACGAGAGGTTTAATGGTCCAGACCAGTGCCCGCAGCTTGGCCTAGACCTTTTGGGGTGTCAAGGGTGTATAAGAGTCACCGGCGGCTCCGTTACCGGACCGACACTTCCCGACATCCGGACCGAGCGGATGCCCGGAGCCGGGACCGTGCCACGATGTGAGGCGCTGGATTCTTCAGGAGACCGGTGACGGCGGCAGACGCCGGTGACGGCAGCGGACCAGGAGTCGGAAGGGCGCGCGATGGAGACCGAGGGGGCAACGGCGGCAGCGGCGGCCATCACGACGGCCGAGAGCGACGGCAACGGCTCCGCTGGGGCGCGCACCGCGCGCGTCCCGAAGTACTACCGTCTCAAGCGCCAC
Organism: Streptomyces sp. NEAU-YJ-81; assembly: GCF_017592595.1. Taxonomy (NCBI): domain Bacteria; kingdom Bacillati; phylum Actinomycetota; class Actinomycetes; order Kitasatosporales; family Streptomycetaceae; genus Streptomyces; species Streptomyces sp. NEAU-YJ-81. Next base: position 249,638 of record NZ_JAGFNO010000008.1, on the reverse strand, counting down.
TTGCTGGAGATGACCGAGACCCTGCCACCCGGCACCCCGGTACCCCCGGAGCGCACCCTGGCCGCCGAGTTCGACACCTCGCGCACCACCGTGCGCCAGGCGCTGCAGGAGCTGGTCGTCGAGGGGCGCCTGGAGCGGATCCAGGGCAAGGGCACCTTCGTGGCCAAGCCCAAGGTCTCCCAGGCACTGCAACTCACCTCGTACACCGAGGACATGAAGGCCCAGGGCCTGGAGCCCACCTCCCAGCTACTGGACATCGGCTATGTCACCGCCGACGAGCGGCTCTCCGGGCTGCTGGACATCACCGCAGGCGGGCGGGTGCTGCGCATCGAGCGGCTGCGGCTGGCCAGCGGTGAACCGATGGCGATCGAGACCACCCATCTGTCCGCCAAGCGCTTCCCCGCGCTGCGCCGCAGCCTGGTGAAGTACACCTCCCTCTACACGGCGCTGGCCGAGGTGTACGACGTCCGCCTGGCCGAGGCCGAGGAGACCATCGAGACCTCGCTGGCCACCCCGCGCGAGGCGGGGCTGCTGGGCACCGATGTGGGGCTGCCGATGCTGATGCTCTCGCGCCACTCGCGGGACGCGGTCGGGGAGCCGGTGGAGTGGGTGCGGTCGGTCTACCGCGGGGACCGCTACAAGTTCGTGGCCCGGCTCCAGCGGCCGAACGGCTGAGCGGCGGTACGTCCGGGGCTCGCCACGGCAGCGCCGCGCCACGGCGACCTGCTTTCTTTCTCATACCGATATACGGACGGGTAGTGACGACCGCCGGGCCGGGGGCTTAGATTTCCTGCGCATTACACAAATGATCAGCTGGGACTCAGGTGATCGACTGTGACGCAGGTGATGAGCCGAGGGGACTGGAGCCCGCCGCATGTCAGACACGTCCGCTTCACCCGGCAGGAGACCGGTCGTGACGCCTACGCGCGTCGTGGCCGCTCTGTGCCTGATCGCACCCTTTGTCGGGATGCTCTGGGTCGGCTCGTACGCCAAGGTCGAGCCGACCCTCATCGGGATCCCGTTCTTCTACTGGTACCAGATGCTCTGGGTGCCAATCTCGGCCGTGCTGACCTCGGTCGCCTACATCCTGGTCCGCCGCGAGCAGCGGGCACGCAAGGGGGGTGAGCCGGCATGAACGACGGAGTGAACGGCGTCGCACTCGCCGTCTTCATCTTCTTCTTCGTGGTCGTCACGGTCATGGGGTTCCTGGCCGCGCGCTGGCGCGCCGCCGAGAACGCCAACAACCTCGACGAATGGGGACTGGGCGGCCGCAGCTTCGGCACCTGGATCACCTGGTTCCTGCTCGGCGGCGACCTCTACACCGCGTACACCTTCGTCGCCGTCCCGGCGGCGATCTACGCGGCGGGCGCGTCCGGCTTCTTCGCGGTCCCGTACACCATCCTGGTCTACCCGCTGATCTTCACCTTCCTGCCGCGACTGTGGTCGGTGTCCCATAAGCACGGGTATGTCACCACTTCGGACTTCGTCCGCGGCCGGTTCGGCTCCAAGGGGCTCTCGCTGGCCGTCGCGGTCACCGGCATCCTCGCCACCATGCCGTACATCGCCCTCCAGCTCGTCGGCATCCAGGCGGTGCTGGACGTGATGGGCGTCGGCGGCGGGGAGAACACCAACTGGTTCATCAAGGACCTGCCGCTGCTGATCGCCTTCGGCGTCCTCGCGGCGTACACGTACTCCTCCGGGCTGCGCGCGCCCGCGCTGATCGCCTTCGTCAAGGACACCCTGATCTACATCGTCATCGCGGTGGCGATCATCTACATCCCGATCAAGCTGGGTGGCTTCGACGACATCTTCAGCGCGGCGAACGACAAGTTCACCAAGGCGGGTACGGGATCGCTCGCACCCCCGGCGGAGGGCCAATGGGCCTACGGCACCCTGGCCCTGGGCTCGGCACTCGCCCTGTTCATGTATCCGCACTCGATCACCGCGACGCTCTCCAGCCGCAGCCGCGAGGTGATCCGCCGCAACACCACGATCCTGCCGCTGTACTCCCTGATGCTGGGGCTGCTGGCGCTCCTCGGCTTCATGGCCATCGCCGCCGGGGTCACGGTCGAAAACGGCCAGCTTGCCATCCCCCAGCTCTTCGAGGACATGTTCCCCGACTGGTTCGCGGGCATCGCCTTCGCCGCGATCGGCATCGGCGCGCTCGTCCCGGCGGCCATCATGTCGATCGCCGCGGCGAACCTCTTCACCCGCAACATCTACAAGGACTTCCTGCGGCCGAACGCCACGCCGGAGGAGGAGACCAAGGTCTCCAAGCTGGTCTCGCTGCTGGTGAAGGTCGGCGCGCTGATCTTCGTGCTGGGCATGGACAAGACCGTCGCGATCAACTTCCAGCTACTGGGCGGCATCTGGATCCTCCAGACCTTCCCGGCCCTGGTGGGCGGCCTGTTCACCCGCTGGTTCCACCGCTGGGCGCTGCTGGCGGGCTGGGCGGTCGGCATGGTCTACGGAACGTGGAAGGCGTACGACACCCCGAGCGGCACCCAGAAGCACTTCGGCAACACCGCCGATATGCCCGCCATCGGGGAGATCGGCTACATCGGCTTCACCGCGATCGTCCTCAACGTGCTGGTGACCGTCGTGCTGACGTTTGTGCTGCGGGCGGTCAAGGCCCCCGACGGCATCGACGAGACCACCGCCTCCGACTACAAGGCGGACGCGGGCGACCCGGGCGTCCAGGCCGACCTTCCGCCGGCCACGGCGGGCTCACCGGGCGGCCACTGACGCCTGCGGCGGTCTGCGCCGACTGACGGCGAACGGGCCGTCGGCTCCCCCTGACTGACGGGGAGCCGGCGGCCCGTTCGCGTGCGTACGAGTCGCGGATGACTTCCTGTACAGTTGTCCAGGAAGTGGCGGCGATGGCGCGCCGACCTTGACATGCGGAAAAAAGGGGTGGGATCGCGGTGCGGGTTCTGGCGGAAGTTCTGGTCGGTGCGGTCGCGGCGCTGCACGCGTACATCATGGTGCTGGAGATGTTCCTCTGGCAGCGGCCGCGCGGCCTGGCGGTATTCGGCATGGATCAGGAGACGGCTCGTATCACCGCGCCCCTGGCCTCCAACCAGGGTCTGTACAACGGCTTCCTGGCCGCCGGCCTGATATGGGGCCTGGTCGCGTCCGATCCGGTGGGCTTCCAGGCACAGGTCTTCTTCCTCATCTGCGTCGTGGCCGCCGGTGCCTACGGGGCGGCCAGCACAAAGAACCGAAAGATCTTGTTCTCACAGCTCACTCCGGGCGCGCTCGCTCTGGCGGCTGTCATCATCGCCGGGTGAGTGACGATCTGACGGCGGGCCAGGACCCGCGCACCGTACGGACCCGTGGGCGGCTGCGTGACGCGCTGCTCGCCGAATGCGCCTCCCAGCCGCTGGAAAAGGTGAGCGTCTCCTCGGTGGTTCGCCGCGCCGAGGTCGGCCGCGCCACGTTCTATCTGCACTACGAGGACCTCCAGGCGCTGGCCATCGACGCGTGCGCGGAGGTGGTCCGGGATGCCGTGGAAGCGGTTCACGCCTTCGAAGGCGTTCCCGACCCCGATGTACCCCCGTCCGCGCTCGCCGAGTTCTTCACGTCGGTGACGGCCCACGCCGAGCTGTACCGGGGTCTGCTCCAGGCGGGCGGCGGCGGCCCCTTGGGAGAGCTGCTGCACCGCGAACTCCGGACGCGCTCCCGGCTCGAACGGGAACGCGCCGGGCTGCGCCACTCCGAAGCCGCGGACTCGGCTGTGGCCGCCACGTTCACGGGCCTGTTCGCCGACTGGCTCCACGGGCTGATCGACGCGGAGCCCGACGCGCTCTCGCGGCAGGTCTGGCGATTGCTGATCTCCATCCACAGGACGTTCCCGTGACGGTGCCGCGGAACCTCGGGGCATGCCACGGAGCGGAGCAGAAGCGCGCCGCCGCCTTCAGCAGGCGGCCCTGGAGCTGTACCGGGAGCGTGGGTTCGACCGGACCACCACGGCCGAGATCGCCGCCCGGGCGGGCGTCAACGAGCGCACGTTCTTCCGGCACAATCATCGCCGCGACGCCCACGCTCCGCGAACGCGAGCCGGCCAAGGCCGCGTCCCTCACCGAAGCCGTGGCGGAGACCCTGCGGCAGCGCGGTGTCGCCGACCGGCTGGCCGACCTGGCCGCCCAGACCGGCTGGGCCACCTTCCACCACGCCGCCGGGGCCTGGCTCGACGACCCCGAGCAGGGCCTGGACGCGCACCTCCTCCGAGCCTTCGACGATCTGCGCGACCTCTCCGCGACCGTCCTGACGTGAGTACCGGTACCTAGGCCGTCCTGAGCGGCCGCGCGGATCCGTACCACCGGAGCCGGGACCTACCGTCCCGTATATGACCGAAAGTGAGGCGCCCGCCAGAAAGGGCGGCAGTGGGTGGCGCGTCGGATGCACCAGCGTGCTGGCACTGGCCGCGGCCGGACTCGCGGGGCTCGCGTACGCGAGCGTCGACTCCACCTATCCCGACGTCGACCCCGAGAAGCGGGCGCGCCTGCTCTCCGGGTACTCCCGGGACGCCTACGCCGCGCTCGGCATCGACCGCACTGTCGAAGGCGGTTACGTCGATGTCAACGACAACAACACCTTCGGGCACAACGACTGCTACCCGGACGGCTTGTTCAGCATCGCCGACCCTCCCGTGGAGGGCGCGTACCGGCTGTACCACGAGTGGACCCTGAGCAAGGTGCGCAAGGCGGAGGCACTCCCCGGACTGCGCGGGGTGCGCCATCGCCTCGACGCCAAGGGATGGCACGTCACCGAGTACGGCAAGGACAAGCAGATCGAGGAATGGAGCGTCCGGGCGGAGCGCGACGGCGGCTACGGAATCCGCGTCACCTGGGAACCGGAATTCCAGCGGCTCACCGGGTTCGTCAGCGCGCCGTGCGCGATGGACCCCGGCTGGCCGGAGAAGAAGCGAGAAGAGGAGAAGGAGCAGGGATACAGCGGTTCCTACGACGGGCCGACCCTGAACTTCCCCCCGGCGCTCACTCCGCGTTAGGCGGCGATCTCGAAGGCGTCGCAGGGCGGCTGCGGGGCGAGTTCGAACCAGAGCAGCTTGCCGCTCCGCCCGAAGAGCTCGTCGGCGAGCGCGTAACCGCCCCAGTTGTCGGCGCAGATCCGCACGATGAGGAGGCCACGGCCGTACGTGGCCTCGGTGTTCGCGGCGGCCTCGGCGAGGGCGGACGAGCGATCGAAGAGGGCCGGGGGCTTGTCGAAGGGTGGCGGGATGTCCGGATTGGTGTCCCACACGCTGATCCGCAGACGGCCCTCCTCCACGGCGCGGATCCGCAATTCGGCTGGGCCGGTGGTGTGGCGGTAGGCGTTGGTGACCATCTCGCTTGCGACGAGGGTCGCGGGGCCGGTGAGCTCGCCCAGCTCGTGCCGGGCGAGGACCGCACGGAGGGTAGTGCGGGCGATGCCTGCGGCGCGGGCGTCATGGGGCAGGCGCAGTGAGTAGGACCAGGGGTTTTCCGTTGCTGCGGTGGGCATGAAGTCTCCGGTCTGTGCAAGGAGTTGTGCGATGTCCGGGCACACACCGTAGAACCTGCGATGGCCTATATTCCATTCCGGGGACGAAATACGGGCCAAGTTGCCCTGTGTGGGTGACACGTGCACACTGTGTGCCGACCAGGAGGACGAACCATGCCGTCGAGCACCACCCCGACGCTGCGTCAGCAACGACTGGGCACTGAGCTGCGCAAGCTACGCGATCGCGCTGGGCTGTCGACCACCGCGGCCGCCTCGCTCCTCGGCGTCAATCAGTCCCGCATCAGCAACATCGAGGCCGGGCGGTATGCCGTGGGCGCCGATCGCGTCCGCGCCATGGCATGCAACTACACCTGCGCGGACGCGCGGCTCGTCGAGGAGTTGGCCGCTATGACCGGCGGCCGCACTCGTGGCTGGTGGGAGGAGTACCGCGAGATCCTCGTCCCCGGCCTGCTCGACCTCGCCGAACTGGAACACCACGCCACGGCCCTGCGCATCGCATCGGTGGTCCACATGCCTGGCCTGCTGCAGACCACCCAGCATGCGCGCGCCATCTTCAACGAAGCCATTCCGCCCCTCGCGGGATACGAGGTAGAGCACCGGGTCTCGTTCCGCATCAAGCGGCAGGCGGTCCTCTACGGGGACCAGCCGACCCCACTGACGGCCATCCTCCACGAGGCCGCCCTGCGCATGGGGTTCGGCGGTCCGGAGACGACCCACGAACAGCTCGGTCACCTCATCGAGATGAGCGAACACGAGCACATCACCATCCTGGTGATCCCCTTCGGTGGCGGCACATTCCCGGGCTCGGGCCAGCCCATCGTCTATGCTCACGGCCCGGTGCCGCAGCTCGACACCGTCCAGCTCGACACGGATCACGGTTGCGAGTTCATCGACGCGGAAGCCAAGTTGGTGATGTATCGCTCGGTGCTGGACCGGATGGAAAGCTGCGCACTTGAGCCCGCGAAGTCGCGCGACCTGATCCATGGCATCGCGCAGGACACCTGAGAGGGAACGCATGCGCACCCACCGCTGGCGGAAGTCCTCGTACAGCTCCCAAGGGGCCAACTGCCTGTACGTCTCCGCACCCGACAACGCCACCATCCGACTCCGCGAGAGCGACGAACCCGAGACCATCCTCACCACCACCCCCACCGCCCTCAGCGCCCTCATACGCAGCGCCAAGGCAGGGCGGCTCGACCACCTCGGTACGGCGTAAGGGTCAGCGGTCGTCCGCGGCCTTCTCGGCCGCGGACCAGCCGACCAGGTCGTCCACATAGCGCCGCATGAGCCGGTCCAGCTCGAGCAGGTCGCGGTCGCTCCACTGCTCGAACACCGGCTGGTTGAGCCGCCCGCGCGCGGCGTCGATCGCCTCGATGACGCGGCGCCCCTCCTCGGTGAGGAGGGCTTCCTTGACGCGGCGGTCTTCCGCGCCGGGGCGACGCTCCACCAAACCGAGCTCCGCGAGCTTCGCGACCTGGCGGCTGACCGTGGTGTGGTCGCGGCCCGCTCGGTCGGCGAGCTCGACCACGCCGATCGGGGCGAACCGGTGAATGCCCACGATCAGCGGGAAGAGCGCCCGGTCGAGCTGGACGCCCGCTTCGGCGATGAGGATCTCGTCCCGGTGCGGCTGGTTCATGATCGCGATGAGGTCGATGATCGATTCATGCAGCCGTCGCTGCGTGACCTGCCGCTGGCGTCGTGTGGCCATGACCCAGAGACTACCGCCAGGTAGCTGAGGCGCGGCCGATGCACAGCTTCACCCGACGGTTTCCAGGTAGCCCTCGATGGCATGGAGATTCGTGGTGTCGGCGATGGCCGCGATGTATCCGTCGGGGCGGATGAGCACCCACTGCCCGGTCCGCAGCCCGTACGCGTCACGCAAGTGGCCCCCGGTGTCGTTCAGATCGCCGCGGGGGCCGGTGGTGTGGATGTGCAGGCCCTTGCGGCCGGTTGGGGCGGCGGCGCGGTCGGCCTCGTAGCCGAGCAGGGTCCAGTGGGGGCCCTGGAAGAGGCTGAAGAGACGGGTGTCGAGCCCTCCGGCGCCGGTGAGGGGGGCGTCGGGCGCGCGTTCGCCCGCCAGCGGACCCTTGTCCCGGCGCGGGGCGGCGATCGTGAGGGGCGAGTCCACATAGCCGAGGTCGAGCTGGCTGACCTCGCGACCTCGGTTGGTGAAGCGGCCCTTCGCGGCCTCCAGCAGCCGCTCGGAGAGGCCGAGGACGGCCTCGGCGATCGGGCGGCGCTCCTGCTCGTAGCTGGCCAGGAGGGAGCCCGGGGCGCCGTCCAGGACGGCGGCGAGCTTCCAGCCGAGGTTGTACGCGTCCTGCACGCCGGTGTTGAGGCCCTGCCCGCCGGTCGGCGGATGGACGTGGGCGGCGTCACCGGTCAGGAACACCCGGCCCCGCCGATACGTGTCGGCCAGGCGGGCGTTCATCGAGAAGACGGAGGCCCAGGACACCTCGCGGACAACGACGTCGGTGCGGCCCGTGCGCTCGTGGAAGAGGGCGGTCAGGCCCGCCGCCGACAGGTCGATGTCCACGTCGAAGGGGACGGGCCCCTGGTACTGGAACATGTCCGTGCCGTACAGCGGGCACAGCGAGACCTGGGCGTCCGTGCCCTGGCCCCAGCGGTGCCAGGCGTCCGTCGAGACGCCGTCGGCGCGGACGTCGGCGACGACGGCCCGCACGCCGAGCGTCCGGCCCGGGAAGCCGATGTCCAGGGACTTGCGGACGAAGCTCGATCCGCCGTCGGCGCCCACGAGATAGGCGGCGCGCACGGTCCGCTCCCCGGCCGGGGTGGCGATCCGCGCGGACACGCCGTCGTCGTCCTGGTCGACGCCGGTGAGCTCGTGGCCGTAGAGCGGGGCGTGCCCGAGCTCGGCGAGCCGCTCGCGCAGACAGCGCTCGGTGAGGAACTGCGGTACCAGCAGGGGTATTTGGTACGGCTCCGTCGGCGTCGGGCCGGACAGCTCGATGGCGGACCGGTCGACCGGCCCCTCGTCCGTGTAGAAGCGCTGTACGGGGTACTCCCCGCCGGAGGCCACGATCCGGTCGATGACGCCGAGGTCCTCGAACACCTCCTGGCTGCGGGGCTGTATCCCCTTGCCCCGGGATCCCATGAAGGGCCCGGCCGCCTTGTCGATCAGCAGGAAGCCGACATTTCTGCGGGCGAGATCAATGGCGAGTGTCAGTCCGGCGGCACCGGCGCCGCAGATGATCACTTCGGGTTCCGAGACACGGGGCATATTGGCTTCGCCTTCCACAGATAACTTCATCGTGTGCAGAATGCACACGATGAAGAGGCACAGTCAAGCAGAGACACGGCCATTGGCGGGACTGAAAGGTGCTTCACGCACACATATGGACGACGCTGCCACGGCGGTGCCACCGCCCCCGGCCCCACCCCGCCGCTACGGTGTCGTCCATGTCTGACGAGACCCTGTGGGACTACCCCGCCGATGAACCCGTGGAGCGGCACGGCGAGTTCACCCTGACCGTCGTGCACCCGCCGTTCCCCGGCCCCGATGGCGTGCTGGAGGCCCACGATGAGGCACGGGCGCGGTCGTTCGCGGAAGCGTTCGGCACCGTCGACCGGGTCCTGGACGGCCAAGGGACGATTCCCGTCACCGAACTCATCGAGGTGGACACCCGCGCCGACCTGGATGTGATCCGGGTCGGCTGCTGGGGCGGCGTCATCCAGATCAACGACCCTGCCCTGATCAGCCTGTCCGAGAGCTTCCCCATCGAGGAGCAGGCGAATGCGCTCGCCGAGCGCTACCCCGACGCGGTCATCGTCGCCGCCGCGGGCATGGACCTTCCGGGCGCCGACGCGACGCCGGTCGCGTACTGCTGGAGGCCGACCTCCGCCTCAAGCACGACTTCTTCAAGGCCATGGACCCCAAGACCGAAACCGGTAAGGCCGCGTGGGACGGCCTGGTCAAGCGCAACGGCTGGCCTTGCCTGAACTCCGGCCGCAACTGGATCGAGCCCAAGACGGCCAAGGTCCGTGAGCAGGACGGCGGCGTCTACATCCTCGACGCCCCGCTGAAGCTCAAGTCGGAATACATGGACATCAACACCCCCGGCCCCGGCGGCGGCAACTCCTGCGCCGACGACCTCACCAAGGCCGAGATCGAGCAGAACGAACGCGTCCTCCACAACACCGTGGTCCCGCTCGTCGAGAAGTGGATCAACACCTAGCCGCAGTACGCCGACCTGCGCCGGGTCTACAACGCCCGCGTCGCGGCCGAGTACATCCGCCGCAAGGACGCGGTGTCGCCGACCGACTTCCACAACATCATCTGCGCGCCCCCAACCAGGACTGGGACAAGCAGCAGGTCTTCGACAAGTACCGGAAGATCTTCACCGAAGGCGAGTTCAAGTACGAACTCACCAAGGGCCAGGAGGTCTGGGTGATCACCGTCGGCGGCGTGGACTTCTCCAAGGCCCCCAAGCGGAACATCACCCGCACCCAGTTCAACCTCGAGCACCGCGGCCTGGACAAGACCACGAAGACCTCCACCGGCGCCGAGACGACTTACCAGGACACCGAGACCACCTACCTCGGAGGCACCTCCGGCAAGCTCCCCGGCGGCGACGACCCCACCCCGACACCGACCCCGACTCCCACGGACAAGCCCACGGACAAACCGACCGACCAGCCGACCACTCCGGCGCCCGACCCGTCCACCCCGGGCGGCGGCGACGCCAGTCAGCCCCCGGCCACCAAGGACCCGGACGGGAACCTCGCCGACACCGGATCCGACACCCCTGTGGATCTGATCGCGGGCATCGCCGGGGCTCTCGCGGCGGTCGGCGGAACACTGGTGTGGTGGATGCGGCGCCGCAGGAGCACTGAGGACAGCTAGGCGGTTTCCACCCACATCAACACGCGGCCGGGGCCCTCGGAAAAGGGGGGCCCGGCCGACCAGTACGCACTGTGCATCGTGAAGTTGCAGGTCATGGGTCTGGTGTGAGGGGTGGGCGGGATACTCACGCTGGTCGTCGGCGGGTGTCCACGGTGAAGATCAGCGGCGGCGCAGGCGTTTGTCGGTGATCGGCGGGGTGGGGTCGATGTAGAAGTCGCCGGGATTCACGTCGACGCCGGGCGGGACGATCTCGTCGATGCGATCGAGGATGTCGTCGCCGAGTTCTACGTCGGCCGCGGCGAGGAGGTCGGTCAGCTGTTCGGGGCGGCGCGGGCCGATGAGTACCGCGGTGACCGCCGGATGGGCACGGACGAAAGCGGTGGCCAGATGAGGCAGCGGCAGGCCGGCCTCAGCGGCCAGAGCGGTCAGTTCGCGCACGGCGTCGGCCTTGGCCTGTACGCCCGGCTGGGTGAGATCGAACATCTTCGCCCCCGCGCCGGCGCTGCGGTGCCCGGCGGTGGGATCCGCGCGGCCTGAGAGCCAGCCGGAGTTGAGCGGGCCGAAGGTCAGCACGCCCATGCCGTAGCGCTGGGCGGTGGGCAGCACCCGGCTCTCCACCCCGCGGGTGAGGATCGAGTACGGCGGCTGCTCGGTGCGGAAACGGTGGTGGCCGCGGCGTTCGGCCGTCCACTGGGCCTGCACGATCTCCTCGGGGGAGAAGAACGAGCCGCCGATGGCCCGGACCTTCCCGGCCCGGACCAGGTCCGACAGGACGCCGAGGGTCTCGTCGATGTCGGTGTGCGGGTCCGGGCGGTGCATCTGGTACAGGTCGACGTGGTCGGTGTCCAGGCGGCGCAGGCTGTCCTCCACCGCGCGGCGGATCCAGCGGGCCGAGCCGCCGCCCCGGTTGGGGTCCTCGCCCATCGCCAGCCCGAATTTGGTGGCCAGGACGATGTCATCGCGGCGGCCCTTCAGTGCCTTGCCCACGATCATCTCCGACTCGCCGCCGGAGTACACGTCGGCGGTGTCGATGAGGTTGATCCCGGCGTCCAGTGCCGTGTGGATCATGCGGACCGACTCGTCGTGGTCGGTGTTGCCCATCGCGCCGAACATCATCGTGCCGAGTGCGTATTCGCTCACCGACATGCCGGTGCCGCCGAGAATCCTGCGCTTCATCAGGGGTTCCTCCAGGTGCGTGCTTGCTTTCCACCAGCCGAGCACCGCTCGCGGCCGGGGTGGGAGACCCGCTCTGACCGGGGGTCCAACAAACCCCCTCTGGCGCAGCTACTCCCCAGGTCACCCCGGTCTACGGTGGTGGTATGGCCCAGGAACCGAACAGCGAGCTGCGGGATTTTCTCCGCTCGCGCCGCGCGAAGATCACCCCCGAGGAGGCGGGCCTGGCACCCCAGCCCGGCACCCGCCGCGTTCCGGGCCTACGGCGCGAGGAGGTCGCCCAGCTCGCCGGCGTCAGCGTCGACTACTACATCCGCCTGGAGCGCGGACGCCACCTCAACGTCTCCGCATCCGTCCTGGACGCGATCGCCCGCGCCCTGCGCCTCAACGATCTGGAGCGCGCCCACCTGGTCCGGATCGCCAAACCGACCCGCACCCGTCCTCGCCCGCTGCCCCCGCAGCGCGTCCGCCCCGGTCTGCGACTGCTGCTCGACAGCCTCACCGACGTCCCCGCCCTCGTCTACGGCCGCCGCATGGACGTCCTGGCCGCCAACCATCTCGCCCGCGCCCTGTACACGGACTTCGAGGCCCTGCCCGCCCGCAGCCGCAACATGGCCCGCCTGGTCTTCCTCGACGACCACTACCGGACCCTGTACGCCGATTGGGAAGACGCCGCCCGCGCCATCGTCGCCTCACTTCGCCTGTACGCAGGACGTCACCCGCATGACCCCGCCCTGGCCGAGCTCATCGGCGAACTCTCCGTCCAGGACGCGGATTTTCGCCACTGGTGGGCCAGCCACGACGTGTTCCAGCGCACCCACGGCACCAAGCGCTACCACCATCCCGTCGTCGGCGACCTCGTCCTGGGCTACGAGGCATTCACCCCCGCCGACGACCCCGAGCAGACCCTGGGCGTCTCCACCGCCGAACCAGGGTCCCCCTCCGCGGACCGCCTGAAGCTGCTGGCCAGCTGGTCCCGGTCCCCGCAGCACCCGGCGCCAGCCGCACAACCGGACGCCCCTAGTCGCCGAGAAAGGTGACCGTCTCGGTGAGCGGGGCCCGGTCCGTGCGGGCGTACGGCACGGTGGCATCCTCGTAGCCGATCGACATCCCGCAGAACAGGACCAGCCCCTCCGGCGGTGACACGACCTCCGCGACGGTCCGGCGGTACACCGACCACGCCATCTGGGCGCAGCTGTGCAGTCCCTCGGCGCGAAGCAGCACCATGACGGTCTGCAGACACATGCCCGCGTCGGCCCATTGGGCCGGTCCCATGCGGCGGTCGAGGTAGCAGAACAGAGCGGTGGGCGCGCCGAAGCAGTCCCAGTTGGCGGCGACGGCCCTGTGGCGCGCCCGTTGATCCTCCCGTGGGATACCGAGCGCGGCGTAGCGCCGCTCGGCGGCCTCGGCGCGGCGCTCGCGGTACGGGCTCGGCAGCTCGGGCGGGTACATCGGGTACTCACGCTCGTCCCCGGGATCGTCCGCGGCCACGCGCTCGGCGGTGCGCTTCTTGAGCTCGGCCAGCGGGGCGCCGGTCACCACATATGTCCGCCATGGCTGGAGGTTTCCGCCGGACGGTGAGCGGGCGGCGGCGGAGAGGACCCGCTCGAGCACCTCCCTCGAGACCGGCTCGTCCGTGAACCCGCGCACCGCTCGTCGGCTCGTGATCGCTTCGTAGACATCCATGTCGTCCTTGACGGTCGAGGGCGACGAAAGGTGACCGGTGAGTCCTCAGCAGCTCGAACGGACGTCGCCGGTCACCGGGCCCCGACGGAAGGGGGCCCGGTGACCGGCGCGGTTCGGCCGGATGTGCGCGTCAGACGTAGAGGAAGCCGCCGGGGACGGTGACGGTCCCGAAGGCCGTCACCAGCGTGACGGTCGCGGTGCCGGGCACCCCGGCCGGGGTGGTGCCGGTGACCGTGGTGGCGGTGGCGGTCACACCGGTGGCGGCGACGCCGTTGAACAGCACGCCCAGCACGCTGCCGAGGTTGGTGCCGTTGATGGTGAACGCGGTGCCGCCGGCGATAGGTCCGGTGTTGGGCGTGATGTTGGTGGGCACCGGGGCGGGCGGCGTGACGAAGTAGGTGAAACCGCCGGGGACGGTGGTGGTCCCGTTGGGGCCGCTCAGCGTGACGGTGACGTTACCGCCCGCGGGCGGACCTGCCGGGGTGATGCCGACCAGGCCGGTCCCGCCCGGGTTGATGGTCAGGATCGCCGAGGGGTTCGCGCCGAAGGTGACACTGGTGACCCCGGTCAGGTTGGTGCCCGTGATCAAGTACAGGGTGCCGCCGGTGGTCGGTCCCACGGTCGGGGTGATGGAGAAGGCGGTGGGCGGCGTCGGCGCCACGTAGGTGTACACCTGGCTGTTGCTGGTGCCGACAGTGGTGGTGACCAGGACCTGGACGGACCCGGGCGCGTGCGGCGGGGCTATCACCACGACGATGTCGTTGGTGGGATTGCCCGGCCAGCCGCCTCCGGGCCAGCCACCGCCGCCCCAGCCGCCGCCCCAGTCACCATCCCAGCCGCCGCCACCGGAACTGCTCTGGCTGACGATCTGGGCGGGCACGCCGCCGAAGGTCACGCTGATGACGTTGCGCAGGTTCTGCCCGTTGAGCTGGACGAGGTTCCCACCGGCGGCGGGGCCCGAGTTGGGCACCACGGACAGCAGCAACGGCGGTCCCACCTGCGACGGGGGCCAGTTGGCCGCGGTGGGGGCGGCGGTCGCGAGAGCGGTCGAGGTCATGGTTGGTCCTCCCGGGAAGGGTTCGGGTGATATGCGCCGACGGCATGCCGATGTCGTGGGCAAGCCGCTGGTCAACGCCTCGTCGTCGCCGCGCGGTCGAGGCAGGCCGGCACCGGAGGAACGGAAAGCCGCCGGGCGGCCGGTCAGGGCGCGGAAGCGATGCGCCGGATGAGAGCGGAGCTACGGGACGAACGCCCGGCTCCTGGATGGCCGACGAGGTATGGGGAAGCCTCGGCGGCACGTTTCCAGTTATCCACGCCCACCCCCGTCACTCAAGGTTCCGGGGCTGCCATCACTCGTTTGGCGCATCTGGGCGCGCCTGGCGGCGAGCTTGTATGACAAGCGCTCCGCTATTCGGGGGAACGCGCGGCCGGAGTATGGCCTGCCGTCCTCCACCGTGCCTCTAATGAGTGACATCGGCAGTGCCAACCCGTGCGGGACCACCCGGGGAGGGAGCGATCCGATGAGCCTCGCCGCGTTCCTCCTCGCCCTCGGCACCACCTGCCGTATCACCCGCTTCATCACCAAGGACACGCTGGCGGCGGGGTTCAGAACCTGGGTCGCCGACCGCTTCGGCGACGACTCCCGGCCCTCCTACCTCGTCAACTGCGGCTGGTGCACCAGCACCTGGGTCGCCGCCGCCATCGCCGTCTACGCCTCCTTGCTGCACACCACCGCGTGGTTCCACCTCCCGGCCACCGCCCTGACGCTCTCCTACCTCGCCGGGGTCGCCTCGCGGTGGCTGGACTGACACCGACCCGTACTGGACTCCAGGGAAAGGAACGGCAGCCATGGCCTGCAACTGCGGCGGAGGGGCACGTGGGGGCCCGCAACCCGTTGTCGTCTACGAGTTGACGCTCCCGGACGGCACGGTCCGGCGCTATTTCACCTATCAGGAAGCCGACGCCGCCAACAAGCGCGCGGGCTCCACCGGAGTGATCAACACCACCGCCCAGTGACGGCGCAGAGCTGCGAGTGACGGCGAAGACCGGCGCCGGACGCATGGCGGCCCGGCTGTCAGTGGTGTGCGGCAGACTGCGGCCATGGACATCACGATCAGGCACGCGCGGGACGAGGAGCTGGACGGGATCGGCGAGCTCACCGCCCAGGTGTATCTCGGGGACGGGCTCCTGGACTTCGGCGACAGTGATCCATATCTCACCCCCCTGCGCGACGCCCGGCGCCGGGCCGCCGAGGCCGAGCTGCTGGTCGCGGCGGACGCGGCGAGTGACGAGGTGCTGGGGGCCGTGGCGTTCGCGGTGTACGGCGGGGCGTATGCGGAGCTGGCCCGGCCCGGCGAGGGCGAGTTCCGGATGCTGGCCGTGCGGGCGGAGTCGCGGCGGCGCGGGGCGGCCGAGGCGCTGGTGCGCGCCTGCCTGGACCGGGGGCGCGCGCTGGGGCTGCGGCGGATCGTGATCAGCAGCCAGCAGTCCATGACCGCCGCCCACCGGCTGTACGAGCGGCTGGGGTTTGTGCGGGCCCCGGAGCGGGACTGGTCGCCGATAGCCAAGTTGGAGCTCACCCTGTGGGCGTTCACCGTGGAGCTGTGACGACTGGCGGCGCGCGTCCTGGGCCATGGGCTCGCGCGCGCCGGGTCACGGGCTCGTGTGCCGGGCTACGGGTTCGCGTGCGCGCCCGGCTGCGGGCTGCCACGGGCCCCAGGTCACGGGCCACCTCCGGAACGCATTAGCACATTCATGCGAAACTCCGCACCTCGCGACACAAGATATGGGGGTGCGTGCGTCGGCCGACACAAGATGTATGCTCGTCCTCGCTGTCGCCGCAGGGGAATCCGGTGGGAATCCGGAACTGTCCCGCAACGGTGTACGTGTGCGCTTATGCGGCGTGCCCGTAAGTCCGAGCACCTGCCGACGGCCCTGTGTGAACACGTCCCCCGGCCTCGAGGGTTGGGCCGATGGACGCTGCGTGGTGTGCCTGACGTACGAGGAGTGCGGCATCGGCATGCCCGTACGCGCCCATCGCACCCCCTCGTGGCCCCGGCCGAGCGAGGGAGAGCACCTCAGTGACCATCGCGCCCGCAGATCCGGTTTCAGAGCAGGCGGTTTCTCAGGCAGCGCACGACGCGCCCGGAACCGCCCTGCTGCGGACCCTCACCGGACTCACCGCCGACCTGCCTGCCACCGACCCCGGTAAGGTCGCGGCCGCCGCCCTGCGCGGCCGCCATCCCGGCTCGGACGAGGCGGAGTTGCGTGGCCTGGCGACCGAGGCGGCGGCCGGGCTGATCGCCGAGGAGCCGGAATACTCGCGGCTGGCCGCGCGGCTGCTGGCGCTCACCATCACGGAGGAGGCGGCCGGGCAGGGCGCGGTCTCCTTCTCCACCTCCGTCCAGGTGGGCCACCGTGAGGGCCTGCTCGCCGACTCCACCGCGGAGTTCGCCGCCGCCCACGCCGCACGGCTGGACGCGCTGGTGGAGCGGGCCCTGGCCGACGGCGCCGACAAGCGCTTCGGCTACTTCGGACTGCGCACCCTCTACAGCCGCTATCTGCTGCGCCACCCCATCACCCGTCAGGTGATCGAGACCCCGCAGCACTTCCTGCTGCGGGTGGCCTGCGGGCTCGCCGAGAACCTCTCGGAGCGGGCGCTGGACGATGTGGCCGAGCTGTACCGGCTGACCAGCACGCTGTCGTATCTGCCCAGCTCCCCCACGCTGTTCAACTCCGGCACCCGGCATCCGCAGATGTCGTCCTGCTATCTGCTGGACTCGCCGCTGGACGAGCTGGACTCGATCTACAACCGCTACCACCAGGTGGCACGGCTGTCGAAGCACGCGGGCGGCATCGGCCTGTCCTACTCCCGTATCCGGGCGCGCGGTTCGCTGATCCGGGGCACCAACGGGCACTCCAACGGCATCGTGCCGTTCCTGCGCACACTCGACGCCTCGGTGGCCGCCGTCAACCAGGGCGGCCGGCGCAAGGGCGCGGCCTGCGTCTACCTGGAGACCTGGCACGCGGACCTCGAGGAGTTCCTGGAGCTGCGGGACAACACCGGCGAGGAGGCCCGCCGGACCCACAACCTGAACATCGCCCACTGGATCCCGGACGAGTTCATGCGCCGGGTCGAGGCGGACGCCGACTGGTCGCTGTTCTCCCCGGTCGACGCGCCCGATCTGGTGGACCTGTGGGGCGACGAGTTCGACGCCGCGTACCGGAAAGCCGAGGCCGAGGGGCGGGCGGTCAAGCAGGTCCCGGCGCGGCAGTTGTACGCCCGGATGATGCGCACCCTCGCGCAGACCGGCAACGGCTGGATGACGTTCAAGGACGCCGCCAACCGCACCGCCAACCAGACCGCCGAGCCCGGCAGGGTCGTCCACTCCTCGAATCTGTGCACCGAGATCCTGGAGGTCACCAACGACGGCGAGACCGCCGTGTGCAACCTCGGCTCGGTCAACCTCGCCGCACACCTGGACGAGGACGGGCAGTTGGACTGGGAGCGCCTCGACGCCACCGTCCACACGGCCGTGACCTTCCTCGACCGCGTGGTGGACATCAACTTCTACCCCACGGACGAGGCCGGGGCCTCCAACTCCCGCTGGCGCCCGGTGGGTCTGGGCCTGATGGGGCTGCAGGACGTCTTCTTCCGGCTGCGGTTGCCGTTCGACTCGCCCGAGGCCAAGGCGCTCTCCACGCGGATCTCCGAGCGCATCATGCTCGCCGCGTACGAGGCGTCCTGCGAGCTCGCCGAGCGCCACGGCCCGCACCCGGCCTGGTCCGAGACCCGCACCGCGCGCGGTGTGCTGCACCCGGACCACTACACGGACGCGGTGGCCACCTGGCCGGAGCGCTGGGAGGCGCTGCGCACCCGGATGGCGAAGTCCGGGATGCGGAACTCACTGCTGCTGGCGATCGCGCCGACCGCCACCATCGCCTCCATCGCGGGCGTCTACGAGTGCATCGAGCCGCAGGTCTCCAACCTCTTCAAGCGCGAAACGCTCAGCGGGGAGTTCCTGCAGGTCAACTCCTATCTGGTGAACGACCTCAAGAAGCTGGGCGTCTGGGACGCCCAGACCCGCGAGGCGCTGCGCGAGTCCAACGGCTCGGTCCAGGAGTTCTCCTGGGTGCCCGCGGACGTACGAGACCTGTACCGCACCGCGTGGGAGATCCCGCAGCGCGCCCTGATCGAGATGGCGGCGGCCCGCACCCCGTACCTCGACCAGAGCCAGTCGCTGAACCTCTTCATGGCCTCGCCGACCATCGGCAAGCTCAGCTCGATGTACGCGTACGCCTGGAAGCGCGGCATCAAGACCACGTACTACCTGCGCTCGCGTCCGGCCACCCGGATCGCCCAGAGCGCCCGTGGCGGCGGCGCCGCGGCCACCGCGCCCGCGCCCGCCCCCATCCCCGTACAGCAGGCTCCGGCCGAGGCCGACGCGATCGCCTGCTCCCTGGAAAACCCCGAGTCCTGCGAGGCCTGCCAGTAATGTCCCCCACATCCCAGAAGAACCTGCTCGACCCGGGCTTCGAACTCACCCTGCGGCCGATGCGGTACCCGGAGTTCTACGACCGCTACCGCGACGCGATCAAGAACACCTGGACCGTGGAGGAGGTCGACCTCCACTCCGACGTCACCGACCTCGCCAAACTCTCCCCCGGTGAGCAGCATCTGATCGGCCGTCTGGTCGCCTTCTTCGCGACCGGCGACTCGATCGTGTCCAACAATCTGGTGCTGACGCTCTACAAGCACATCAACTCCCCCGAGGCGCGGCTGTATCTGTCGCGGCAGCTCTTCGAGGAGGCGGTGCATGTCCAGTTCTATCTGACGCTGCTGGACACCTACCTCCCCGACCCGGACGACCGCGCCGCGGCCTTCGCCGCCGTCGAGAACATCCCCTCCATCAGAGAGAAGGCGGAGTTCTGCTTCCGCTGGATGGACTCGGTGGAGAAGATCGACCGGCTGGAGACCAAGGAGGACCGCCGCCGCTTCCTGCTCAACCTGATCTGCTTCGCGGCCTGCATCGAGGGGCTGTTCTTCTACGGCGCCTTCGCGTACGTGTACTGGCTGCGCTCGCGCGGGCTGCTGCACGGCCTAGCGACGGGCACCAACTGGGTGTTCCGCGATGAGTCGATGCACATGGAGTTCGCCTTCTCGGTCGTGGACACCGTCCGCGAGGAGGAGCCGGACCTCTTCGACGACGAACTCCAGCAGCAGGTCACCGACATGCTCAAGGAGGCCGTCGAGGCGGAGCTGCAGTTCGCCCGCGATCTGTGCGGGGACGGGCTGCCGGGCATGAACACCGCGTCGATGCAGGAGTATCTGCAGTGCGTGGCCGACCAGCGCCTAATGCGCCTCGGCTTCCCCGCGGTCTTCGGCTCGGAGAACCCGTTCTCCTTCATGGAGCTGCAGAACGTCCAGGAGCTGACCAACTTCTTCGAGCGCCGCGCCTCGGCCTACCAGGTCGCGGTCGAGGGCTCGGTCGCCTTCGACGACGACTTCTGATGCCACAGGGCGGGCCGGACCCCGCGTGGGTCCGGCCCGCCCTGTGAGGTACGGCACACTCAGTCGTTGGGCACCGTCTCATAGCGGGCGGTGCCCTCGGCCATCTGCTTCAGCACATCCTTACGGTCGCGCTTGGAGAGCCGGTCGATGTACAGGTAGCCGTACAGGTGGTCGGTCTCGTGCTGCAGACAGCGCGCGAAGTAGCCGGTGCCACGCACCGCGATCGGCTCGCCGTCGAGGTCCTGGCCGCGCACCACCGCGTAGTCGGGGCGGGCCAGCTCCATGTAGGCCGTGGGAACCGACAGACAGCCCTCATTGGAGTCGTCCAGCACCCGGCGGTCGGCGGGCAGCTCCTCCAGCACCGGGTTGCACACCACGCCCACATGGCGAACGCCCTCGTCGTCCATGCAGTCGTAGACGAAGACCTTAAGGTCGACACCGATCTGGTTGGCGGCCAGGCCCACGCCCTCCGCCGCCCGCTGGCTGGCGAACATGTCGTCGACGAGCCGCGCCAGCCCCTCGTCGAACACGGTCACGTCCCGGCACTCCTTGTGCAGGACCGGGTTGCCGTAAACGGTGATCGGGCGGGCGGTGCCGCGCTCGCGGAAGGCCCGCTCACGCTCCTCGCAGTCCTCCGTGTCCACGATGAAATCGTCGACCACCTGCTGTTTCGTCCCTTGCTGCGACATCGTCCGCCGTGTGCCTTCCCTCAACCGTGATGCGTCGCCCTACAGGGTACGGGCACGACGCGCCCGGGCGCGGTGTGCTTACGCGCTGTGAACGGGCCGCCTCCGGCGGATCTTCCCCCCTCCCCGCCCCTTCCCACGACCGGGGCCCCGCCCCCCGGGCCCCCGGGAGGCCGACGACCCGACCGTCGCCGCGATCAGCTCACCGGCCAGGACATGGGGTCAAGGGCGGAGCCCCGGTTTCACTTCCCACCTGGCTCCTGGGAGCGGGGAACCGGCCGTCGCCGCCGCGAGTGCCTGCACCAGCAGGCTGATCGCGGTCGGCACGCCGGCACGGTGGATGACCGGGCAGCCCCCGCACACGTCCGGCCCGCCCGGCTCGGGGTCTGGGGCGGAGCCACAGTTTCGGGAAGGGGCGGGGAGGGGAACAGCCCGCCGCAGGCGGCACGATCCGCCAGCCGCCAGGCGGTCAGCAGACCTCTTCCAGGTCCCGCCACTCACGGGTGTCCGGGCTGTCGGCGACCCAGCCGTCCAGCAGCCCCCGCACCAGCCCGCCGGGCGCCGCGATCCCGCATTCGCGCTCGGGGACCCACAGCGAGCCCGAGCCCGCCATACGGTGGCCCAGCGGCCCGGGGTGGCCCGGTTCGCTGTGGTCGTGCGGGTCCAGATGCTCGCCCTCGCCCTCGTCGCTGGGCATCCGGCTCTCCGAGCAGGAGCGGCACAGCAGCCGCACCGACGACGACCAGTCCTCGGCCGCGAAGCCCGCGTCCGCCGCGAGCCGCTCCAGGGCGTCCCGGTCGGCCTCGGTGGCCGCCTCCAGCAGCACCACCCAGGTCGGCACCGGGGACGGCGCCCACAGCTCGATCTCGTCGAAGACCGGGTACGAGGGGCCCGCGGAGGTCACGCGCTCACCGTGCGGTACGCCGTCGTGCAGCACCACCTCGCCCCAGCGCCGCCCGGACGACGGCAGCGGGATGGACAGCACCTCGATCCGGGCCGGGTCCAGCCGGCGGCCCCAGACAACCTCGGCCTCGCCCTCCGGGGACAGCCGCACCGCCGCGCTGCCCAGCTCCATGCCGAGCGGCTCCCCGGACGCGGACGCCTCTCCGGGCACCTTCAGCCCGTACGCCTGCCAGGCGCGGCGGGCCAGCGGCCAGTCCTGCAGCGCGGTGGCCGCGATTCCCACGTTCCACCAGTCCGGAGCGCCCGTCTCGCGGTCCAGCAGCGCGACCGCCCGCAGCCCCGCGGCGCGCGCCTGCTCCCAGTCGTGCCGGAACTTGTGCAGCAGCGCCAGGTTGAACCAGGACTCCGACAGCCACGGCTCCAGGTCGGCGGCGCGGGTCAGCAGCGCTCCCGCGTCCTCGTACCGGCCGTCGCCGATGAGCGTGAACGCACGGTCCGTGGCCTGCCGCCATGAGGCGGACGGCCGGTGCCGTACCTTGCCGAAGATCTTCACGATTCCCGCCTGCCGGTATCGAAGTCGTCCCGTACCAGATGCCTTCGCGGACGGCGTCGCCCTCCCTCGAAGACAACCTGCCACACATTCGCGGACATCTCAGCCCGGCCCCTCACCCTCCGGCCGGGATGCGAAGCCCTCCACACCTCCTTGCCACCGGCCATTCGGCCTGGCACCCCTCTCCTCGCATCCAACCATGCCCCTCGGGAGCCCCGCTTATTACCGGCGAGTTCTCACCGAGGCCGGCCGTACACCTGGCGCGACAGCACCGTGGCGAGCGTCTCGACCACGATGGGGTCGAAGTCGCGCGCCGTGGCCAGCCGCAGCCGCTCCAGGGCGCGCAGGGCCGCAGCCCCGGCCGCGCCCTCGGCCCCTGGCCCGCTGACCAGCTCGGTATACGCGTTCACCGCGCGCACGATACGCGCGGCGAGCGGCTGCTCGCGGTACGGGTCCGCCTGGCGCTCCACGACCTGTGCCACCTCGGCGGGTACCCCGGTCTGGCGGACCACAGCGCCGCCGAGCAGCGCGATTTTGCGCTGCTCGGCGGCGGGCAGCGGCTCGGTGGCCCCGGCGGGCACCGGGTCCAGCAGCGAGAGCTGGCCGATGTCGTGCATCAGCGCCGCGTACTCCAGCACGGTCAGCCGCGGCTCGGAGAGCCCCAGCTCACGCCCGACCGCCCGGCTCAGCGCGGCCACCTCACGGGCGTGGCCCGTCGGGGTGTACCCGGCTATCTCGGTCGACCGGGCCAAGGAGGCGATGGTCTGGCGGTAGGTGGCCCGTATCCCCGCGTAGCGGCGGTAGGAGTACTGGATCAGCAGCAGCGGCACCGCCAGCACCGGCACCGGCCACAGCCCGGCGACGGCCACGGTGAGCGGCATCACCACCGCGGTCGCGCAGACGGCCGCCGCCACGCCGGGCAGCGAACGCAGCTCGTCGCGGAGCAGCGGTCCGTAAGGCCAGCCGGTACGGGCGCGGGCGAGGGCGGCGGCCAGGACCGCGTCGCACAGAGCGGTCAGGGCCAGCAGGGCGAGCAAATAGCCCACGAGATACGGGCTGTGGCCGAACCAGGAGGCCAAGAGGCCGGTCCGGTGCAGCGGTTGGAAGCAGATGGCGGCGAACGCGACGGTCAGCACCCGGCGGGCGGTGTGGCCGGGGTCGACCGGGCAGCCGAGCGCCAGCGGCGCCACCAGCCCGGCCAGGGAGGCGGCCACGACGACGGTGACCACCTGGAGGACACCGTGTGTGGTCGGCTCCCCGCCGAGCCGCCCGAGCAGGGCGTAGCCGAGGGCGCCCGCGGCGGCGACGGGCGCGGGCTCACCACGTGGATCGGGCACCCCACTGCCCCCCGGAAGCGCGGGCGGTGCCTCCACGCACCGGATCGCCTCCCCTACGGCGATGAGCGCCCCGAAGGCCAGCGCCGCCTCCGGCTGCCGCACCCCATGCCACTCGGTCCACACAAGCGCGACCACGGCAAGCGCCCCGGCCGCGCCGTAGACGGCGACGACGGTAAGGCCGCCGCAACGGCGCCCCGATATGCGCTCCCGCCGTCGACCCCGGGCGCCCACGCCCCTGTCGCGGTAGCCCGGACCCCGGCTTCCCTTACGGACACCCGCGCTGCGGCCCGCCCAGCGGACGCCCACGCCGCCCTTACGGACACCCGCGCCGCGGCTCGCCCGACGTACGCCCGCACCGCCCTTACGGACGACGCCCACGCCGCCCTTACGGACGCCCGCGCTCCGGCCCTCTTCACGGACGCCTGCGCCCTGGTCGCCCTTACGGACGGCCGCGCCCTGGACTCCCTTACAGACGGCCGCGCCGCGGCCTTCCTCGCGACCCCCCGCGCCCCTGCCTCCCTCGGGGAGGCCCGCGCCACGGCCCTTCCCGCAAACGCCTGCATCACGGCTCGCCTGGCGGGCGCCTGCGCCCTGGTCTCCCTCGGGGACGCCCGCACCCTGGCCCTGCTCGCGGACGTTCTCGTCCTTGCCTCCCTTACGGACGCCCGCGCCCTGGCCCTCCTCGTGGACGTTCTCGCCCCGGCCCCCCTTAGGAACGCCCGCAGCGCCGCCCCCCTCGCGGTCCGCGGCCGGACCACCGCCCTCGTCGGCGGCCGTAGGCCGGGCCTCCTCACAGGCGGGCGCGGTCTCGCCTTGTTGTCGGCGGGCGCGGTGGAGGGCTCGGTCGTGTCGTTCCGCGAGCCAGCCGAGGCTCCCGCGGAGGGCGTTCGGGAGGCGGGGTGCGGCCGGTGCCGGGGCGGGGCGGGCCGCCCTGGATGGCCACTGGGCCGCGCTCTCGTCCCGGTCGCGCGGTCCGGGGCGGTCCGGGCCGCGGGCCTCGCTGTCGTCCAAGGCTTCCGGGACATCCGGGGCGCCTGAGGCGTCCGGGGCACCAGGCGGGCCGGGCTCTCTCCCGGCCCGTACGGGGGCCGTCCCGGGCGCGAGGCCGTTCGGGACGGCGCGGCGCGAGCGCCGCCCGGGCCGGGGGTCCCGGTCCGGGCCGTCCGGGCCGGGTGCGGCGGGCGGGTCCTGGGTGGGGCTCATGGCGCACCGCCAGGGCCGCCGCGGCCGGGGCGGGGCTCGGGGTCGTCCGCCGGGCCGGAGGCCGCCGCGCGCACCAGGGGCGGCAGCTCCAGCGGCGGGCTCAGGGGATCTGGCGGGACGTTTCCGCGCTCCTCGGGGGCGTCCGCGGTGACCGCCGCATGCCAGCCGTGGCGGTCCAGGGCGGTGCTGAGGGCCCGCACCATCCGGGGGTCGAACTGCGATCCCGCGCACCGCTTCAGCTCCTCCACGGCCGTGTCCACCGGCCGGGCCCTGCGGTACGTACGCGTCGAGGTCATCGCGTCGAAGGCGTCCGCCACCGCGACCACCCGGGCGAACTCGGGGATCTGCGCCCCGGCGAGCCCGTACGGATAGCCGCTGCCGTCCAGCCGCTCATGGTGGTGGAGGATCGCGGCCCGCGCCTCGCCCAGGAAGCCGATGCCGCGCACCATCTCGTCGCCGTACTCGGGGTGGAGCTCGATCACCCGGCGCTCATCGGGGGTGAGCGGGCCGTTCTTCCGCAGCAGCCGGGTGGGCACACCGAGCTTGCCCACGTCGTGGAGGATGCCCGCGATCCGCACCCCCTCCAGCCGGTCGCCGCTCATGCCCAGCTCGCGGGCGATCATCGCGGAGGCCCGGCCGACGCGCTCGCTGTGGCCCCGGGTGTAGCGGTCCTTGATGTCGACCGCCTGGACCAGGGCCCGGATGGTGGCCTGATGGGCGGCGCTCTCGCGGCGGTAGAGCACGAAGCCGCAGGCGCAGACGTACATCGGCAGCAGCACCAGCAGGGCCGCCGCCGGTCCGTAAGGGCTGCGCCAGAGCACCGCCATGGCGAGCCCGGCGGGCCCGTGCACCAGATACGGGGCGAGCGCGCCGGGCAGCCGGCCGCACCAGGCGGCGCGCGGGGAGTGGCGCTCAGCGGTGACCAGCACCCCGCCCTCCAGGGCGGTGGCGGTCAGCCCCAGGACGAGCGCGGCGGCGACGGCGGCCGCCAGGGCGTACGCAAAGCCGGGCGTACCGGATGCCTCGGCGGCGGCAAGCTGCGCAACGGGGTCCTGGACGCCGCCACCGAGCGCCCACAGGGCGCTGAGGGCCCGAGGGCCGCCCAGAGCCGCGAAGGCGCACGAGGCGGCCCAGACGGCCAGCGAGAGCCGTGCGGCGCGCCAGGCCCGCCGCGTCCCGGCCGGGGGCCGCTCGACGCGGGCGAGCAGCGCACCGGGCACGGCGACCAGCGCCGCGGCGGCGGGCGGCAGCAGAAAAGCCCCGGCCAGAAGGACGGGGCTGCACCATTCGGACCAGCGGGCGCGGACCCTTGAGCCCACCGCGTGCACCACGGCGAGCAGGGCGGCCGTGGCCCAGGAGACGGCCGCTCCGGGCCGTACGGCCGGGGCGGCGCAGAGCCCCCCGGCGAGCACGGCGCACAGGACATAGGCGCGCGCCCCGTAGGGAAGTGCCCGCACGGTGTCCTCCTCCCCATCCACGTCCGTTGCGCCGCCCCTCTAGGACGAGGCGGGTCAGGTGGTTGGGGAGCTTAGGCCGGACTGGGGCGGATGAGATCGGAGGGACTGTCCGATTACACCCCTTCGAGTGATGATCTGATCACCGAAGGTGGGGCCGGAAACACGCCCGGCCCTTGACGGTCACCCGGCCGGTTGAGGATCAGCGGACGGTCAATCGACGGACGGTCGAAGGACAGTCGATCAACGGACAGTCGATCGACGAACGGTCATCGAGGGACGATCCACCGGCGCTCAAGGCCGGGGGTCACTCCTGGGCGGTGGTCGGAGCGTTCGTCTCCGCGGTGACCTCACGCTCGGGCACCACCTGCCCGGAGCGGATCAGCTCGATCCGCCCCATGACCTTCGAGCGGAGGTCGCTGGGCACGTCGTCCTGGCCACAGCACCGCGCCACGAGCTTCTTCACGGCCTTCTCGAGGCCGTACTTCTCCAGGCACGGAGAGCACTCGTCGAAATGCACCTCGAACTTGGCGCAGTCGCCGTCCGGCATCTCGTGGTCGAGGAACTCGTAGAGATGATCGAGAACCTCGGAGCAGTCCGTCTCATGCGGCTCTCCGCAGCTCATGAGTCCGCGCCTTTCCGATCGTGCGACTCGTCCGCCCCGGCGGCCGCGCCCGCGGGGACCAGCCCGCGCCCACGGGCGTAGTCCTCCAGCAGATCGCGCAGCTGGCGGCGCCCACGGTGCAGTCGGGACATCACCGTACCGATGGGTGTACCCATGATGTCCGCGATCTCCTTGTAGGCAAAGCCCTCGACGTCCGCGAGATAGACCGCGATGCGGAACTCCTCGGGGATGGCCTGAAGGGCCGCCTTGACATCGGAGTCGGGCAGGTGGTCGAGGGCCTGCGACTCGGCGGACCGCAGACCGGTCGACATATGCGACTCGGCACGGGCGAGCTGCCAGTCCTCGATCTCCTCGGCCGCGCTGCGCTGGGGCTCCCGCTGCTTCTTGCGGTACGAGTTGATGAAGGTGTTGGTCAGGATGCGGTACAGCCACGCCTTGAGGTTGGTGCCCTCGCGGAACTGGTGGAAGGACCCGTACGCCTTGGCGTACATCTCCTGCACCAGGTCCTCGGCGTCGGCCGGGTTCCGCGTCATCCGCAGCGCGGCCGAGTACATCTGGTCAAGGAAGGCAAGGGCGTCCCGCTCGAAGCGCGCGTTGCGCTCCGAGGACGTCTCCTGCGACCGCTCGACCGGCTCTCCCTCGGTAACGCCGTCGGTCCCTGCGTCGGTCCCAGTGACCTGACCCACCTCCTCCAGCTTCGCGTCGGGTCCGGATGTGGACCCGCTCGAATCGGAGAATAGACGACGATCCGGTGCGCCCGCCGCTCCGATCTTCACAGCCTGTGCCGCCTGCAGCTGCGACCAGTCGAGGTCAGCGCCGTGCGGACGGGCCGGGCAAGCAAGCGAACCCATGCGGGGAACTCCCTTTCCTCGTATTCCGCGTATCGGTGCCTCTTACACGGTGAGCACCAACGGCCCTTTCAACACGGGACCCCTCCGTCGCATTCCCGCGCCCGGCGCCCGGCCCCGCCTCCCCCGGCCCGTGCAGGTCAGGCCAGGGCGCGCGGCAGCCAGTCGGCGACGGCGCCGGTGATCAGGGCGAGCGCCGCGGACTCGTCGAGATCCGCCGATTTCGGCAGACCGAAGACGTGATCGCCGTACGGCACCGTCACGAGCTCCATGTCCGCGGGCAGCTCCGGGAACTCCTCCGGCCGTCCGAAGGGGTCCCGGCCGCCCTGGACGATCAGCGTCGGCACCCCCGTGGCCAGCAGCTCATCGGCCCGGGAGCGCTCCGGCTTGCCCGGTGAGTGCAGCGGGAACGACAGCGCCAGCACGGCCTTCGCACCCAGCTCCCGGCCGGTCCGGCAGGCCACCCGCGCCCCGGCGCTGCGGCCGCCCGCCACGATCGGCAGCCCGGCCTTCTCCAGCGCGGGCCACAGGGCGCGCCATCCGGTGTCCAGGGTCGAGGGCGCGGGCGCGATCTTCTTGCCCGCCACCCGCCACGGCTGCTCGACCAGCGCCACGCTCACCCCGCACCCGGGGAGCGCCGCGGCCAGCGCGCGCAGGTCGCGTGCCTCGATGCCCCCGCCGGCGCCGTGGCTCGCGGCGAGCAGGGCATGGGCGCCGGGCGCGTGGTGCCAGGTGATCCGGGCGTCCCCGGCCGGGGTCGGCACCGTCTCGGTCGTCACCTCGGGCGATTCCGTCTTCTTGGCGGCCATCAGAACAGCGTGCCCTCCTCCGGGGCCTCGAGCTCATCGAGCAGCTCGGGGCCGTTGTTACGGACATCACTCACCCCGGTCGCCACCGGATAGGCCCGCAGCAGCCCGGAGGGCGGCGGCGCCAGCAGCGGCAGCAGGTCGTCGGGGTCGGTGCGGGCGGGATCCAGCCAGGAGGCCCAGCGGTCCTGGTTGAGAACCAGCGGCATCCGCGGATGGATCTCGGCCAGCGACCGCGGCCCCTCGTCGTGGCTCCCGCCCCCGAAGGGCTCCTTGTCCGCCTCGGTCGTGATCACCGTGCAGGTCACCCACCACGACCGCGGATGATCGTCCGGCAGCGTCCGGTCCCGCCAGAACTCGTACAGCCCGGCCATGGCCATCACCGAGCCGTCCACCGGGGTCACGAAGTACGGCTGCTTGCGGGGCCGCTTGCGCTTGCCCTTCTCCTCAAGCTGCCGCTCCTGCGCCGCGGTGACCCACTCGTAGTAGCCGTCGGCGGGCAGGATGCAGCGCCGGGAGGCGAACGGGCGCCGGTAGGAGGGCTTCTCGTGCACGGTCTCGGCCCGTGCGTTGATCATCTTCGCGCCGCCCTCGGGCGACTTCGCCCAGGAGGGCACGAGCCCCCACTTCAGCGCCCTGAGCTGGCGAACCGGGCGCGGCTCGTCGGCGTCTTTAAGAGGGCGTTCGAGCACCGCGTACACGTCCTTGGTGGGCGCGACGTTCCAGTCCGGCGCCAGAGTCTCCTCCGGTTCCCACTTCTCCACTCCGAAGATCCCGACGAGATCCTCCGGCCTCCGGCTCGCTGCGTATCGACCGCACATAGGTGCCACACTGCCACGACCCCTACCGACGCGAGGAGCCGCCCGCACATGGACGCAACGAACGCCGCCGATCTGTGGGACCGAGTGACCGGCGCCCAGCCCGACCCCACCACCTGGCTGGTCGTCTCCACCGGTGTG
This sequence comes from Streptomyces sp. NEAU-YJ-81, assembly GCF_017592595.1. Lineage (NCBI taxonomy): Bacteria > Bacillati > Actinomycetota > Actinomycetes > Kitasatosporales > Streptomycetaceae > Streptomyces > Streptomyces sp. NEAU-YJ-81. The sequence continues at coordinate 220,531 of NZ_JAGFNO010000008.1, read as the reverse complement.
GTCGCGCTCGCGGTCGTCGTCTTCCGTACCGCCTGGCGAATAGCCCGTAACGCCGTCACGATCGCCCACGAGGGCGGCCACGCCCTGGTCGCCCTGCTCAGCGGGCGGCGGCTGGACGGCATACGGCTGCACTCGGACACCTCGGGGCTGACCGTCTCCCGCGGCAAGCCCACGGGCCTGGGCATGATCCTCACGGCGGCGTCCGGCTACACCGCCCCCTCCCTGCTCGGCCTCGGCGGCGCCTGGCTGCTGGCGGCGAACCACATCACCTTGCTGCTGTGGGGGACGACGGCGCTGCTGGTCGCGATGCTGGTGATGATCCGCAACGCGTATGGCGTCCTTACGGTCGTCATCAGCGGAGCCGCCTTCTTCCTCGTCTCCTGGCTGACCGGGCCGGACGTCCAGGCGGGGTTCGCGTATGCCGTGGTCTGGTTCCTCCTCCTGGGCGGTGTGCGTCCGCCCTTCGAGCTCCAGCGCAAACGCCGGCACGGGGGCGCGTACGACTCCGACCCCGACCAACTGGCCCGGCTGACGGGCATTCCGGCCGGCGCCTGGCTGCTGCTCTTCCACGTGGTCTCGCTGTGTTCGCTGCTCGCCGGCGGGCGCTGGCTGCTGGGGCTGTGACCCGTACGCGCGTCCGGCGCGCCACCCCCGGCGCATAGTGCGCGACCCTCGGCGCCCGGTAGCAGCGCCGTGTTTCGACTGGGTTTCACCACTTTCGATCAAGATTGGCACTCCGGGCGAACCACTAAAGTGAGACCCATGACCGGCATTGAGACCTCCCCGGGCGATCACACCGCCCTCTGGCCCGCTCCGACCGCCGATGGAGCGGTGGACGCGACCGTCACCGTGCCCGGATCCAAGTCGGTTACCAACCGCGGTCTGATCCTGGCCGCGCTCGCCGCCGAACCCGGCTGGCTGCGCCGCCCGCTCCGCTCCCGCGACACCCTCCTGATGGCCGCCGCCCTGCGCGCCATGGGCGTCGGCATCGAGGAGACGGTGTCCGACGGCGCCCTCGGCTCGGGCGGCCCCTCCGGCGGCGGAGAGGCATGGCGGGTCATCCCGGCGGGGCTGCACGGCCCGGCCACCATCGACGTCGGCAACGCCGGCACCGTGATGCGCTTCCTGCCGCCGGTCGCCGCCCTGGCCGACGGCCCCGTCCACTTCGACGGCGACCCCCGCTCCCATGAGCGCCCGCTGCACGGCGTGATCGACGCGCTGCGCGCCCTCGGCGCCCGCATCGACGACGACGGCCGCGGCGCGCTGCCGATGACCGTGCACGGCGGCGGGGCGCTGGACGGCGGCCCGGTCCGCATCGACGCCTCGTCGTCCTCCCAGTTCGTGAGCGCTCTGCTGCTGTCCGCGCCGCGCTTCAACCAGGGCGTCGAGGTGCGCCACATCGGCGCCGCGCTGCCCTCCCTGCCGCACATCCGGATGACCGTCGACATGCTGCGCGCGGCGGGCGCGCGGGTGGACACCGCGGAGGCGGGCGGCGAGCGGGGCGTCTGGCGGGTGGCGCCGAGCGCGCTGCTCGGCCGCGACCTGGTCGTCGAGCCCGATCTGTCCAACGCGGCGCCGTTCCTGGCCGCCGCCCTGGTCACCGGCGGCCGGGTGACCATCCCCGACTGGCCGGAGCGCACCACCCAGCCCGGGGACGAACTGCGCCGGATCTTCACCGAGATGGGCGGTTCCTACGAGCTCACCGACGCCGGTCTGACCTTCACCGGAACGGGCCGGATCACCGGGATCGACGCCGATCTGCACGAGGTCGGCGAGCTCACCCCGGTGATCGCGGCGGTCGCGGCGCTGGCCGACTCCGAATCGGTACTGCGCGGCATCGCGCATCTGCGGCTCCATGAGACCGACCGGCTCGCCGCCCTCGCCAAGGAGATCAACGAGCTCGGCGGGGACGTCGCCGAGACCGAGGACGGACTGCGGATCCGCCCCCGGCCGCTGCACGGCGGGATCTTCCACACCTACGAGGACCACCGGCTGGCCACCGCCGCCGCCGTACTCGGCCTCGCCGTCGACGGCGTGCTGGTCGAGAACGTGGCCACCACCGCCAAGACCCTTCCCGACTTCCCCGGCCTGTGGTCCGGGATGCTCGACGCGACGACGACCTCGGCGCGGAGATCCTGAGAGCCTGGACTCATGCGCCGCTACGGCAAGCACACCGACGAGGATGACGTTCGGGTCCGCCCCAATCGCAAGGGCAACCGGCCGCGCACCAACATCCGCCCCAAGCACGAGGACGCCGCCGAGGGCTTCGTGCTGACGATCGACCGCGGCCGGCTCACGGTCCTGGTCGAGGACCGCACCATCACCGCCATGAAGGCCCGCGAGCTCGGCCGTAAGGGCGTCGTCGTCGGCGACCGGGTCGCGGTCGTCGGGGATCTCTCCGGCGACAAGGACACGCTCGCCCGGATCGTACGGGTCGAGAAGCGCTCCTCCGTCCTGCGCCGGACCGCCGACGACGACGATCCGTACGAGCGGGTCGTGGTCGCCAACGCCGACCAGCTCGCGATCGTGACCGCGCTCGCCGATCCGGAACCGCGCCCGCGCCTGATCGACCGGTGTCTCGTGGCCGCCTTCGACGCGGGGCTCGAGCCGCTGCTCGTGCTCACCAAGTCCGATCTGGCGCCCGCCGAGGAGATGCTGAAGACCTATGAGCCGCTCGGCGTCCCCTTCGTCGTCACCAGCCGCGACGAGCTGGCCGACGGCGAGGCCGCAGACCGGGTGCGGGAGCGGCTGACGGACCGGATCACGGTCTTCGTCGGTCATTCGGGCGTGGGCAAGACGACGCTGGTGAACGCGCTGGTCCCGGACCACCAGCGGGCCACCGGCCGGGTGAACGCGGTCACCGGCCGCGGCCGCCACACCACCACCTCCGCGCTCGCGCTGCCCCTGCCGGACACCAAGGGGTGGGTGATCGACACCCCGGGCGTGCGGTCCTTCGGGCTGCACCATGTGGACCCGGCGCGGGTCATCAACGCCTTCCCGGACCTGGAGCCGGGCACCGAGGGCTGTCCGCGCGCCTGCAGCCACGACGAGCCGGACTGCGCGCTGGACCAGTGGGTGGCCGACGGCCACGCCGAACCGGCCCGGCTGTACTCCCTGCGACGGCTGCTGGCGACCCGGGAGCGGCGGGAGGGCGACTAGGGCCAGTCCGGCGGGTCTTTCCCCCTGCCCTTCCCCTCACCAGGGGCGGGGAGGGGAACAGCCCGCCGCAGACGTCAAGATCCGCCGGACGCCTCCTGGGGAGCGTGTTTGCCGTCCGCCCGGGACGGTAAATGGATAATCGCATCAAGGAGTCCAGGCGACCGGGCGGGTCCCGGGCGACGGCAGCCGACGGCGACACGGGAGGGCATGTCTATGGCGTGGCTGCTGGTCGTGGTCGCCGGGCTTCTCGAAACGGGCTTCGCCGTCTGTCTCAAGCTCTCGCACGGCTTCACCCGCCTCTGGCCGACGGTCGCGTTCTGCGCGTTCGCGCTCGGCAGTTTCGGGCTGCTGACGCTGTCGCTGAAGAAGCTCGACGTGGGGCCCGCGTACGCGGTGTGGACGGGGATCGGGGCCGCCGGGACGGCGATCTACGGCATGATCTTCCTCGACGATCTCGTCTCCATGCTCAAGATCGTCTCCATCAGCCTGGTGATCATCGGCGTGATAGGACTCCAGCTCTCCGGCTCGGCCCACTGAGCCCGGCCGCCCGGGTCGGCTCAGGCCAGCACCGTGCGCACCATACGGGCCACATCCGCCGCCGGGGCGGGCGCCACCACGTACGACAGGGCCAGCCTGGCGACCGCCTCGAAGGCCAGCGGCAGCTCGACCGCACCGGGCGGCCAGTCGCCCGCCAGCAGCCGCACCGCCCGGTCCCGCGCCTGGCCGAGCAGCTCGCCCGGCGCGGGCAGCGGGCCGGGCGGTGCCGTCCTTACGGGCGTCGGCAGCCGCTCGTTCCAGCAGCCCGTGAGCACCGCCCGCACCAGTGGATTCTCGGTCGCCGAGCGGACCGTCCACACCGCCGCGGCGGCCAGCCGCTCCCTGGGGCCCGCCGCGCCGGACACCCCGGACAGCGCCCGCTCGACCCCGCTCAGATACGCGTCGGCCTCGCGCCGCACCAGAGCGCGGGCGAGGCCCTCCTTGCTGCCGAACTCGTTGTAGAGGGTCTGCCGGGAGACCCCGGCCGCCGCCGCGACCTCGGCCATCTTGACCCTTGGCCACGGACGGCCCTCGAGCGCGGCGAAGGCCGCGTCGAGTAAGGATTCACGCGCTGCGGGCATCGTCGCCTCCCAGAGCGGGCCATCGCCGCCTCCCAGCGGCATGTGCCCGACAGAATTGACGGGCCGCCAGATGAAGTCAAGAGCCCCGCACGGGCCGACCCGTACGGCCCGCGTCCCTGGTCATGTGGAGTCGCGTGGCTCCCGGTCTTTTCCGCTCGATACTGTTCGGCCATGCCCGACTACCACGATGACCTGCGTCTCGGCCATGTCCTCGCCGACGCCGCCGACTCGACCACCATGGAGCGGTTCAAGGCGCTCGACCTCAAGGTCGAGACAAAACCCGATATGACGCCGGTGAGCGAGGCCGACAAGGCGGCCGAGGAGCTGATCCGCAGCTCCCTCCAGCGCGCCCGGCCGCGCGACGCGGTGCTCGGCGAGGAGTTCGGCAACGTGGGCAGCGGCCCGCGGCGCTGGGTGGTCGACCCGATCGACGGCACCAAGAACTATGTGCGCGGGGTCCCGGTCTGGGCCACCCTGATCGCCCTCATGGAGCGCGGTGAGGGCGGCGACCGCCCGGTGGTCGGGGTGGTCTCCGCGCCGGCGCTAGGACGCCGCTGGTGGGCCGCCGAGGGGCTGGGGGCGTACACCGGCCGCAGCCTGTCCTCCGCGTCGCGGCTGGCCGTCTCGAAGGTGAACAGCCTTTCCGACGCCTCGTTCGCGTACTCCTCGCTCAGCGGCTGGGAGGAGCGCGGCAAGCTGAACGGCTTCCTCGATCTGACGCGCGCCTGCTGGCGCACCCGTGGCTACGGCGACTTCTGGCCGTACATGATGGTCGCCGAGGGCTCGGTGGACATCTGCGCCGAACCGGAATTGTCGCTGTGGGATATGGCGGCCAACGCGGTGATCGTCCAGGAGGCGGGCGGCCGCTTCACCGGGCTCGATGGCGTACCGGGCCCGAACAGCGGCGACGCGGCGGCGTCCAATGGGCTGCTGCACGGGGCGATGCTGGACTATCTGCGGGCGTGAGAACCGAAGGAACCGGAGTGTGAACCGGAGCGCGGGGCGCGCTCAGCGGCCCGTCGGCCTCCGCGCGCCCTTGTTGGATCCACCAAGGCATGTGAACATGAGAATCCAGGACCTTGTGAACTTGTGAATCTATTCTCGAATGGGTTCACCAAGGAGGTGGCTCCATCCATGCCCATGCACGTCCGTGACGCCATGAGCTCGGTGGTCCTCACCATCGGCCCCGCGCACACGCTCCGTCAGGCCGCCCGGTTGATGTCCGCACGCCGGGTCGGATCAGCCATCGTGCTCGATACCGACACCTGCGGCCTGGGGATTCTCACCGAGCGCGACATCCTCAACTCAGTGGGGGCGGGCCAGGACCCCGACCAGGAGACCGCGCACGACCACACCACCGCCGATGTCGTCTTCGCCGCCCCCGGGTGGACGCTGGACGAGGCGGCCCGCACGATGACCCAGGGCGGCTTCCGCCATCTGGTCGTCCTCGACTCGGACGGCCCCGTCGGGGTGGTGTCGGTGCGCGACATCATCCGCTGCTGGGCCCCGATTCCCCAGCCCGTACCGGCCTGAGGCGCCCCCGGCGGACCGGAACCGGAACCGGACTTCACACCCGGCACCCCGCGTCCAGTGCGCCGCATCCGGCGCACCCGCCTACGGCACACCGCGCCCGGCACCCGAAGAGGCCGGAGCCCAACGGCGTCCGGCCTCTTCGGTTGATACGGCAAGCGTCCGTCAGCCGCGCAGGGCCTGAACCGCGGCCTCCAGCCGCTTGCCGTAGTCGGCGTCCGCCTTGCGGAAGTTCTCGATCGCCCGCTGTGCGATGTCATCGCGGGAGACCTTGGCGATGAACTGCGCCAGATTCTCGATCAGGCGCGCCTTCTCGTCGTCCGACATCAGCCGGTAGAGGTTCCCCGCCTGGACGAAGTCGTCGTCCTCGGCATGCGAGGGGGCCTCATGGTCGCCGGTCCGGCCGGAGACCGGGGACGGCTGCCACAGCGGCCGGCCGGTCTCCGCCGGGCCGCCGAAGCTGTTGGGCTCGTAGTTCTTCGCGCCCGCGTGACGGCCGTCGTACAGGAAGCCGTCCCGGCCGTAGGTGCGCGCCTCGGCCGCGTGCGGACGGTTCACCGGCAGGTGGTCGGCGTTGATGCCGACGCGGTAGCGGTGGGCGTCGCCGTACGCGAAGAGGCGGCCCTGGAGCATCTTGTCCGGCGACGGGCCGATGCCCGGCACGAAGTGGGCCGGCGAGAAGATCGACTGCTCGACCTCGGCGAAGATGTTCCGCGGGTTGCGGTTCAGCTCCAGCTTGCCGATCTCGATCGGCGGGTAGTCCTCGTGCGGCCAGACCTTGGTCAGGTCGAACGGGTTGAAGCGGTAGTTCGCCGCGTCGGCCGCCGGCATGATCTGCACCTGCACGGTCCAGGTCGGGAAGTCACCGCCTTCGATGGCCTCGCGCAGATCGCGCTGGTGGCTGTCCGGGTCCAGACCGCTGGTCTCGGCCGCCTCGGAGGTGGTGAGGCTCTTGATCCCCTGGTCGGTCTTGAAGTGGTACTTCACCCAGAAGACCTCGCCCGCGGCGTTGTTCCACTGATAGGTGTGCGACCCGTAGCCGTTCATGTGGCGGTACGAGGCGGGGATGCCGCGGTCGCCGAACAGCCAGGTCACCTGGTGGGTGGCCTCGGGCGAGAGCCCCCAGAAGTCCCAGACGTTGTCCGCCTCCTGCGAGCCGGTGTACGGGTCGCGCTTCTGGGTGTGGATGAAGTCGGGGAACTTGACGGCGTCCTTGATGAAGAACACCGGGGTGTTGTTCCCGACCAGGTCGTAATTGCCGTCCTCGGTGTAGAACTTCAGCGCGAAGCCGCGCGGGTCGCGCACCGCGTCCGCCGAGCCGAGGTTGCCGGCGACCGTCGAGAAGCGCAGGAACGTCTCGGTCTGCTTGCCGACCTCGGAGAGGAACGACGCGCGGGTGTACTTGGTCACGTCCGCGGTCACGGTGAAGGTGCCGTACGCACCGGCTCCGCGCGCGTGCACGATCCGCTCCGGGATCCGCTCGCGGTTGAAGTGGGCGAGCTTCTCGATCAGGTGCTGGTCCTGGATGAGGACCGGACCGCCGACGCCCGCCGTCTCGCTGTTCTGGTTGTCCGCCACCGGAGCCCCGGACTCCGTGGTCAGCGGACCAGTGATGTTGTCCTGGACCGTCACGTGCGCCTCCTGCGTACTCGCATTCTGTCCCTTGGTCTGGGGCTGTTCTTGATCCTACATTGGACAATGTCTAAGTCAAGAAGCGTTGGAAAGTCGTACCCGATCTGGTCAAGGACTCGTCCGCTGCTACCCTTGTCCTTATCTGACTGATAGGTGAATGGCATGAGTGACCTGCTGGAACGGCTCAGGGGACGCGGCTGGAGGCTGACGGCGCAGCGGCGTGTCGTCGCCGAGGTCCTCGACGGGGACCATGTGCACTACACCGCCGACGAAGTCCACGCGGCGGCGGCCGAGCGCCTGCCCGAGATCTCCCGCGCGACCGTCTACAACACCCTGGGCGAGCTCGTCTCGCTCGGCGAGGTGATCGAGGTCACCACGGACGGCAGGGCCAAGCGCTACGACCCGAACGCACATCACGCGCATCAGCACCTGGTGTGCGCGAAGTGCGGCACGATCCGCGATGTCCACCCCTCCGGCGATCTGCTCGCCGACCTGCCCACGCAGGAGCGCTACGGCTTCGCGATCTCCGCGGTCGAGGTGACCTACCGGGGGCTCTGCCCCGACTGTGCGGCCTGACAACGACGGCGAGAGACGGCCACGACAGACGGCCACAACAGGCGAAAGGCCCGGATCCTGGAGGATCCGGGCCTTTCGTATTGGTAGCGGGGACAGGATTTGAACCTGCGACCTCTGGGTTATGAGCCCAGCGAGCTACCGAGCTGCTCCACCCCGCGTCGTTGTGTTGCAACCTTAACCCGGGGTGGACAGCAAGAGCAAACCGGTTAGCGGCGGGACGCCCGCCGGTGGCTCCGGGCCGGGGTTCCGGCCCGGAGCACAACGCCGTGAGCTACCCACTACGCCGCGAGCTCCTGCTACGCGCGAGCTGCCGCTACTCCACGAGCTCCTGCTACGCCGTGAGCTCCTGCTGCAGCGCGTCCCGCAGCCGGGCCGCGCGCTCGGCGACCTCCGCGGGCCCCAGCTCGACCGCCCGCGCACACCACCGCTGCCCCTCGGTGAGCGCCCCGCGGCGGGCCGCGAGCAGCGCGAGCCGCAGCGCGGCCCGGCCGTGCCCCGCCTCGGCGGCACGCGTCCACCACAGGGCGGCCTCCGGCTCGCTGCCCTCCCGGGCCAGCAGCAGCCCCAGGTTGAACGCGCCGTTGCTGCTGCCCGCCTCGGCCGCCGCCCGGTACCAGCGCGCGGCCTCGACCACGTCGCCGCGCGCGGCCGCGAACATGCCCACCCGCACCTGGGCCCGCCGGTGGCCCTGGCGCGCGGCGCGCTCGTACCACTCCTCGTACTCGGGGACGTGCGGCCCGGAGCCGTCGTCGGGCGGCGGGGTCGGGAAGCGCGTCCCCGACGAGCTGCCGAAACCGGTGCCGGTCGCCGGGTCGCCGCCGACCGACGAGCGGTCCAGCAGCGCGGCCAGCCGGAAGGCGCCCTCGGCGCTGCCGCCGCCCGCGGCGCAGCGCAGATGGCGCTCGGCGCCCTGGAGGTCGCCGTCCCGCTGCAGGGCGAGGCCGACCTGCAGCGCCGCCTCGGTGTGCCCGGCGGCGGCGGCCCGCTCGTACCACTGCCGGGCCGCCCGGCCCTCGCCCCGGCCCGCGTACAGGATCCCCAGGTTGAACGCGGCGTCGACGCTGCCCGCCTCGGCCGCCTTGGAGAACCACGGCTCGGCGCCCGCCGCGTCGCCGCGCTGCAGCAGCATCACGGCGACCGCGTTGGCGGCCTCGCGGTGGCCCGCGTAGGCGGCGCGGCGGTACCACTGCTCGGCCTGTGCGGTGCGGCCCTGCTCGGCGCAGAGCAGCCCGAGGTTGTAGGCGCCGTTGATGTCCCCGGCGTCGAGCGCGGCGCGGTACCAGCGCTCGGCGGTCTGGGTCTCGCCCCGGTCGGCGTGCAGCGCGCCGAGCGCGTTGGCGGCGTTGCCGTCGCCGTCCTGGGCCGCCCGGTGCCACCAGACCGCCGCGCTGTCCGTGTCGCCCGCGTCGCGCAGCAGGAAGCCCAGCGCGCAGGCGGCGCGGGACTCACCGTCCTTGGCGGACATCAGGTACCAGCGGCCGGCCTCCTTGGTCTCACCGCGCTTCTCCAGCAGCGTGCCGAGGTGGAGCGCGGCGCGCCGGTGGCCGCGCGCGGCGGCCTGCCGGTACCACTGCTCGGCCTCTTCCCGCCCGGCCCCGTCGGCGCCGCGGCGGCGCTCGGCCGCCGGCTCGTCGCCCTCGTCGCCGCGGTCGTCCAGGATGCGGGCGAGCCGGTACGCGGCCTCGCGGTGGCCGCGCTCGGCGGCCGTGCGGAACCAGCGCTCGGCGCCGATGTCGCTGCGGTGCTCCAGCAGATCGCCCAGCGCGTACGCGCCCAGGGTGTGGCCGGATTCGGCGGACTGGCGCAGCCAGTACTCGGCGGCGGGCTCATCGCCCCGCTCACGGTGGTGCCGGCCCAGGGCGTGGGCCGCGGCGGCGGATCCGGCGACGGCGGCTATGCGCCACCAGCCGGCCGCCTCGTCGGCGTAGCCGCGCTGGTGCAGCAGAACGCCGAGGTTGTTGGCGGCGGCGCGATCGCCCGCCGCGGTGGCTCCCCGCAGATGCGGTTCCGCGCCGTCGACGTCGCCACGGCGCAGCAGCAGCGCGCCCAGTGCGCTCATCGCGGCGGTGTCACCGGCCTCGGCGGCACGACGGTGCCGGGTCTCCTCCTCGGCATCGTCGTGCGTATGCGCAAAACGCCCTGTCTCCAACAGACTGACCCTGTCCCCCATAAATCCCATCGTGGCATCACCCGCATCCGGCGTACACCTGGTATACCGCAGCCGAGGAGGTCACTTCAGCGTTTTGTCGACATGCCCACAGAGAGACAACCCAAACGCTTGTATCCGCATTCCCCGAGTGGACGCTCGCAGAACACACAACAAGGCCCGGATCCTTGCGGATCCGGGCCGTGTCTGTCAGTAGCGGGGACAGGATTTGAACCTGCGACCTCTGGGTTATGAGCCCAGCGAGCTACCGAGCTGCTCCACCCCGCGCTGTGTTGTCACCACCGTATCACGGTGCGCGGGGTCGGCCGCCCGGCCGTTCTCGCAGGTCGTCAGAGGGTCAGCCGCCCTTCTTGCCGGAGCCGTCGGCGGCGCTCTGGCTCTGTGGCTGGTTCTGCTTCTGCCCCGGCTTGTCGCCCGCCTTCTCCTCCGCCTTGGCCGCGCGGTTCAGAGCGTCCCTCAGATCGTCCTGGGCCCTGCCGTACGCCTCCCAGTCCTGCGGCTGCTTCTGGAGCGCGTCCTGGCCGTCCTGATACGCCTCCTGGGCGTCCTTGAGGGCTTCCTTCACCGTGGGGTTGGCGCTGGACGGCGGTTCCTGCCCGCCGTCGCCCGGTGGCTGATGCTCCTCGGACGACTCGCCGAAGACGGCGTCCAGGGCCTCGCCCAGGGTGTCCTTGAAGACGGTCTCCTTGCCGTAGGAGACGCCCACCTTCTTCAGCAGCGGGTAGTTGGCGCTCCCACCGCGGGCGTAGACCGGCTCGATATACAGGAAGCCGTCGTCCAGTGGCACGGTGAGCAGATTGCCGTACTCGATGTCGGAGTCGGTGCCTCTGAGGTTCCGGACGAACTCGGCGACCTCCGGATCACCGTTGAGTTCGCTCTGCACCTGCTGTGGCCCTGGCACGTTGGAGGTGACCTTCAGCAGTCTTATCGTGCCGTAGTCCTTGCTGTTGGCATCCGCGTCGATCGACATGAACGCGCCCAGGTTGGGACGCCCGTTGGGGGTGAAGGTCGTCGTCAGCGAGAACGTCTGCCCCTTCTGGTCGGGCATCTTCATGCTCAGGTAGTACGGCGGTACCGCGTTCCCGTCCTTGTGGGTCGGGTCCTCGGGGACCTGCCAGGCGTCACTGCCGCTGTAGAACTGCGTCGGGTCGGTGACGTGGTAGCGGGTCAGCAGCTCGCGCTGGACCTTGAAGAGATCCTGCGGATACCGCAGATGCTCCATCAGGTCCTTGCTGATCTTCTCCTTGGGCTCGACCGTGCCCGGGAACGCCTTCTCCCAGGTCTTCAGGACCGGGTCCTTGGTGTCCCACTCGTAGAGCTTGACCGTGCCGTCGTAGGCGTCCACGGTCGCCTTGACCGAGTTGCGGATGTAGTTGACCTTGTTCTGCTGCGCGACCACCGAGCGGTCTCCGTCGCTCAGCGAGTCGGCCGTGCTGTCGCCCAGGGTCGTCCGCGAGGCGTACGGATAGCCGTTGGTCGTGGTGTAGGCGTCGACGACCCACTTGATCCGGCCGCCGACCACCGCCGGATAGGCGTCGCCGTCGATGGTCAGCCAGGGGGCGACCTTCTCGACGCGCTCCTTGGGGGTGCGGTTGTACAGGATCCGCGAACCGTCGCCGATCGCGCCCGAGTAGAGGATCTGGGGCTCGCCGAACGCCACCGCGTAGGCGGCGCGGTTGACCGGGTTGGAGAGGCTGACCCCGCTCTTGCCCTTGTAGCTGGTGGTCTTCTCGCCGTTCTTCTCGTAGTCGAGCTCCTTCTGGGGGCCACCGACTATCGAGTACTGATCGGTCTTCTCGCCGTAGTAGACCTGCTGCTTGTAGGTGCCGACCCCGCCGCCGCTGGAGCTCTTGGTGGGCAGCCCGGACTCGGTGAAGTCCGGCGAGCCGGCCGGGTCCGCGTTGGGATCGGTCGTGGTGCCCTTCGCCGCCACCATGCCGTAGCCATGGGTGTAGGTGAAGTGGTCGTTGATCCAGTTCCGCTTGGGGATGCCGTTGAGGTTCAGCTCGCGCACACCGACGACGGTGTCCTGGTCCTTGCCGTCGGCTCCCTTGTAGCGGTCGACGTCGAGCGTCGAGGGGAACTGGTAGTACTTCCGCTCCTGCTGGAGCTGCTGGAAGGTCGGCGAGATGACGCTGGGGTCGATCAGCCGGTAACTGGCCGTCGTATTGGCGTCCTTACGGAGCTTCTCGCCGCCCTCACTGTCGTTCTTGCCGGAGTAGTCCGCCACCTTGGAGTCATCGATGCCGTACGCCTGGCGCGTGGCCTCGATGTTCTTCTGGATGTACGGCGCCTCCTTGGCCTGCTCGTTCGGCTGGACCTGGAACTTCTGCACGATCGCCGGGTAGAGCCCGCCGATGAGGATCGCCGACAGCACCATCAGCCCGAAGCCGATGACCGGCAGCTGCCAGGTGCGGCGCCACAGCGTCGCGAAGAAGAGCACCGCGCAGATGGCCGCGATGCAGAACAGGATCGTCTTCGCGGGCAGATAGGCATTGGCGTCCACATAGCGCAGACCTGTCCAGTTGCCCGTCGCCTTGAAGTCGCTGGACTTCACCGCGAGGCCGTAGCGATCCAGCCAGTACGCCACCGCCTTGAGTGCGACGAAGACGCCCAGCAGCACCGACAGATGGCCGGTGGCCGCGGCGGTCGCGCGGGCACCGGGGCTGGTGACCCGCAGTCCTCCGTAGAGGTAGTGCACCAGGGCGGCGGCGATGAGCGAGAGCACCGTGGCCGCGAAGCCGAAGCTCAGCAGGAAGCGGTACCAGGGCAGATCGAAGGCGTAGAACGCCACGTCCTTGTGGAACTGCGGGTCCTTCTGGCCGAACGGCACCCCATTGACCCACAGCAGCCAGATCCGCCACTGGCCGGCCGCCGAGGCGCCCGCGATCAGCCCGACCAGGGCGGTGACCGCGAGCAGCACCCACTTCTTGAACGGGGCGATGCCCATCCGGTAGCGGTCCAGGCTCTGCTGCTCCATGGACATCGCGCTGAGCGGCGGCCGCAGCCGGTGCGCCAGCCAGATGTTGATCCCCACCGCCGTGGCCATCAGCACGCCGAAGACGAAGAACAGCCCGATCTTCGTCTTCAGGGTCGTACTGAAGACGGACGAGTAATGAAGCGAGCGATACCAGAGCCAATCCGTCCAAAACCCGGCAAACATGACAAAGAGCATGGCCAATACGGCCAGCACGCCCAAGGTCATGAGCAGTGTTCTGGCACGCCGGGACGGTCGGCCGACTCTCATCCGCGGCCCCGTCGGGCCTCCGCCGCGGTCCGGCATCTGGAAAGCCAAGGTGCGCACCTCGAAGTTCGCTGTCGATTGAGGGACCCTGAACTCCAGGGCCCACCTGATGCAACTTACTCAGGCTTTACTCAGTTCCCGTTTCCGGGTCCGAACAGGGCACGATATGAACCATGTCCAACGCAACCCCCGGCACCGACCCGCTGGCCTCGAATCCTCTGACCCGAGCCGTCCTCGAAATTGACGAGTACGCCTCAGGGCTCGGCTGGGACCAGCCCGCCCGGCTCTTCGCCCTCGTCGACACCGCCCGGCTGCGCGCCGAGGAGCCCGGCCTCGCCTCCCAGCTCGGCCTTGACGAGGGCGGCGAGGAGACCGCCATCACCCTGACCCCCATCGAGCAGGACGAGCTGCCCTCCGGCGCCCCGCTGGACGAGTTCCTCGCCACCATCGCCTGGCCCGACGCCGTGACCGGCTGCGCCCTGACCGTCGAGCGGCAGATGCTGCCGCCGTCCGCCGAGGGCTCCGTACCCAAGGGCCTGGCCGACGCCGAGCTGGCCAAGTGGGTCGCCGAGCACCCGGACCGCCAGGAGGTCCGGATGACCGTCGCCGTGCTACGGGACGGCGGGCGCGAGTCGGCACTGCGGCTGCGGGAGAAGGACTCCCCGACCGAGGTGCTCACCGGTGCCGGCCTGGTGCCGGGCCTGGCGGAGGCGCTCGCCGCCACCTTCGCCACCGACTGACCACTGAGAGGGGGGCGCCGCTCAGCCCGTCGCGCACTTCGGCAGACCGGCGGTGTCCCCCTTACGGATCTTCTCGAGCGCCTTGAGGGCGTCGTCGATCGTGTGCACCTTGACCAGCCGCAGGCCGCCCGGCACGTCCTTGGCGGCTGCCGCGCAGTTCTCCTTGGGCGTCAGGAAGTAGCGGGCGCCCGCGTCGCGCGCGCCGATCGTCTTCATCTCGATCCCGCCGATCGGACCGACCGTGCCCTTGTCGTCGATGGTGCCGGTGCCCGCGATGTACTTCCCTCCGGTGAGATCCCCGGACGACAGCCGGTCCACGATCCCCAGCGCGAACATCAGACCCGCGCTGGGCCCGCCCACGTCCGCCAGCTTGATGTCGATCCGGAACGGGAAGGTGTAGTCGACCCCGGCCTGGATGCCCACGATGGCGCGGGAGGGGCCCTGGTCCGCCTTCGCGGTGGTGATCGTGACGCGCTCCTCGCCGGTGGGCTGCTTGCCGCGCTTCTCCGCCGCGGCCACGTCCTTGGCCGGCACGACCGAGAAGACCACCTTCTGGCCCGGCTTGTGCTTGGTGACCAGCTTGGCGACGTCATCGGGCTCGCGCACCGCCGTGCCGTCCACCGACTTGATCACGTCACCCGCGTGCAGCTTGCCCTGGGCCGGGGCGCCCTTCTGGACCGCGCCCACGATGACATGCGCGGTGACCGGCTTCTTCAGCGCCCGCAACGCGGCGACCTTGGCGGACTCCTGGGACTGGGTGAACTCCTCGGCGTTCTGCTGGTCGACCTGGTCCGGGGTCTTGTCGTCCGGGTAGAGGGTGCTGTGCGGCACGACCACGTCATCGTGCGCCAGCCAGCCGTAGACGGCCTCCACGAGGTTCATCCGGTACTCGGAGCCGGTGACGCGGACCGTGGTCATGTTCAGATGGCCACCCGTGGTCTCACAGCTCTTGCGGCCCGAGATCTGCAGCACGCACTCTCCGTTGTGCTCGCCCAGGGTGTTGTACGTCGGCCCGGGAGACATCTCCGCATACGGCACCGGGATCAGCACTCCGGCGCAGAGCAGCGCGATCAGCATCAGAAGGGAGGCGAGCATCGTCGCGGTGCGGCGTGGCATGGAACGACAGTACGGGACCCGTCCGTCAGTCCACTGTCGGGGCCGTCCGTACGAGGGGCGGCGCGGACGGGGCGCGGTCAGGCCGCGGCGTCCGAATCGGAGGGCCGGCGCTCCATCGCCTCGCGGAAGCGGGCGTATCCGGCCAACTCAGCTACGTCCCCCCCGGACTTCCGTTTTACGGCTCGGGCGGCTATGCCCGCGTATATCGCCGCGGCTATCGCCGCGAACAGCGGAATCAGCAACCAGAGAAGCGCACCCACAGCAGCCTCCCGACCCCTGGAAAAATCGCGGCTCACGACCGCGACTGACAGATGAGCAGATTAGTCCTCTGCCAGGTCAACGCTCACGGCAGGGTGGGGGTTACGCAAGTGGAGTACACCCTTCCGTGCTCTAGCGCATTCCCTCTACGCCCCGACCTACGCCCCGACCCGCCCTCCCGTCACCCGACCACCCCTCAACGAGGCGCTACGCGCCCACCCGCCCTCCCGTCACCCGACCACCACCCCTCAACGAGGCGCTACGCGCCCACCCATTCCTCGGTCCCATCCGCGAATGACTGGTGCTTCCAGATCGGCACCTCGCGCTTGAGGTCGTCGATCAGACGGCGGCAGGCGGCGAACGCCTCCGCGCGGTGCGGGCAGGAGACGGCCACCACCACGGCCAGATCGCCGATCACCAGATCGCCCACCCGGTGCACAGCGGCCAGCGCGCGCACGGGGAAGTCGGCCACGACCTTCTCGGCCACCCGGCGCAGCTCGGCCTCGGCGGTCGGATGCGCGGAGTAGCCGAGGGCGCCGACCTCCGCGCCTCCGTCGTGGTTGCGCACGGTGCCCACGAACAGCGCCGTACCGCCCGCCGCGGCATCGCCCACCGCCCCGAACACCTCGTCCACGGACAGGGGCGTGTCACGGACGGCGAGCAGCCGGATGGGGTTGGCGGCCGCGAGTTCGCCGGGGTGATCGTACGAATGTGCCATGCCGTCCATCGTGCCGCACCGTCCCGTCCTCGCGTAATACCGGATCCCGGAAGGCGCCTTCCGGACCAGACCCGTGCCAGGCGCGTCACAGGCCCTGGGCAAGCCCCTTGCCAGACCCTTCTCAGGCCCTCGCCAGACCCGTCTCAGGCCCTCGCCAGACCCGTCTCAGGCCCTCGCCAGACCCGTCTCAGGCCCTGCGCCGCGCCTTACGGGCGCGGCGCACGATCGCCGCGGTGCCCACCAGGGCCACGGTCGCGCCCGCGGCGCCGAGTGTCGTGGCGTCCTTACGGCCCAGGCGCCGGCCGGCGACCGTATGGCGGCCGGAGACCTCCTCCAGCAGCTCCGCCAGGACCTCCTCGTTGGTCCAGCGCGGCCGCCAGCCCGCCGCGTGCAGCCTGCTGCCGCTGATCGCCCACGGGTGCATCGTGTACGCGAGATCGCCGGCCGGGGACGGCGTCAGACCGAGCCGGTGCAGCCGGGAGGCGGCGCCCAGGGCGACCGCCGAGGGCAGCTCCATGCGCCGGATTCCGGACAGCTCCTCGACCTCCTCCTGCTCCAGCCAGCCCTCGCAACCGACCGCCAGCTCACCCTCGACCTTCTCCAGAGCGGCGTACTCCAGCGCGCCGACCAGGTCCTCCACATGGCAGAACTGCCAGGTGGGACGGGATCCGGCGACGACCAGCAGACGCGGTGACTCGAAGTAGCGGGTGAGCGCGGTGTCCGTGCCGCCGACCAGGATCGCCGGGCGCACGATGGTCACATTCAGCCCCGGATGCGCCCGGGGCGCGCGCTCCCCGAGCCGCTCGATCTCCAGGAGATCGCCGACGCCGGTGGCCTCGGCGGTCGCCCGCAGCTCCGCGTCCTCGGCGAGCGGCACGGCGTTGTCCGGGAGCGCCCCGTAGACCATCGCGGAGGTGCACAGCACCACCCGGCGCACCCCGGCCGCCGCGGCGGCCGTAAGGACGGTCTGGGTGCCGCGCACGTTGTAGGCCGTGCGGGCGGCGGAGTCGGTGCCCAGGTCCAGGTCGACGGCGAGGTGCACCACCACGTCCGCGCCCCGCAGCTTCTCGGCGATGGCCGGATCGCGGACGTCCAGCACATGCCACTGCGCCTCGGTCACCTCACCGCGGCGTTCATCGATGGCCAGGACCTGCTTGACCTCTTCGGACTCCGCGAGCCGCTGCGTGAGCAGGGCACCTGGGCCCGAGGCGGCACCGGTCACCGCGACGACGGGTCGTCGTGCGGTGCGAGCCGTATCGTTTCGCGCAGCGCGAACTTCTCGGTCTGGGGAACTCACCGGGCGTCTCCAGCGGTTGTCTTCAGTACGGAGCGCATGCACGCATACGTACCAGGTGACGTCCATCCTGCCGCAGGGCGGCGATCAGCGAAGCACCGAGCCCGGAAACCGGCGAGGTGTCTAGGCTGGGTGGTGATGTCGGGCATCCGCCACCGGCCCGGGAGCCGGTGGCCCAACGAGCCGAGGAAACCCGTGAGTGACACCCCATTCGGATTCGGCCTTCCGCCGGAGGAGCCGGAGGACGGCGACGACGGCAAGAAGAAGGGCGGCCAGGGCGGCGAGCAGGGCCCCGCGGATCCCTTCGGGTTCGGCGGCGGACCCGGCGGAGCGGGCGGCGCGGACAACCCGTTCGCCGCGATGTTCGGTTCGCTGAATCCGGGCGACCTGGGCGCCGCCTTCCAGCAGCTCGGGCAGATGCTCTCCTACGAGGGCGGCCCGGTGAACTGGGACATGGCCAAGGACATCGCACGCCAGACCGTGGCGCGCGGCACCGCCGACGGCAGTAAGGACGAGAGCGTCGGCCCCGCCGACCGTGCCGCGGTCCAGGAGGCCGTGCGCCTGGCGGACCTGTGGCTGGACGGCGTCACCTCGCTGCCCTCGGGCTCCGGGAGCGCCGTGGCCTGGAGCCGCGCCGAATGGGTCGAGGCGACCCTGCCGGTGTGGAAGGACCTGGTGGACCCGGTCGCCGAGCGGGTCGGTGCCGCCATGGGTGATGTGCTGCCCGAGGAGATGCAGGCCATGGCCGGCCCGCTGCTCGGGATGATGCGCTCGATGGGCGGCGCCATGTTCGGCACCCAGATCGGGCAGGCGCTGGGCGTGCTGGCCGGCGAGGTGGTCGGCTCGACCGATATCGGGCTGCCGCTGGGCCCGGCGGGCAAGGCGGCCCTGCTGCCGGTCAACATCGCGGCGCTCGGCTCCGGCCTCGGCGTGCCCAAGGAAGAGGTCCGGCTGTATCTGGCCCTGCGCGAGGCGGCCCACCAGCGGCTCTTCGCCCATGTGCCGTGGCTGCGCTCGCACCTCTTCGGCGCGGTCGAGGGGTACGCCCGCGGCATCAAGGTCGACACCGCCAAGCTGGAGGACGCGGTCGGCCAGCTCGACCCGACCCACCCCGAGCAGTTGCAGGAGGCACTGCAGCAGGGCATGTTCCAGCCCGAGGACACCCCCGAGCAGAAGGCCGCGCTGGCGCGTCTGGAGACCGCTCTGGCACTGGTCGAGGGCTGGGTGGACGCGGTGGTGCACGCCGCCGCCAAGCCGCATCTGCCGTCCGCCGACGCCCTGCGCGAGACGCTGCGGCGGCGCCGGGCGAGCGGCGGCCCCGCCGAGCAGACCTTCGCCACGCTGATCGGCCTGGAGCTGCGACCGCGCCGGCTGCGGGACGCCTCCCGGCTGTGGGCCTCGCTGACCGACGCCCGCGGCCTGGAGGGACGCGACGGGCTGTGGGCGCATCCGGACATGCTGCCGACGGCACAGGACCTCGACGACCCGGACGGCTTCGTCCACGGCGAGCAGCTCGACTTCTCCGAGCTGGACAAGATCCTCGGTGAGGCGGCGAGCGGTGAGGACCGTAAGGACGGCCCCGAGCGCCCCGACCTCCGCAAGGACGACCCCGACCGTCCCAACCTCCGTAAGGACAGCGAGGGCGGCGAGGACGACGACCGGGGCGACGGCGAGAAGTGAGTCTGCACCAGGACGCGGCGCGGGTGCTCACCGAGTGGCCCGCGCCCGATGCCGCCCAGGAGCGGCTGCGGCGGCATTACGGCGACCATCTGGCCGCGTATCCGGACGGCATGTGGAAGGCGTGCGGGGACGGCCACATCACGGCGAGCGCCCTGGTGGTCGACCCGGACCGGAAGCGCGTGCTGCTCACCCTGCACCGGAAGCTGCGGATGTGGCTGCAGATGGGCGGCCACTGCGAGCCGGATGACACCACGCTCGCGGGCGCGGCGCTGCGCGAGGCCACCGAGGAGTCCGGAATCGAGGGGCTGACGCTGCTGCCGGGCGGCCCGGTACGGCTCGACCGGCACCACACCCCCTGCGCCTGGCATCTGGACGTTCAGTACGCGGCGGTCGCGCCCCGGGGCGCGGTGGCGGCGATCAGCGACGAGTCACTGGATCTGCGCTGGTTCGGCTACGACGAGGTGGCGGATGTGGCCGATGAGTCGGTGCGGCACCTGGTGACGCGCACCCGCGCGCTGTTGTGAGGAGCGCGTCGGCCGCGAACCGGGGAGTCCGCGGCCGCCGTGCTCCATCAGCGTGATCAACGTGGCCTCGGTCAGTTGCTGAAGATGTTGCCCTGGTTCTGACCGCGGGCACCTTGCTGGCCCATGCCGAACTGCGCGGCCACGCCACCCCCCATCACCGCGTTCTGCGGCGGGAGCAGCTCACTGGGCTGCACCAGGGCATAGCCCTGGCCGAGGAAGCTGAGCTCCCAGCCCTCGCCGGTGTTGCCGCGCCGCCGCCAGACGCCCGAGGAGTGCGTCTGCGCCTGCATCTGGACCCGCAGCGAGCTGGACCAGGCGACGATGGCGTCCGCGTCGACGTTGACGTACTTGTCGGGGGTGACCTGGAGCAGCAGCGGCTGCCCCGAGGTCATCAGCGCGACCTTGCCGTGGCCGGAGATGTTGAGGTTGTACTTGCCGGAGCCGGAGATCCCGTACTGGCTGTCCACCGCGATCGTCTCCCAGTGCAGCGTGGAGTCGATCGCGAGCACATAGGAGCTGTCGACGGTCAGCCCGTCGTGGTCCACGTCCATCACATGGATGTGCTGGGCGAGGTTGGCGAGGTAGACCGTGCCCTGCCCGGAGCAGCGCATCAGGTCCAGGCCCTCACCGGCGCGGCTGCGGGTCATGCGCTGCCCCGGCGTCTGGTACTCGCCGTCGAACTCGATGAGCCCCTGATAGGCGACCATGCTGCCCTTACGGGCGAGCACATCCTCATGGCCACTCAGGGCGACCCGCAGCAGCTGCGGGTTCTGCAGCGCGTAGCGGTCCTGCGTCTGGGCCTCGGTGAAGGCGAAAAGCGGGCTCTGCATCTGGTGTCCCTCCCCCTCAGCCCCGGGCCCGGAGCCGGTCGGTGCTGTCCTCACTGGGCTGTACGACGACGAAGCCCTGCCCGGAGAAGCCGAGCTGATATGCCTCGCCGCTGCCCCGGCCGATCAGGGACGACGCCTTGAAGCTGCGCTTGCCCTTCACCTTGAGCCCCGAGGACCAGGCCACGAGTGCGTCCGGGTCCACATAGGTCTCGTCCTCACCGCGGCCGCAGTCGACCACGATGGGGGTGCCGCGGGAGGTCAGGGCGACCCAGCCGGTGCCGGAGACGCCCACGTTGAACAGGCCCTGCCCGGCGAACTTGGCGATGCCCTTGACCCGTTCGACGCCCCACTGGAGATGCGCGTCGAAGGCGAGGAGGTTGGTGCCGTTGACCGACAGCGCATCGCCGTTGAGGTTGATGCAGACGACGTTGGCTCCGTAGTCGGCCAGGTAGAGCAGTCCGTCGCCGCTGCACCGCATAAGCGGGGCGCCCTCGCCGGTCAGCCACTGGGAGGCCCTCTGACGTACCGCGGGCGGGTTGGGCTCGTACTGGACGAAGCCCTCGTAGGCCACCATCGAGCCGGTGCGGGCGAAGAGGTCCTGGCCGCTCTGCATGGCGACCTTGAGCAGGCTGGCGCCGTGGTTCTCCATACGAGCGGCGACCGGGGCGGGTGCGAAGCCCGAGATCATTTGCTGGTCCATGACGGGCTCCTTCAGACCTCGTAGGGCTGGACGACGATGAAGTTGCCGGGCGCGCCACGGAACTGGAGGTTCACGGTCTCCCCGCTGTGGCCGGGGTAGGCGCTGCGGCGCAGCCGCACCTGGCTGGAGATGATCACCTGGGATCCGGCGGACCACGCCACGATGGCGTTGCTGTCGGCGAAGGTGGTCGGGGTGACGGGGAGGACGACCGGCGTGCCCTCGGTCTTCACCACGACGGTGCCGGTGCCCTGGAACTGCATGGTGAACAGCGCGCCGCCGGGGATGCCGTGGCCCTCGATCCGGCGCACCTCGTGGTGCAGCGACTCGTCGAAGGCGAGTACGTTCTCGGCGGCGACACAGATGGCGTCGCCCTGGAGCTCGATCGGGTGGAGTTCGGCGGCGTTCTCGGCGAGGAAGACCTGGCCCTGGCCGGTGCAGCGCATCAGCTGCATCTCCTGGCCGGTCGCGTTGCCGACGATCCGGCCGCGGAAGCCGGCGCCCTTGTAGCTGAAGTCGACCTTGCCCTGGTAGAGCACCATCGTGCCCTGGCGGGCGAGCACGGGCTGCCCGCCGACGCCGAGGTCGACCCGCATCAGCCGGGGGTTCTGCGGCGTCCAGCGCTGGCCGGTGGGCGCCTCGCGGTACTGGGCGAGCGCGGCCTGGAGCCCGGGCGCGCCACCGCCCTGGGGGGCGCCCATGGCCTGCGGCTGACCGTAAGGAGCGGGCTGACCGGGGTGGCCGGGCTGGCCGGCCTGGCCGGGGTACGGCTGCGCGGGCGGCTGGCCGTACGGCGCGGGGGCGGGCTGGGTCTGGCCCGGAGGCTGCCCGAAGGGGGCCTGCTGGCCCGGAGGCGGGGGCGGCGGCACCTGGCCGGGCGGGGGCACCTGCCCAGGGGGCGGCACCTGCCCGGGCGGCGCGATGGGTGCGGCGATGGTCGGGGCGCCGTGCATCTGCGGGGTGCCGGGGGCGGGCGGCTGAACGCCCTGAGGGGGCGTTCCCTGGGGCGGGCCCTGCGGAGGCGTACCCGGGGCGGGCATCCCTTGGGGCGGCATCCCCTGCGGCGGCGTTCCCTGCGGCGGCGTTCCCTGCGGCGGCGTTCCCTGGGGCGGCGTTCCCTGGGGAGCGCCGAAGGCGGGGGCGGGTTGCGGTGCGGGCGGCGCCGGGGCGGCCGGGGCAGTCGTCGCGGCCGGGGCCGCGAAGCCCGGGGCGGGGGCCGCCTGGCCGGGCGGCGCGAAACCGGGCGCGACGCCCTGGGTGGGCGCGGGGGCGGGCTCCTCCTCGGCCACTTCACCGCCGAAGTTCTTGAGCAGCGCGTCCAGTCCCCCGTCGAAGCCCTGCCCGACGGCGGCGAACCGCCAGACGTCCTTGAGGTAGAAGTCGCCCAGCATCACCGCGCGTTCGGTGCTGAACTCCGAACCGGTGAAGGAATACCGGGCCACCTCCTCGCCGCCCGCGACGATCCGGATATAGCCGGGGCCGATCTGCGACATCTGCCCGGCGCCGTCGAGGGTCGCGGTGAACGAAAGCTTCTGGATGGCGGAGGGGATGCTGTCGAGCGTGACGCGGAACGAATCCGTGTCACCGGCCTGCGCCCCGAGTTGCTGTATCGCTTCTTCAGGAGACTTCGGCTGGTTGAAGAAGATGAAGTAGCGGTCGTCCGACAGCCGCTCGTCCGCGTCGAGCCCGAAGCAGCTGATGTCGAACGTCAGACCGGGCCCGGCGATCTGCACCCCGACGTACAGATCCCTCCCGGCCGTCAGATCACTGATCCTGGCCTTGTGGCCGCGCTGGAATTCCCTGGCCATACGTTAGGACCGTCCCCCATCGCCGTACCGGTGAGTGCATTGCGCGCCAGGCTAGCCGCTGCCGCCGACTATGAGCGACGCCAAGGAGCACGGGTGTGGTTCCGTTACGGCACGGGGGTGGTTCCGTTACGGCACGCGCGTGGCCCCTACGGCTGGTCGTCCGGCCCGGAGAGATGCGGCAACCGCCCGGCGGCGACGACTCCTTCGAGATAGCCCCGCGCCCGCTCGGTCCGCGGATACGCCTCCAGAAGCTGCCAGAAGCGCCGACCGTGACCCGGCACCAGCAGATGGGCCAGTTCGTGGAGGAGCACATAGTCCACGACGTACTCGGGCATGCCCTGGAGCCGGTGCGAGAGCCGGATGCTGCCCTCGGCGGGGGTGCACGACCCCCAGCGGGTGTTCTGGTTGGTGACCCAGCGGACGGAGGCGGGCCGGGCCCGCCCGCCCAGGTACTGGCCGGAGAGCAGCTCGGCGCGGGCGGCCAGCTCCGCGTCGCCCAGCATCCGCTTGCTCTCCTGCGCGGCCAGCTTGTCCAGCATGACGCTCACCCAGCGCTGCTCCTCGGCCTCGGACATCCGGGCGGGGATGAGGACGACGGTGCGGTCGCCCTCGCGATAGGCGGAGACCGTCCTGCGCCGCCGGGTGCTCCGGCGGACCTCGACCGCGCTCGCGCCCGAGCCTCGGCTCTGCGGGCTCGGGACGGTGCGCGGTGCGCTCGCGGCGCTGCGGGGGTTCTCCCCCGCGGTGCGAGAGGACGGATCGGCGGGCACGCCCCGACGTTACCCGGTGGCCGCCGGGGAAGTCCCGCCCCGCACCTTGTTGCGGACCGAACCACTCCACGGTGTGCACGGCTTGTACGACCGGTGTTCGTACGACTTATTCCACCGCCTGTGGATAACGCTCTGCGGGCTCCGGGCGCCGGCCCGCATGCTGAGGGCGGTGCAACGGAAGCGAACCGGTGCGACTCAACGCGAAAAGTCATGAATAGGTAAGTACAGACACGAAGATACACAGAACATCAAACGGGGGGCGGCGATGCATCCGATGCTCAAGCCCGCGCTGCGGCGCGGCTGGCGGAGCCGGGACACGATCCAGTTCGGGGTGGCCCGGGCGCATGCGGTGGTGATGGGGCCGGTGGACACAGCCACGGGCAGCTTTCTGGAGCTGCTGGACGGCACACGCGGGCTGCCGCTGCTGCGGCAGGAGGCCCGGGCCATCGGGCTGCCGGAGGGGCGGGCCGACGCACTGGTGGACCGGCTGGCGGCGGCCGGTCTGCTGGACGAGCCGAGGGACGGCGGTGAGCCCGCCGCGGCCCTGGACCGGCTGCGGCCCGACGCGGGGGCGCTGTCGGTGCTGCATCCCGAGCCCGGGGCGGCGGCGCGGCTGCTTGCCGCACGGCGGGCGATGCGGGTTCAGGTGCGAGGCGCCGGCCGGGTCGGGGCAGCGGTCGCGGCCGCGCTGTCGGGCTCGGGGATCGGCCGGGTCGATGTGGTGGACGGAGGCCGCGTCGAGCCCTGGGATGTGGCTCCCGGCGGGCTGCTGGCCGAGCAGATCGGGGAGCGCCGGGATGTGGCCACGCGCCGCGTGGTGCGACAGACCGCGCCCGGCCCGCTCCCGCGCCGGTCGGTGCGTGAGCGGACCTGCGCAGAAGAGCGGGCCCCCTCGGGAGAGCCCGGTCTGGCGCTTGTGGTGATCGCCCCGCGTGACGGCCTCGCCGCGTACGCACCGGATCCGGAGCCGGCCCAGCCGCTGCTCGCCTCCGGTACACCCCATCTCTATGCGGGAGTCATCGAGGCGACGGGGGTGGTGGGGCCGCTGGTGGTGCCGGGCATGACGCCCTGCGCGGGCTGCGCCGCGGCGGGCCGTGCCGAGCGGGAGCCCGTCTGGCCGCGGATGCTCGCGCAGTGGCGGTCCGGGCGCCGGCGGACCGCGCCGGCCTGTGACGCGGCACTGGCGATGGTGGTGGCGGGGCTCACCGCGGTGCAGGCGCTGGCCTTCCTCGACGGCCGGCCTTCCGGGGGCGCGGGTGTCCGGTGGGAGTTGGCGCTTCCCTCCCTCGTCTGGGAGGCGCGTCCGGTCGTAGCACATCCCGGATGCGGCTGCGGAGCGGCCGGGGAGGAGGATGCCGTATATGCCTCGGCCGCAGAGGCACCGCACGCGACAATGTCCGGGTGACCCACGTCCGTGGAGTGGGCGACGGGGGCCCGGGGGCCACCCTCCGGGATGGCACGGCTGTAGTTGGAGGGGCGCATGACCGATCTGCCGCGCAAGGCGATCACCCGTACCGCCAAACTGGCGGCGCTGCCCTTGGGATTCGCGGGGCGCGCCACGTGGGGGCTCGGGAAGCGGATAGGGGGACGGCCGGCGGAGATGGTCGCGCGCGAGGTACAGCAGCGCACCGCCGAGCAGATGTTCAAGGTCCTCGGTGAGCTCAAGGGCGGGGCCATGAAGCTCGGGCAGGCCATGTCGGTCTTCGAGTCGGCGCTGCCCGAGGAGATAGCCAGGCCCTACCGGGCGGCCCTGACCAAGCTCCAGGAAGCGGCCCCTCCCATGCCCAGCCGCACGGTCCACGCGGCGCTGGAGGAGCGGCTGGGCCCGGACTGGCCGGAGCTGTTCCAGGAGTTCGAGGACAAGCCGGCGGCTTCCGCTTCGATCGGGCAGGTGCATCGGGCGGTCTGGCACGACGGGCGCACGGTGGCGGTCAAGGTGCAGTACCCGGGCGCGGGCGAGGCGCTGCTGTCCGACCTCAACCAACTGAGCCGGTTCGCCCGGGTGCTGGGGCCGCTGGTGCCGGGGCTGGACATCAAGCCGCTGATCGCGGAGTTGCGCGAGCGGGTCGCCGAGGAGCTGGACTACGAACTGGAGGCGGCGTCCCAGCGGGCCCATGCGGAGGAGTACGCACAGGACGCGGAGATCGTGGTGCCCGAGGTGGTGCACCAGAGCGATCAGATACTGATCACCGAATGGCTGGAGGGGATACCGCTCTCCGAGGTGATCGCCGACGGCACCCAGGAGGAGCGGGACCGCGCCGGGCAACTGCTGGCCCGCTTCCTGTTCTCGGGGGCGTCCCGCACCGGGCTGCTGCACGCCGATCCGCATCCGGGAAACTTCCGGCTGCTGACCGGTGACGCCCCGGACGGACCGCCGGAGCGGTGGAAGCTGGGGGTGCTGGACTTCGGTTCGGTGAACCGGCTCCCGGAAGGGCTTCCGGAGCCCATCGGCATCGCACTGCGCATGGCGCTCCAGGGCGACGCCATGGGGGTCTACGAGCTGATGCGCGGGGAGGGCTTCGTCAAGCCGACCATTGAGATGGACCCGGACCACTTGCTGGACTTTCTGCTGCCGATGCTCGAACCGGCCCAGGTCGACGCGTTCGTCTTCGACCGGCAGTGGCTGCGCAGCCAGGCAGCGCGGATGGCCGACCGTCACTCCCCCGTCTATGAGCTGAGCAATCAGCTGAATCTGCCGCCCGCCTATCTGCTGATCCACCGGGTGACCCTGAGCACCATCGGGGTGCTGTGCCAGCTGGGCGCCACGGTGCGGCTGCGGGATGAACTCGAAGCGTGGGTCCCCGGCTTCGCCGAGGACCCGGAGTCCGAGGACCGCGCCGAAACCGAAGAAGCCACCGCAACCGGAGAAGCCGCCGAAGCCGAAGATCGCGCCGGAACCGAAGAAGGCCCCGCAGCCAAAGAAGCCGCTGGAACCGCCGAAGCCGCCGAAGCCGGAGAAGGTGCCGCACAAGGCACCGAGGAGAAGTCCGAGGCCGCGGAGACCTCAGCCTGAGCACGCGCGCCACCCGGCCGGGCCTCCGCCGCCGGGTGGTGTCGCCCCGGAGCGCGGGCGCTTCGGGGTAGCCAAAGGGCCGGTCCGATCGGACCGGCCCTCTGTGGTCACGTGACGGGTCAGCGTATGACCCGTCGGCGTGTGGTGATGTCAGCCCCGGCTCTGGCCGGTGCCGCACCTGGTGGTCACTGCATGAGCGCCATGGCCAGGGCGCGGCGGGCGCGGAGCGAGGCACGCTCCGCGCGGCGCTGCATCCGGCGGGCGGCGGCGAGCCGAGCGGCGGGCCGTTCGGACTCTGCCTCCTGAAGCCGGTCGTGCATATGCGCACGCGCCAGGGCTTCTTGGATGAGTTGCATCTCTCGGTTCCTGTTCTGGCGCGACTCGGGCGCGCCGGAGGTTTCGGGTGCTGGGGTGTCGGAGACCGGTGGGGTCATCGTCGGGACCTGCTTCATGGGGTCGTGCGTCGCTGGGCGATCGATGGTGCCGGTGGTGCTCATGCCGCAACCGGGTTCTTACGCGGGCGGCCACGCGGCCGCTTGCGGGCGACCACCACGCCCTGGACGAAGAGCTCCCCGCCCCAGACGCCCCAGGGCTCGCGACGGTCTTTGGCACCGGCGAGGCAGGCCTCACGCAGCGGACAGGTCTGGCACAGCGACTTCGCGTACTCGACGTCGGCCGGGGACTCGGCGAAGAAGACCTCCGGGTCGTACGAACGGCACGGAACAGCTACACCCAGGTTCTCGATGGCCTCATCGAGTTCGGTGAGGGCGGTGAGCGGGGTCAAGGAGTCCTCCGAGGAGTCAGGCGGTCGGTTCAGGTCGGTCGATGCGGACGGGGTGTGTGCGTTGAGTTGCACGGTGTGTGGTCCTCGTCTCTTTGGTCCGGCTGGTGGCCGGGCTCTGGCAAATCAAAAGGGCCGCGGATCCCGGTGTGGGTTCCGCGGCCCTGGAAGGTGCCGACCTGATCCTGGATCAGGCTGGATAACTCCAGGGTTCGAGCCTGCGGAAGGCCCACTTCTTGTGGTGCTGCTGCGTCGTCCGGGATTCGGCACCATTGGCCGCAAAGGCATAGGCCATTGCCTGTGCCACTGCCGTTACCGCAGGTGCCTGGATCGGTCGCTCACTGAGGCGCGCCTCATCGACGCCGGGCATACCGGTGCCAGGAAGCGCGGAGCCGAGCAGGCAGGTGGCGACGACCGATCGATCGGCCTTTTTGATGGTGTTGATGAAGCTGATCACTGGTCTTCGCCTCCTCTCGGCGTCTCAGGGACCGATCGAAACCAGTCCGGGTGTTCAGTACAACACGGAATCCTCGGCTCCTGGAAGGGCCGTTGTCTCCGTGCTCGGAAGGCTATGGGTATGGCCTCCGCGCGCGCAAACTATTTTTCCGTCGAGTTTTGCCTAGGGTCACCCGAATGGCTTCCCCCGGCACCGTCGTCCCCCTCGCCGTCGACTGCCGAGGGCAGTTCCCGCCCCTCGCACAGCGCGAGAACGTCGGCTCCGAACCGGTCGAGCTTGCGTCGTCCGACACCGGCGATGCGGGCGAGCTCCGATTCGGTTTCCGGAACGGCCTCGGCGATCGCGAGCAGTGTCTTGTCCGTGAACACGCAATAGGCCGGCTGCCCCAGCAAGCCCGCCTGCTCCGCCCGCCAGTCGCGCAACCGCTCATGGAGCGCCTCGTCCAGCTCGGACGGGCAGCCCTCGCAGCGCATCAGCTTCATCTCGCCCGCGTCGGTCAGCGCCCGGCCGCACACCCGGCAGTGGACCGGACCGCGCCGCCTGCGCACCCCGCCGCCCCCGCCCGGGGCCGCCGCCCCGCGCTCGATCCCGCCGGCCCCGCCGAGGGTGCGGGCACCCACGGCCTGGGAGCCGGGCCGCAGCCCGTTGAGAAAGCGGGTGGGGCGACGCGAGGCCCGGCCGCCCGGAGCCCGCGAGAGCGCCCAGGACAGCGTCAGATGGTGACGGGCGCGGGTGACCCCCACATAGAGCAGCCGGCGCTCCTCCTCGATCTGCTGGTCCGTCTTGGCGTAGGTGATCGGCACCATCCCCTCGGTGAGACCGACCAGGAAGACGGCGTCCCATTCGAGGCCCTTGGCCGCGTGGAGTGAGGCGAGGGTCACACCCTCGACGGTCGGGGCGTGCTGCGCCGCCGCCCGCTCGTCGAGCTCCGCCACCAGATCGGAGAGCGTGGCCCCGGGGCGGCTGCCCGCGAAGTCCTCGGCGAGCCGCACCAGGGCGGCCAGGGATTCCCAGCGGTCGCGCACCGCGCCCGACCCCACCGGGGGCTCGGGCGTCCAGCCACGGGTGCCCAGCACGGCCCGCACCTGGGACGGGATGTCCGCGTCCGCGAGCGCCGGGTCGGCACTTCTCCCGCGCGCCGCGCCGCGCAGCAGCAGCCCCGCCTCGCGCACCTCGGGCCGCTCGAAGAACCGCTCGGCGCCGCGGAGCTGATAGGGCACCTGGGCATCGGCCAGCGCCTGCTCATAGAGCTCCGACTGGGCGTTGACCCGGTAGAGGACCGCGATCTGGCTCGCCGGGACGCCGCCACCCCCTTGCTCGACCGGGGTGATCAGCTCACGGATCCGGCGGGCGGTGCCCTCGGCCTCGGCCGGCTCGTCCGCATAGGCGGCGTAGACCGGGTCGGGGCCCGCCTCCCGCTGGGAGACCAGCTCCAGCCGGTGCTCGGCGGCCCGGCCACGGGCCTGGGAGAGCAGCCCGTTGGCCAGATGGACCACCTGCGGGGTGGAGCGGTAGTCCCGGATCAGCTTGACCACCGTGGCCCCGGGGTGGCGGGTGCGGAAGTCCAGCAGATGGTCGGGGGTGGCGCCGGTGAAGGAGTAGATGGTCTGGCTGGCGTCGCCGACCACGCACAGGCTGTCCCGGTCGCCCAGCCACAGCTCCAGCAGCCGCTGCTGCAGCGGGCTGACGTCCTGGTACTCGTCGACCACGAAGTGCTGGTACTGACGGCGCACCTGATCCGCGATGTCGTGCCGCTCCTGGAGCACACCGACCGTGAGGAGCAGCACATCCTCGAAGTCGATGACGCCGCGGTCGCGCTTCAACTGCTCATAGGTGGCGTAGATCCGGCCGATCTCAGCGGCGTCGCGGGGGGCCTCCCGGCCGGATTTGGCGGCCACGGCCGGATAGTCCTCGGGCACGGTCTGGGTGACCTTCGACCATTCGATCTCGCCGGTCACGTCCCGCAGCTCATTGCGGTCCAGCCGGACCCGGCACCGCGCGGCGGCCTCGGCCACGAGCTGCACCTTGCGCTCGACCAGCCGCGGCACCTCACCGCCGACCGCCTTGGGCCAGAAGTACTGCAACTGCCGCAGGGCCGCCGAGTGGAAGGTGCGCGCCTGCACCCCGCCCGCGCCGAGCTGCCGCAGCCGGCCGCGCATCTCCCCCGCCGCCCGGTTGGTGAAGGTGACGGCCAGCACGCTGGCGGGCTGGAGCATGCCCGCGCGCACCCCATAGGCGATCCGGTGGGTGATGGCGCGGGTCTTGCCGGTGCCGGCCCCGGCCAGCACGCACACCGCGCCGTGCAGGGACGTCGCCACCTCGCGCTGCTCGGGGTCGAGCCCGTCGAGCACCGCGTCGGCGTCACGCGGCGTGGCCGCGTAGGAGCCCGACGTGGAGCCCTGCGGGAACAGAGTGGAGGACGTTGCTGCAGTCACCCCGCCATGCTGCCAGGTCCCCTGGGACCCCCGTGCCGGTTGTCCACAGCCATGGCCTTCCGGTCATATGAATCCGGGAATGACCGGCGGAGGGTGAGCGTTCACCTTCTGCCCACCCACCACGACCCCGAGGAGAGCGAAGACCGATGTCCGGCACTGTGACGATGTACAGCACCACCTGGTGCGGCTACTGCCGCCGCCTGAAGGGGCAGATGGACCGCGAGGGCATCGCCTACACCGAGATCAACATCGAGCAGGACCCGGAGTCCGCGGCCTTCGTCGAGAAGGCGAACGGCGGCAACCAGACGGTGCCGACCGTTCTCTTCCCTGATGGGTCGACCCTGACCAACCCGTCCTTGGCGCAGGTCAAGGCCAAGGTCGGCGGCTGAGTCAGCCTCGCGGCAGCGGCTCGCCGTACCAGAGCTCGATCAGCCGGGCCGCGATCGAGATACCGGACGGAGGCAGGACCTCTCCGGACTCGATCGCGGCCCGCAGGTCGTCCCGGGAGAACCAGCGCGCCTCGTGGATCTCCTCCCCGTCCACCTGGATCCGGGAGGACGTGGCCTGCGCCATGAAGCCGAGCATCAGGCTGGACGGGAACGGCCATGGCTGGCTGGCCACATACTCGACCTCGCCGACCGTGACGCCCGCCTCCTCCGCCACCTCGCGGACCACGGCCTGCTCGATCGACTCGCCCGGCTCCACGAAGCCCGCCAGCGTCGAGAAGCGCCCCTCCGGCCAGTGCACCTGGCGTCCCAGCAGCGCGCGGTCCTGCTCGTCCCGCACCAACATGATCACGGCGGGGTCGGTCCGCGGGTAGTGCTCGGCCCCGCACGCGGGGCAGCGGCGGATATGGCCCGCCGCCGCGATCATCGTGCGCTCACCGCAGCGTGAGCAGAAGCGGTGCAGCCGCTGCCAGTTCTCCAGCGCGACCGCGTGCACCAGCAGCCCGGCGTCGCGCTCGGACAGCAGCGCGCCCGCCTCGCGCAGCCCGGCGGGGCGTGCCGACTGGTCCATCCGCCCCGGCAGGGAGTCCTTCTGCAGCGCGAAGTAGCGCACGCCCTCCTGGTCGGTGCCCAGGAAGTAGCGGTGGTTCTCGGTGGGCGGGGCCTCGAAGGACGGGGTCATGACGAGCTCGGTGCGGCCGTCCGGGCTGTCGTCGACCAGGGCCTGGCCGCCGGAGACCACGAAGACACGCGTCGTCGGGTGACTCCACGCCGCCGCCAGCCACGCCTCGTCCAGGCGGTGATGCGCGGAGCGGTCGATGCCGCCCGGGGCAGCGAGCGTGATCGGCCGGTCGGTGGCGTGGTCGGTCCAGGTGGTCACGGTTGCTTCCAACTCCCCCAGCGAAATGGGTGGTTTACGTACATAAGCGAGCTATTTCCGTACACTCTCGCTCTCGCTCTCGGCGAGATCGTCCCAGAGATGGGCGGCCGTCTCGGCACCCTTCATGAGCAGGCCGAGCTCGACCTTCTCGTTGGGCGCGTGCCAGCCGTCGGACGGCACCGAGATGCCCAGGAAGAGCACCGGAGCGCCGAGGACGTCCTGGAGATCGGCGGCGGGGCCCGATCCGCCCTCGCGGGTGAAGCGGATCTCCTGGCCGAAGGCGCGCCCCATGGCCCGGACGACCGACTGGAGCGCGGGGTGGTCCAGCGGCGTCAGACAGGGGCGGGTGGCGCCCCAATAGGTGATCTCATGGCGGATACCGGCCGGGAGCTGGGCGGCGGCCCAGTCCCGTACGGCCGACTGGACCTTCTCCACGTCCTGCCCGGCCACCAGCCGGAAGGACAGCTTCAGCTGGGCGGCCGAGGGCACGATGGTCTTTCCGCCCGGCCCCTGGTAGCCCCCGCCAATGCCGTTGACCTCGGCGGTCGGACGGGCCCAGATCCGCTCCAGGGTGGAGTACCCCGCCTCGCCGAGCGAGGCCCGGGAATGCGCGGTCCGCAGCCAGCCCGCCTCGTCGAAGGGCAGCTCGGCGAAGAGCTCGCGCTCACGGTCGGTCAGTTCCACGACACCGTCGTAGAAGCCGGGGATGGCCACCTTTCGGTCGGCGTCGTGCAGCGCGGCGGCCAGACGGGCGGCCTCGGTGGCCGGGTTGGGGACCGCGCCGCCGAAGGAGCCGGAGTGGATGTCCTGGGCGGGTCCGTGGAGATCGATCTGGCATTCGACGAGGCCCCGCATGCCGGTGCAGACGGTCGGGGTGTCCTCGGACCACATCCCGGTGTCGGAGACGATCACGGTGTCGCAGGCCAGCCGGTCGGCCTGCGCGCGGACCAGTTCGGGGAAGTGCGGGGAGCCGGACTCCTCCTCGCCCTCGATCAGCAGCTTGAGGTTCACCGCAGGCGCGCCGCGGCCGGTCACGGCCAGGTGCGCCCGTATCCCCAGGGTGTGGAAAAGGACCTGCCCCTTGTCGTCGGCGGCACCGCGGGCGTAGAGCCTGCCGTCCTCGATGACGGGCTCGAAGGGGTCGGTGCGCCAGCCGTCCGCGCGGTCGGCGGGCTGGACGTCGTGGTGCCCGTAGACGAGCACTGTAAGGGCGTCGGGATCGCCGGACGGCCATTCGGCGAACACGGCCGGGGCGCCCGGTGTGTCCCATATCTCAGCCACCGGGAAGCCCGTCGCGGCCAGGTGGTCCCTCAGCCACTGGGCACTGCGCCGGACGTCGTCGGCGCGGGCCGGGTCGGCGGATACGGACGGGATGCGCAGCCACTCGGAGAGTTCGGCGAGAAAGGCGGCGCGATGGTCGTCCACATAGGCGCGGACGGCGTTGTCCGTTTCCGGGGTGTTGCTCATGCATGTGAGCCTATCCGGCCCGCGGCGGGACGAGGGCGGGGGCCTCCGGGCCGCTCATGAGCGCTCGCTCTCGGTGACGGTTTCGGCGTCGATACGGTCACTTCCGGTCGCGCCCCCGGCCCCATCCCCGGCCACGTCCGCCTCCGCGCCCCCATCCACGTCCTCCGGCTCGCCGAGCGTTCCGCCGCCGGTCCCGCCGCCCGGCTCCCCGAGCAGGACGCGCTCGAGCCCGGCCCGGCCGGGCAGCCCGGCGGGGCGCACGACCTCACCGCTGCGCACGTACACGAACGCCGCCGTGACCGCCGACAGGGGCAGTCCGTGCTGCTCGGCCCAGGCGAGGCGGTAGATGGCCAGCTGGAGCGGGTCGGCGTCCTGGGAGCGGCCGGTCTTCCAGTCGACGATCTCGTAGCGCGGGCCGCCGTCGGGGCCCGTCCCGGACGCGCGGTACACCGCGTCGATCCGGCCGCGGATGATGCGGCCCGCAAGGGTCAGCTGGACCGGTACCTCCACGCGGTAAGGGGTGCGACGGGCGTACGGCGTGCGCGCGAACGCCTCCTTGAGCGCGGTCAGATCCCGCTCGTCGGCGATCTCCGCCTCGTCTTCCTCGCCGCCCGGCAGCTCGTCGGGGCCGAGGAAGGGCAGCGACAGCGCCTCGAAGCGCGCTTCGACCCAGGCGTGGAAGCGGGTGCCGCGCCGCGCGGCGGGGCGCGGCGGCCGGGGCATGGGGCGGGCCAGCTCCCGTGCGAAGCCGTCCGGGTCGGCGGCGAGGCGCAGCAGCTGGGAGGCGGTGAGCGTCCCCGGCAGCGGCACCTCGTGCACGGTCTCGCGGGCGCGGCGCAGCTCCCCGGCGAGCGCGTCCAGATCGCGGTCCCAGGAATCGGCCAGCCGGGCCTCCTCGGGCGCCAGCTCGTCCTCGGCCGGTTCTCGCGTGATATCCGGCACACCGGGTTCCGGTGCGCCGTAAGGATCGGCGTGTGGCCCGTCGCCGTACGGTTCGTCCTCGTACGGGTCGTCGGCAGCCTCGCCGTACGCGTCCGCGTCCGCGTCCGCGTAAGGGTCCTCCGGAGGCTCGGGCCACTCCGGGTCCTCCGGGGGCTCAGGCTCCTCCGGTGGCTGCAGGTCGTCCATGGGCTCCGGGAACGGGTCTCCGTCAGCCGAGGGGTGCCCCCCGTCATGCGCGGTCGGCCCCTCTCCCGCCGTCTCGATGCGCGCCAGATGGGCGAGCACCACATCGGCGGCGCGCCGCCGGTGGCGCAGCGCGGCCGGGTCCAGCGGAAGCGGCCAGGCCCGGTCGGCCGCCGACTCCCGCAGGGCCGGGTTCTCCGCGCCCTCCTCCGGCGGCTCGGCCCATGCCTCGACCTCGCCGTACCCGGCCTCACAGTGCTCGCGCAGCGCGTCCAGGAAGGCCGACGGGCCGCGCGGCCGCTTCTGGGTGGGGCCCCACCAGTGGCCGGAGCCCAGCAGCAGCGACCGCGGCCGGGTGAAGGTCACATAGCCCAGCCGGAGCTCCTCGGTCCGCTGATGCTCCTTCATGGCGTCCTTGAAGGCCGCGATCCCCTTGCTGTCCCACGCGGTGACGTCCGGGAGGGTCCGCGCGTCCCCGCGCAGCTCATGCGGCAGGACCTTCGCGTTCGCCGTCCAGGACTCGCGGGACTGTTCGCTCGGGAACTGCTTGGCGACCAGCCCCGGCACCGCCACCACGTCCCACTCCAGCCCCTTGGACTTGTGGGCGGTGAGCACCTTGACCGTGTTCTCGCCGCCGGGGAGGGCGTTGTCGAGCCCCTTCTCGTACTGCGCGGCGGTGCGCAGAAAGCCGAGGAAGCCCTGCACGGTGGCCTCGCCCTCCACGGCCGCGCCGCCCTCCCGGCCCGCGAAGGCGGCCGCGACGTCCAGGAAGTTGCCGAGCGTCTCGCGGCGGCGCGCTGCCAGGGCGTGGGGTGAGGCGGACAGCTCGACCTCCAGGCCCGTGGTGGTCAGGACCCGGTGGAGCACGTCCATCAGCGGATCGGCCAGCGAGCGGCGCAGTTCGCGGAGTTCGGCCGCGAGCCGGGCGAACCGGACCCGTGCCTCGGCCGAGAAGGGCAGCCCGTCGTCCGGGCCGCCGCCCGCCTCCAGGAAGGTGTCGAGGGCGTCGGCGAGGGAGATCACCTCGGAGGGGTCGGTGCCCTCGACGGCCCCGGCGAGCCGTAGGTCCGGATCGTCCTCCGCCCCGTCCGGCCCGCCGTGGGAGACCAGCGCGCGGGCGCGGCGGCCGAGCAGCGCGAGGTCGCGGGGGCCGATCCGCCAGCGCGGCCCGGTGAGCAGACGGACCAGCGCGGCGTTGGCCCCCGGATCCTGGAGGACCTCGCAGACGGCCACCAGATCGGCCACCTCCGGCAGATGCAGCAGCCCCGACAGGCCCACCACCTCAACCGGAATGTCCCGCTCCACCAGGGCGCCCTGGATCTGCGCGAAGTCACCCGCCGTACGGCACAGGACCGCGATCTCACCGGGCGGGGTGCCGGTGCGCACCAAGTGGGCGATGGAATCGGCCAGCCAGGCCAGCTCCTCGGCGTGGGTGGGCAGCAGCGCACAGCGCACCGCTCCGTCCCGCTCGGCGCCGGGCGCGGGGCGCAGTGCCTCGACGCCCTCGTGCATCGCGCGCAGCGGGGCGGCCAGCCCGTTGGCGAGGTCCAGGAGGCGGCCCCCGCTGCGCCGGTTCTCGCTGAGCGCGAAGCGCCCCGCCGGGCGGCTGTCGGCGTGCGGGAAGTGCTCGGGGAAGTCGTCCAGGTTGGCCACGGAGGCGCCGCGCCAGCCGTAGATGGCCTGACAGGGGTCGCCGACGGCGGTGACGGGGTGTCCGGTGCCGCCGCCGAAGAGACCGGACAGCAGCAGCCGCTGGGCGACCGAGGTGTCCTGGTACTCGTCGAGCAGGACGACCTCGAACTGCTCGCGCAGGATCCGGCCGACCTCCGGGTGGTCGAGGGCCAGGGTGGCCGAATGGGCGATCTGGTCGCCGAAGTCGAGCAGATCGCGGCGCCGCTTCTCCTCGCGGTACGCCTCGACCAGGCCCAGCAGTTCCTGGCGGGCGCGGGCGGCCTCGGGTACCTTGCGCAGCGCCTCGTTGGTGAGCCGCGTCCCTTCCAGGGTCCGCAGCAGCTCGGTGTCGTACGCCCGCAGCCGCCCCGCGGGGACGAGGTGCTCGGCGAGCTCGGCGTCGAGCGCGAGCAGATCGGTGACCAGGTCGGAGAAGGGGCGGGTGAGCGCCGGATAAGGGCCGGGCGCCGAGCGCAGGACGCGCGCGGCGAGCTGGAAGCGGGTGGCGTCGGCGAGCAGCCGGGCGCTCGGCTCCAGGCCGACGCGCAGCCCGTGGTCCTTGAGCAGCTGTCCGGCGAAGGCGTGGTACGTGGAGATGACGGGCTCGCCCGCGGCCTCCTCGCTGGCGCCCGGATCCGGGTCCTGATCGACGATGCCCGCCGCGACGAGGGCCTTACGGACCCGCTCCGCCAGCTCTCCGGCGGCCTTGTTGGTGAACGTGAGGCCGAGCACCCGGTCGGGCGCGACCTGTCCGGTGCCGACCAGCCAGACGACGCGGGCGGCCATCACCGTGGTCTTGCCGGAGCCCGCCCCGGCGACGATCACCTGCGGGGCGGGCGGTGCGGTGATGCACGCCACCTGCTCCGGGGTGAACGGGATCCCGAGGAGTTCCTTGAGCTCCTCGGGATCGGTGATGCGGGCTGACACTCCAGTGAGGCTATCGGTGCCCACCGACATGCCCCGCCGCCCTCGCCGCCCCGGTGGGCGGCCGCCCCGGAATCCAGGCCCGATACGCGAAAGCGTCAGTCGACCACATGGCGCCCCTCCGCCCGGGCGCTGCACGCGCCGCGGAAGGCGCAGCGCTCGCAGTGGTCGCCCGTGGTCGGGGTGAACCGCTCGTCGAGGACGCGCCCGGCCGCCGTGGCGAGCAGCTGCCCCACCCACTCGCCGTCCGGCGGCTCCTGGGCCTGGACCTTGGGGACGTCGTCGCCGCCGTCCTTCTTGGCGGCGCCCTGCCGCAGCTGGACGAGCTCCGCGCCGCCCGCCTCGGGGCGCCCGCCCTCGAAGAGGTCGTCGACGGCGCCCTCGCGCACCGCAAGCTGATAGGCCGCCAGCTGGGGATGGTGCTCGACGTCGCCGCGGGTCACGGCCTGTTTTCCGGTCTTGAAGTCGACGACGTAGGCACGCCCCTCGCCGTCCGTCTCGACGCGGTCCATGCTGCCGCGGATGCGCACCTTATGGACGTCGGCTTCGAGCGTGACGTCGAAGGAGTGCTCGGTGGCGACCGGGGTACGGCCGCCGCGCTCCATCACATGCCAGTGCAGAAAGCGCTCCAGGGCCGCCCGTGCCTGCTCCTTCTCCTGCCGTGACTTCCAGGGGGCGTCGAAGGCGAGCGCGTCCCATACGGAGTCCAGGCGCTCCATGAGGACCGCGAGATCGGCCGGGGTGCGGCCGGAGGCGACCTCGTCGGCCAGGACGTGCACGACGTTGCCGAAGCCCTGGGCGGCCGTCGAGGGCGCGTCCGCCTTCACCTCGCGCCCCAGGAACCACTGGAGCGAGCAGGTGTTGACGAGCTGGTCGAGGGCGCTGCCGGACAGCGCCACGGGCCGGTCCCGGTCGCGCAGCGGGACCTCGCTGTGCGTCGGCTCGTGCAGCCCCCACCAGCGGTGCGGATGGGCGGCCGGGACCAGCGGCCGGCCCTCCTCGTCGCGCAACGCCGCGAGCCGCGCCAGCCGGCGCGCGGCGGCGTCGCGCAGCGCCTCCGAGGCGTCCGGGTCGACGGTGGTGGCGCGCAGCTCGGCGACGAGCGCGGCGACGGACAGCGGGCGGCGCGGCCGCTGGGTGACGTCGGTGGGCGGGACGCCAAGTTCGGTGAGGAAACGGGAGGGCTGGTCCCCGTCCTCGGAGGCGGCCTTGACGGCGGTGACCACGAGCCGCTCCTTCGCGCGGGTCGCCGCCACGTAGAACAGCCGCCGCTCCTCGGCCAGCAGCGCGCCCGGCGGCAGCGGCTCGGCCAGTCCGTCCCGGCCGATCCGGTCGGCCTCCAGGAGCGAGCCACGCCGCCGCAGATCGGGCCACAGCCCCTCCTGCACCCCCGCGACGACCACCAGGGCCCATTCGAGCCCCTTGGCGCGGTGGGCGGTCATCAGCCGTACGGCGTCGGGGCGGACCATCCGGCGGGAGAGGGTGTCGGCGGCGATGTCCTGGGCGTCGATCTCCTCCAGGAAGTTGAGGGCGCCACGGCCGCCGGTGCGCTCCTCGGCGCGGGCGGCGGTCTCGAACAGCGCGCACACCGCGTCGAGGTCACGGTCCGCGTTCCGCCCGGCGGTGCCGCCGCGCTGCGCGGCCCGCTCCAGCCGGCCGGGCCAGGAGGTGCCGTCCCATAGCTGCCACAGCGCCTGCTCGGCGGTGCCGCCCCGGGCCAGCGCCTCCCGG
This sequence comes from Streptomyces sp. NEAU-YJ-81, assembly GCF_017592595.1. Lineage (NCBI taxonomy): Bacteria > Bacillati > Actinomycetota > Actinomycetes > Kitasatosporales > Streptomycetaceae > Streptomyces > Streptomyces sp. NEAU-YJ-81. The sequence continues at coordinate 181,740 of NZ_JAGFNO010000008.1, read as the reverse complement.
GCGGTGCGCAGCAGCAGCCCGAGCCGCTGGGCGCCACGTGCGTACGCCGGGTCGTGGACGGCCAGCCGCTCCGGCTCGGCGAGCGCCTCGGCGAGCAGGACGTCGGAGGGGCGCGGCACCGCGCGTCCGGCGGACCGCTCCTCCTCGCGCAGCGCACGGCCCAGGCGGCGCAGATCGGCGGCGTCCATACCGCCGAGGGGCGAGGTGAGCAGGGTCAGGGCGGTCTCGACGCCGAGGACCGCGGACAGCCCGCCGCTGTCCGGCAGCGCGGCCGTGGCGGCGGCGCGGAGCGCCGTCAGCAGGGGGGCCACGGCGGGCTCATGGCGCAGCGGGATGTCATCGCCGTCCACCTCGACGGGGACGCCGGCCGAGGTGAGCGCCCGGCGCACACCGGGGATCGAGCGCCCCCCGGCGCGCACCAGGACGGCCATCTCACGCCAAGGCACCCCGTCCTCCAGATGGGCGCGGCGCAGAATGTCGGCGACGTTGTCGAGCTCGGCGCCCGCGGTGGGGTACGTGTACGCCTCGACGCGGCCACCGTCGCGAGCGGCGTCGAGCTCCCGATGCGCCCTTACGGCTCGCGCGGGCAGCCGGGTGAGCGGCATCCGGCCGGTGATCCGCCGGGTGGCCGCGAGCAGGGCGGCCCCCGAGCGGCGGGAAACGGTGAGGACCTCCATGTCGGCGGGCCGGCCGTCCGCCCGCGGGAAGTCCTCGCGGAAGCGGAGGATGCCGCCCACGTCGGCACCGCGGAAGGCGTAGATCGACTGATCGGGGTCGCCGAAGGCGAGCAGGGTCCTGCCGCCGCCCGCGAGCGCCCCCAGCAGCCGGCCCTGGGCCACGTCGGTGTCCTGGTACTCGTCGACGAACACGGCGTCGTACCGCCCCGCCAGCTCGGCCGCGACCTCCGGCCGCCCGGCGAGCAGCACCGCGCGGTGCACCAGCTCCGCGTAGTCCAGCACCCCCTGGGCGTCCAGGACATCGAGGTACTCGGCGAGGAAGCCGGCCGCGGCGGACCAGTCGGGGCGCCCGGTGCGCTCGGCGAACTCCCCCAGCGCCCGTGGGCCCAGGCCCAGCTCCCGGCTGCGGGCGAGCACCGCGCGCACCTCGTCGGCGAAGCCCCGCGTGGTCAGGCAGGCGCGCAGGTCGTCGGGCCAGCGGACGAAGGCCCGGCCCTCGCGCGCCAGCTCGGCCTGCCCGGCGAGCAGCTCCCTGACGACGACGTCCTGCTCCGGCCCGGAGAGCAGCCGCAGCGGATCGACGAAGAGATCGACGTCCTGGTGGGCGCGGACCAGGGCGTAGCAGTAGGAGTGGAAGGTCGTGGCCCGCGGGGCACTCGCGCCGCCCAGGCGCGCGGCCATGCGGTCGCGCAGTTCGACGGCGGCCTTACGGCTGAAGGTGAGCACCAGGAGCCGCTCGGGGTCCGCGCCCTCGCGCACCCGGCGGGCCACCGCCTCCACGAGCGTCGTCGTCTTGCCCGTACCGGGCCCGGCGAGCACCAGCAAAGGGCCGCCCCGATGCTCAACCACAGCGCGCTGCCGTGCGTCCAGGGCAGGAAGGGCGCCGGGCTCCGGCCGATGACGGAGCAGGCGGTAGACGCCCGAGGCCGACTGCCGTGAGGAGGGCTGCCGCGCCTGCCGCTGCCGTGGAAGGGACGAGGGGGAGGAGCTCACGTTGGATCGCCGGTCCTGGTGGGTTGGCTGGGTGCGGGACAGCCTCTCATGCACGGCAGGACCTCACCCGTATGGCTGTGGATACCGCCGGTACGCCCGTGGACCCGCCGCATATCGGTACCGCCCCGCGCGAAACCGCACACCCGTACGCCCCCGCGCACGCCCCCGCGCACGCCGCGCCCCGGCACGGCTGCCGCAGCCCCGGAACATCACCGCATGCGGCCCCACTACCGGCCGTGGTCCTGCCCGCCCCCGTCCCACCGCGCCCTGGCCATGTCGATCCGCGGCAGATGGCCCTCGGCCGAGCGCGCCGCCTCGCGCAGCGGGGTGCCCTCCTCGCGGTAGTGGTCAAGAGCGCGCAGCTCATGGCCGGGCAGCAGCACACCGTCCGCACGCACGACCCGCCACCACGGCACGGCGCCCCCGTAGAGCGCCATCACCCGCCCCACCTGGCGCGGCCCGCCCTCCTCCAGCCATTCCGCGACGTCCCCGTAGGTCATCACGCGGCCGGAGGGGATCGACTCGGCCACGTCCAGCACCCGCTCGGCGTACTCGGGCAGCTCGTCAGCCTTGTCCCCGTCCCCCGGCTCCTTGCTCTCCCTGCTCTCCCGGCTCATCCGCCCCATCCTGCCGCACCCCTCCGACAGCCCCGCCGACGGCCGCGCCGAGCGCCCCGCGAGCGGTGGCGAGGGGCCCGCTGGGGGGCGGATTGCGGTTCGATCACGCATTGTGCGGGAATCCTCAGCACGGCGTACCATTCGGGGTTCACGTCCCCGAAATGCACCCTGATGCCCCCCTCCGCAGCCCGGGCATGCCACCATCTTCCGGGCGGTGACTGGTGATACGAGATCAAGAAGAGACGGCGAAGCAGCAGGGTGCGCAGCCTCCGGAGGAGGAGGCCCGCACCCCGGAGTCGTTGCCGCACTCCAAGGCGCCGTCCGGCGGCCGGCAGGAGCCCCCGGAGGCGGGGGATGACTGCGGCCCGGACGGACCGGAGGGCCATGTGGACCGGGTCTCCGGGGACGAGCCGCTGCTGCCCGCCCGTGTCCACCGCCCCGCCGATCTGCTGCGGCTGCTGCTCGGGGTCCTCGGCATGGCCGTCGTACTGGCCATCGCGGCCTTCGCCCATGGCACCACCGCGGGCCTGGAGAAGGACATCGGGCACGGCGCCAACCAGGCGCCCCCACTCCTGATCGACTTCGCGGGGCTCACGGCCGGGGTGGCCGTTCTCGTCCTGCCGGTGGCGTTCGCCTTCGAGCGGCTGATCAAACGGGACGGCCTGCGGATCGCCGATGGCGTGCTGGCCGCGGTGCTGGCCCACGGAGTGTCCCTCGCCACGGACCTGTGGGTCGCCAGAGCAGCCCCCAGCTCGATCCGGGAGGCGCTCACCCAGCCCGCGCCCGGCGGCGCCTTCAGCGACCCCGTGCACGGCTATCTCGCCCCTGTCATCGCCTATATGACGGCCGTCGGCATGGCCCGGCGCCCGCGCTGGCGGGTGGCCATGTGGTGCGTACTGCTGCTCGACGCCTTCGCGGTGCTCGTGGGCGGCTACACCACACCGTTCTCGATCATCCTTACGGTGCTCATCGGCTGGACGGTGGCCTATGGCACGCTCTATGCGGTCGGCTCCCCCAATGTGCGCCCCACGGGCCAGAACCTGCTCGCCGGGCTGCGCCGCGTCGGCTTCAACCCGGTCAGCGCCATGCGCGCCGAGGAGCCCGAGGACGTGCACGGCGGCCACGGCGACCGGAGCCGCCGCTATCTGGTCACCCTGGAGGACGGCCCGCCCCTGGACGTCACCGTGGTCGACCGGGAGCAGCAGGCCCAGGGCTTCTTCTACGGCGTCTGGCAGCGGCTGACACTGCGGACGATCACCCCGCCCCGCAGCCTCCAGTCGCTGCGCCAGGCCCTGGAGCAGGAGGCGCTGCTCGCCTACGCGGCCATCGCGGCCGGGGCCAACGCGGCCAAGCTGATCGCCACCTCCGAGCTGGGCCCGGACGCCGTGATGCTGGTCTACGAGCATGTCGGCGGGCGTCCGCTGCACGCCCTGCCGGACGAGGCGATCACCGACGAGCTGCTGGCCGGGGCCTGGCACGAGGTCCAGGCACTCCAGTCGCGGCGCATCGCCCACCGGCGGCTGGACAGCGACGCCCTGCTGGTCGACCGGAACGGCACGGTCATCCTGACCGATCTGCGCGGCGGTGAGATCGCGGCCGGTGACGTGGTGCTGCGGATGGACGTCGCACAGCTGATGACCACCCTGGGTCTGCGCGTGGGTGCCGAGCGCTCCGTGGCCGCCGCGGTGGCGGTCCTCGGCCCGGACGCGGTCGCCGACAGCCTGCCGCTGCTGCAGCCCCTGGCGCTCGGCCGGGGCACCCGCGCGACCCTGCGGCAGCTCGCACGCGAGCGCGCCCAGCGCCAGCGGGATGCCGTCCTGGAGGCGTCACACGCCGCCAAGGAGGCCAAGGAGGCGCAGGAGGCCGAGGAAACGAACGCCCAGGAGGCCGGGGCCCCGGAGGCGGCCACCAGCGACCGCAGGACCAGCAAGGCCGAGAAGCAGGCGGAGAAGCGCGCCATAGAGGAGGCGCTGGAGGACGCCCGCGAGGAGGATCTGCTCTCCCAGATCCGGCAGCAGGTGCTGCTGGTGAGGCCGCAGGCGCCGATAGAGCCCGAGCGGCTGGAGCGCATCAAGCCGCGCACCCTGGTCAGCTTCTGCGCGGGGGCCTTCGCCGCGTACTTCCTGCTGTCCCAGTTCACCCACCTCAAGCTGGGCGCCCTGGTCGGCGAGGCCAACTGGATCTGGGTCATCTTCGCGCTCCTCTTCTCCGCGCTCACCTATCTGGCCGCGGCGCTGAGCCTGCTCGGCTTCGTCCCGGAGAAGGTGCCGCTGCCGCGGACGGTGCTGGCGCAGGTCGCCGCCTCGTTCGTGAAGCTGGTGGCGCCCGCGGCGGTCGGCGGCGTCGCCCTCAACACCCGCTTCCTACAGCGCGCGGGGGTGCGGCCGGGGCTCGCGGTGGCCAGTGTGGGCGCCTCCCAGCTGTTCGGGCTCGCCAGCCATATCGTGCTGCTGCTGACCTTCGGCTACATCACCGGCACCGAGCGCACCCCGGCGCTCTCGCCGTCCCGGACCGTGATCGCCGGGCTGCTGACGGCCGCCGTGCTGGTCCTGGTGGTGACCGCGATCCCCGTCCTGCGGAAGTTCGTGTCCACCCGGGTGCGGTCGCTGTTCGCGGGCGTCATCCCGCGCATGCTGGACGTGCTGCAGCGGCCCAAGAAGCTGCTCACCGGCATCGGCGGCACCCTGCTGCTGACCGCCGCCAATGTGATGTGCCTCGACTCCGCGATCCGGGCGTTCGGCGGTGAGCTGAGCTACGCGAGCATCGCCGTCGTCTTCCTCGCGGGCAACGCCCTGGGGTCGGCGGCGCCCACCCCCGGCGGTGTGGGCGCGGTCGAGGCCGCCCTGATCGCGGGTCTGACCTTCGCCGGGCTGCCGTACGAGACCGCCGCGCCCGCGGTGCTGCTCTTCCGGCTGATGGTCTTCTGGCTGCCGGTGCTGCCCGGCTGGGTGGCCTTCACCCACCTCACCCGCAGAGAGGCGCTGTAGGGGCCCTGGACGCCCCACCGGAGCCCTCCCGCGGGCACCCGGCCGCCCCGGCTTCCTCTCTCACCCGTACGCCCCCGCTGTGCGCGCGGGGGGCGCCCGCCGCCCGCAGGATGGCGATACGCCGCCACCCCCGGGAGGGCCGCCGTGTCCCGACCTCTGCGCCTCGGTGCGCTGTCCACCGCCCTGCTGCTGGCCGTCCTGGCCGCCGGATGCGGTAGCGGCGGCGGACGGCCGGACACCTCGGCCCATCAGAAGCTGCACTGGTCCGGCTGCCCCGCCCCCTCCCCGAACCAGGACGCGGCCGCCACCAGGGCCCCGGGCGGGCAGTGGGAGTGCGCGACGCTCCATGCGCCGCTGGACTATCGCAAGCCGCACGGCCGGACCATCGGCATCGCCATGATCCGCGCCAAGGCCACCGACCGGCGCCACCGGATCGGCTCGCTCATCTTCAACTTCGGCGGCCCCGGCGGTTCGGGCGTGGCCACCCTTCCGGCCCTCGCCAACAGCTACAAGCAGCTACGCACCCGCTACGACCTGGTCAGCTTCGATCCGCGCGGGGTCGGCCGCAGCAGCGGGGTGCGCTGCCTGGGGGACAAACAGCTCGACGCCTACTACGCCGCCGACTCCACCCCGGACAACAAGGCCGAGGTGAAGAGCCAGATCCGCCGGGTCAAGACCTACGCCGCCGCATGCGAGAAGAACTCCGGCACGATCCTGCCCTACGTCGGCACCACCAACGCCGCCCGTGACATGGACCTCATGCGGCGCGTCCTCGGCGACAAGAAGATGCACTACTTCGGCGTCTCCTACGGCACCGAACTCGGCGGCGTCTACGCCCATCTGTATCCGAAGAAGGTGGGGCGAGCCCTCTTCGACGGAGTCGTGGACCCCATGCAGACACCCGAGCAGGGCGCGCTCGCCCAGGCCAAGGGGTTTCAGCGCGCCCTCAGCGACTATCTGAAGGCATGCACCAAGAGCAGCGTCTACAGCTGCCCCACCCAGCCCCGGATCCGCTCGCTGATGAAGCGGCTCGACGGCCATCCGGTGCGCGGCTACGGCGGCCGGAAGCTGACCGAGTCCCTGGCCGACGGCGGTATCGCGCAGTCCCTGTACTCCCGGGACTACTGGCAGTACCTCACCCAGGGGATCGCGGGCGCCCAACAGGGCGACGGCAGAATCCTGCTGGCCCTGGGCGACGCCTTGAACGGACGCGGCCCGGACGGGCGCTACAGCACCCTGCAGTCCGCGCTGACCGCCATCACCTGCGCCGACTTCAAGCAGCGCTATACGGTCGCGGACATCGAGCAGAAGCTGCCCGCCTTCCGTAAGGTCTCCCCCGTCTTCGGCGACATGATGGCGTGGGGCCTGACGCAGTGCACCGACTGGCCGGTCCGCGGCGCCTGGACCACACCCGACGTGAGCGCCAAGGGGGCCGCCCCGATCCTGGTCGTCGGCAACACCGGTGACCCGGCCACCCCGTACGAGGGTGCGGGGCGGATGGCGAAGGAGCTGGGGCCCGGGGTCGGGATCGAGCTCACCTACAAGGGCGAGGGCCATGGGGCGTACGACGGCGGCAACGCCTGCGTCCGAAAGACCGTCAACGCCTATCTGCTGCAGGGCAAGGTGCCGGAGAAGGGCCAGGTCTGCGGCTAGGCCCGGGTCCGCGCCCGGGCCCGCCTGGCGAACCGTGACGGCATTGAGAAGAAGTACGGACGATTCCGCCCCCGCCTCCTCATAGGATCTCCGGATATGCCGAGTTCCCCACGCACCATACGGACCAGGGCGCTGGTCTCCATGACCGCCATGGTCGCCCTCATCGCCGTCGCGGGCTGCGACGGAGACGGGGGAAGCGAGCAGGGCAAGGCGTCGGCCAAGCCCTCGGCACCGGCCCCGGCCGCGCCCTCGGACTCCGGGCTGCCGGGCTCGCTCACCGCTCAGAAGCTCAACTGGTCGTCCTGCCCTGCCCCGACCGCGATCCAGGGCACCGGTGAGAAGCCGGGAGATGGGTGGGAATGCGCCACGCTCAAGGCGCCGCTGGACTATGCGAAGCCCAAGGGCGAGACGATCGATCTGGCCATGATCCGCGCCAAGGCCAACGGGCCGGGCAAGCGCATCGGCTCCCTGGTGTTCAATTTCGGCGGACCCGGCGGCTCCGGGGTCTCCTCGCTCCCCGGTTTCGCCGCCGCCTACGACACCTTGCGCTCACGCTATGACCTGGTGAGCTTCGATCCGCGGGGGGTCGGAGAGAGCGCCGGGGTGACCTGCCAGAGCGACAAGCAGATCGACGCCTCCGACTCCGTCGACGGCACTCCGGACAACGACGCCGAGGTCAAGACAGCGATGGCGGACGCCAGGGCCTTCATCAAGGGCTGCCAGAAGCGTTCCGGCACGGTGCTCGCCCATGTGGACACCGTGAGCGCCGCCCGCGACATGGACCTCATGCGGCAGGTGCTCGGCGACGACAAGCTGTCGTACTTCGGCATCTCCTACGGCACCGAACTCGGCGGCGTCTACGCCCACCTCTTCCCCGGCCGGGTGGGACGCGCGGTCCTGGACGCCGTGGTCGACCCCACCGAGGACCCCGAGCAGGGCTCCTACGGCCAGGCGAAGGGGTTCCAGCTCGCGCTCGACAACTACCTCGAGGACTGCGCCAAGAAGGGCGCGGCCTGCCCGACCGGCGGCGACCCGGCGGCCGGTGCGGACCGGATCGTCGACTTCCTGAAGAGGCTCGACAAGAAGCCGCTGTCCACCGAGAGCGGCCGCAAGCTCACCCAGGACGGGGCGCTGGGCGGCATCGCCGCCGCGCTCTACGACAAGGAGAGCTGGAAGTACCTGACGATCGGGCTGCAGGAGGCGATGCAGCTCGACGAGGGCAATCTGCTGCTCGCCATGTCGGATTCGATGTCCGGCCGCGACGATGACGGCCACTACAGCAACATCAACGCCGCCAATGCCGCCATCAACTGCGTGGACGACAGGCAGCGTTACACGGTGACCGATGTGAAGGCGCAGCTGCCGCGCTTCCGTAAGGCGTCACCGGTCTTCGGCGAGTATCTGGCCTGGGGCCTGCTCGGCTGCACCGACTGGCCGGTGGACGGCACCACGGACACCCCGGACGTCACCGCCAAGGGCTCGGCGCCGATCCTCGTGGTCGGCAACACCGGCGACCCCGCCACCCCGTACGAGGGGGCGCGGAAGATGGTCAAGGAGCTGGGCAAGGGCGTGGGCGTCGAGGTCACCTACAAGGGGCAGGGCCATGGCGCGTACAACAGCGGCAACGCCTGTATGACGAAGACCGTGAACGCCTATCTGCTGGACGGGAAGGTGCCCGCGGGCGGCACGACCTGCCGGTAAGGGACTCACGGAGCATTAAGAGGGCCGGGCCCGCCGTAAGGGGCTCATGGAACGGCAAGGGGGCCGGACCCGCCGTCGGTGCGGCGGGTCCGGCCCCCTGGTGCGCGGTGCGTCAGGAGATCAGTAGACCGGCTTGTCGGGCTCGATCTGGTTGACCCAGCCGATCACGCCGCCGCCCACATGGACGGCGTCGGAGAAGCCCGCGGACTTCAGGACGGCCAGGACCTCCGCCGACCGGACACCCGTCTTGCAATGCAAGACGATCTTCTTGTCCTGCGGAAGGTCCTGGAGGGCGCCGCCCATCAGGAAGTCGTTCTTCGGGATCAGCCGGGCGCCGGGGATCGAGACGATCTCGTACTCGTTCGGCTCGCGGACATCGATGACGTCGATGTTCTCGCCGTCGTCCATCCACTCCTTGAGCTGCTTGGGAGTGATCGTCGAACCGGCCGCCGCCTCCTGGGCCTCCTCCGACACCACGCCGCAGAACGCCTCGTAGTCGATCAGCTCGGTGACGGTCGGGTTCGGACCGCAGACCGCGCAGTCGGGGTCCTTGCGGACCTTGACCTGGCGGTAGGTCATCTCCAGGGCGTCGTAGATCATCAGACGCCCGACCAGCGGGTCGCCGGTGCCGGTGAGCACCTTGATGGCCTCGGTGACCTGGATCGAGCCGATGGAGGCGCACAGCACGCCCAGCACGCCGCCCTCGGCGCAGGACGGGACCATGCCGGGGGGCGGGGGCTCCGGGTACAGGCAGCGGTAGCAGGGGCCGTGCTCGGACCAGAAGACCGACGCCTGGCCGTCGAAGCGGTAGATCGAGCCCCAGACATACGGCTTGTTCAGCAGCACGCACGCGTCGTTGACCAGATAGCGGGTGGCGAAGTTGTCGGTGCCGTCCACGATCAGGTCGTACTGGGAGAAGATCTCCATCACGTTGTCCGCCTCGAGGCGGCCCTCGTGCAGCACGACGTTGACGTACGGGTTGATGCCCAGGACCGAGTCACGGGCGGACTCCGCCTTGGGGCGGCCGATGTCCGCCTGGCTGTGGATGATCTGGCGCTGCAGATTGGACTCGTCGACCTCGTCGAACTCCACGATGCCGAGCGTGCCCACGCCGGCCGCGGCGAGGTACATCAGGGCCGGAGAGCCGAGGCCGCCCGCGCCCACACAGAGCACCTTGGCGTTCTTCAGCCGCTTCTGCCCGTCCATCCCGACATCCGGGATGATCAGATGGCGTGAGTACCTGCGGACCTCGTCGACGGTGAGCTCGGAAGCCGGCTCGACCAGCGGTGGCAGCGACACGGGGACTCCGTAAGGGAAGGGAGCAAACGGTTCACCCCCGCGTGAGCGGGGAGGTTTTCTTCTCGTAACACTGCCACGCCCCATCTCATTCCATGACACGTGGTCCGAGTCGCGAGACGATTTCGTCCCAGTAGCCGGGCAGGGCCTTCCAGGGGGAATCCGCGCAGGTCCGCCCCTCAGGATGGGCCGTACGGTCGGTGAAGTAGATCGTGCCCGCTCCCTGCCAGCGGGCGATCCTCAGCGCTTCCTCGAGATGACGGCGGGGGACGCCGTGCACCTGGTGGCAGAACCGTTCGGGCGGATACCCCGCCGTCCACTCGGCCACCTGGGACCAGCGGTAATCCGCCCACGAACCCCGGAAGGTCACGAGCTGATCGGCGAGCTCCATATAGCCCTCATGCGGGTGGATGCCCTGGCCGAGCACCAGATACACCCCGCCCAGCAGCGCGCGCAGCGTGGCCACCGTACGGCGGACGTCCGGCAGACCGGGGCGGTCCACCGGGCAGCGGTCCAGACAGAAGCCGTCGACCTGGTACCAGTCCAGGAAGTGGTTCGCGTCACTGATCAGCTCACCGAAGGGGCGGGTGCCGCACCGCAGGTCGAGGTGGCCCAGCACCCGTACGCCCGTGGCGCGCAGCCTCGACGCCGCCGTAAGGCAGTGCGGATCCCTGCTCGTGCCGGGGCCGCGGGAGACGTTGAGGACCGCCCAGTGCAGAGGCGTGCCGGGGCGGGTGAGCTCGGCCCACTCGGTGGGTGCGACCAGGGGGTGGGCGTAGCCGGGCACTCCGAAGCCCAGCCGGTCGGCGGTGGCCGGGGTGTCGTGCGAGGGGCCCGCGGGGATCAGATGCGACATGCCGCCTCCATCCAGATGTCGGCGAGCGACTCCTCCAGTGGGATCCGGGAACGCCAGCCGAGCCGGTCGCGGGCGGTGCGCACATCGGCCTGCTGCCAGCTGCCGCAGCCGTCCGGATAGGGGTAGGTGGTCGCGTTGCCGGCGCCTCCCGGGCCGCCGCCGTGCTCGGCCGCCGCCTGGAGGTGAGCGGGCGCGTGGCCGTGGGCGGTGGCATGGGCGTGGGCCGTGCCATGGGGGTGGGCGGGCGCCGGGATATGGCCGGCGGCGGCCGGGACGCGCCCCGGCGGGCTGTCGATCTCGTGCAGGGCGCCGCCGAAGCCCGCGACCCTGGCGAGCACGGAGGCCGCCTCGCGGAGCCGTACGGCGCGCCCGGTGCCGATGTTGACGACGCCCTGCGCGGCCGACAGCGAGGCCGCGTGGACCGCCCGCGCCACGTCCCGTACGTCCACGAAGTCGCGCTGCACGCCGAGGCCGCTCAGCTTGAGCTCGCTCTCCCCGGACTGCATCGCGCGCCGCATCGCCTCCGCGAGCCGCCCCAGCGGCGAACCGGCCGGAGTGCCGGGCCCCACGGGCGAGAAGACCCGCAGCACCACCGCGTCCAGCCCGGAGCCCAGCACCAGCTCGGTCGCGGCGAGCTTGCTCACGCCGTACGGGCCGCCGGGGCGCGGCACGGCGTCCTCGGCGGTCGACGAGCCGGGCTGCGAGGGCCCGTACTCGGCGGAGCAGCCGATCTGGACGAGGCGGGCGCCGCAGCCGCTGCGGCGCAGCGACTCGCAGACGGTCGCCACGGCGACGGTGTTGTGCCGGGTGAGCTCGCGCGCCCCGCCGCGGGTCGCCCCGGCGCAGTTGATCACGACGCCGGGGTGGACCGCGTTGAGGAAGCGGGTGAGCGCCCCGGGACTGCCGTTGGAGAGGTCGAACCGCACATCGGCGTCATCGCCGCGGCCGAGCGCGGTGAGCTGGACGGCGGGGTCGGCAAGCAGGTGTTCGGCGACATAGCGGCCGAGAAATCCGCCGGAACCGAGCAACAGGACTCTCATCGGTCGCGCCTCCCCGTGCCGGCGCGCTGATCGGTCGTGTCGCAGCTCATGTGGTTGCTCCTCGGACTCATTAAGGGGGGAAGGACGGGGGGTGGCGGGTTCGGTGAGCGCCTTACGGGACGCGGTTCGGGGCGGTGCCGGGGGCAGGGGCGGTACGAGCGGTACGCGCGCCGGGGCCGCCATGGGCGGAGGCCCGGCACAGGGCGCCGAACGCGTAGATCAGCAGCGCGAGCGCGGCGGCGCCGCAGGCGGCCGCGGGGATGGCGGCCGTGCCCTGGGCGGCGGTCAGCCGTGCCACGGGCGCGCCGAGCGGCGCGGCGCCCGGCAGCCGGGCGGCGGCAGCCGTCACCAGGGCCGCGGCCTGGACCGCGCAGGCCACGGCGGTGCCAGTCAGCGCGGCCTTGCGGAAGCCGTGGACGGCGAGCAGCCGGGCGAGGAACAGCAGCGCGCAGAGCGCCACGACGGCCGCCTCGGCCATCGAGGGGAGCGTGGCGACGGGGGGTGATCCGGGCACCGTGAGCCGGGCCGCGAGCACCAGGGCCGCCAGACCACAGACGAAGGCCGTCACCACACCCGCGGACAGTGGGCGCACGCCTGCCGCGAACTCCTCCAGCCCACGGCTGACCGCCAGCCTGCGGCGCGCCCTTACGGCGAACCAGCGGGCACACCACGCGGCGGGCGCGGCGGCCAGGGCGAGGAGGACGGCGGCCTGCGTCGCGGGCGCCGCTTCGTAAGGACGACGTCCGTCGAGGAGCCCGGTGAGCAGCCAGTCCCCGACGGCGGCATAGCCGAATAGCCAGCCGGCGCCGAGGGCGTACGCGATACGGCCCCCGCGCCCGCTCCCATGGACACGCAGGGGCCCGCGGCGCAGGCACAGCCACAGGGCGATGACCGTCAGGGCGGCGCCGCCCGCGCCCACGGCGAGGCCGACGGTGGCGTCCTTACGGATGGCATCGACGCGGAGGACGGCGGAGGCGGTCGCCACGCACAGGGCGCCTGGCAGCAGCCACAGCGCCCCGAGCGCCATGCGCGCCGCCAGCGCGCTCCCCGGCGCGGGAGCTACCGGGGGTGCGGGCTCCTCGGCGCGCGGCACCCGGGCGTACAACTCCTCGGCGAGCGAGAAGACATCGCGGTGCCGGAAGCGTGCGGCGGTGCGGTCCGTCACACCATGGGCCTCCAGCCCTGCGGCGATCTCCAGCGGGTCGACGGCGCGGGCGCACAGGTCGTGGTGGTGGTGCATCAGCGCCCGCACCGGATCGGCGGGCCCCCGCCGGCCCTTCCCCTGTCCCCTCCCGGCACCGGTGCGCGCGGACGCCTCGTCCGGCCGCCGGGAGACCGGCACCCGGACCTCGGGCAGGGCGCCGAGGCCGCGGTCGGAGGAGGCCGGATCGAACCGGCCGTTCCACCGGGGAGGCGTGGTCATGCGCCCTCCTCGGACGGCCGCGGGCCCACGCCCAGCGGCTCACGCGGCGGTGGGGTGGCCCAGGTGGGGGTGTGCTCCGGGGCGGAGCGGGAGGCGAGCGGGCCGGGCAGCCAGTGGCCGAAGCCGTCGCCGTCGCGGCCCGCGGTCCAGCGCCCCGGGACATGTGCCTCGGCGGGACGGGCGAACGGCAGCGGCCCGCCGCCCTCACCGACCTCCTCGCGCCGCACCGGGCAGTGCGACATCAGCTCCAGATAGATCCCGCGGAAGGCCGCGACGTTCTGCTCGACGGTGAAGAGCTCCAGCGCACGGGCGCGCGCGGCGGCGCCCAGGCGCGCGCGGCGCTCGGGGTCGCCCAGCATGGCCAGGCACGCATCCGCGAGCGCCCGGGGATTGCGCGGGGGCACCACGAGCCCGGTGCCGCCGATGACCTCGCACACCGCGCCCACATCCGTGGACACCGTGGCCCGTCCGCAGAACATCGCCTCGACCAGCCCGACCGGGAAGCCCTCGACCACGCTGGACAGCACCACGACGCCGCCCGCCCCATAGGCGTCGGCCAGGGTCGGCACCTCGGGGTCGCCGAGCCGCTCGAAGGAGACCGGGTTGTCACCGGCGGAGTGGGCGTCCGCCGCCTCGTCGGGGAAGAGATGCTCGGCCAGCGCCCGGCAGTGGGCCGGATAGCCGTCCGTCTCCGCATCCTCGCCGCGCCGGGTCTCGATGATCCTCAGCCGGGCGTCCGGCTGCCACCTGCGCACCTCCGCGAAGGCGTGCAGCAGGGCGATGACGTCCTTGGGTGGCTCGATCCGGCCCACCCACACCAGCGTCCGGTCGTCGCCGCCGGACTGGGCCGCGCCCTGCTCGCCGACCTCCGCGAAGCGGGCGGCGTCCATGCCGGGGTAGACGGTGCGCAGCCGCTCCCGCTCGGCGCCGCACCGCTCCTGCCAGCGCCGCGTATGCGTATTGCCCGGGGTGATCAGATCCGCCCGTGCGTACGCCTCGGCGGCCAGCCGGCCGTGGAACGTGGCCAGCAGGGTCCGTACGGGCCCGGGGAGCGGCCGGCCGTCCGCCGCGTCGGCCGCACCCGCCAGATAGCACTCGCGCAGCCGGACGCCGTACTCGGTGAGCAGCAGGGGTGTGCCGAAGCGGCGCTTGGCCAGCAGCCCGGGGAGTACCGCCGCGCCGCCGGTCGCGGCGTGGCACAGGTCCACCCCGGACAGCCCCGGATCGCCTCCGGCCCCGTCGCCGTACCAGTCGAGCGACAGCGGGCGCAGCGCGCGCTCCAGCGCCTCGGTGACGGTCAGCAGATCGGCGACCCGCACCTGGTGGGCGCCGTGTGGCGCCCCGAGGGTGCGGCAGGCCCGCTCCAGCGTCCTTACGGCGTCCTCGGAGCGGAGCGCGGCGGACAGCCCGCCGTACTCCCCGGCAAGGTCGGCGAGGCCGTGGAGACCATTGGCGAAACGGTCCGCCTCGGCAGTGGAGCGGCCGGGCACGCCGGAGCCATGGGGCGCGCCGGAACCGTAAGGCGCGCTGATCGCCGCGGCCAGCTCCCCGAAGTGCTCGGCGAACCGCCGCCGCTGCCGACGGCCGCCGCGCCCGCCCCGCCGGCGCTCCGGCTCGCCCCACAGCGGCGCGGTGCGCACCAGGCCGACGTGGCGCGGCAGCTCGCCCCAGCCTCCGGCCTCCTGGCCGGGGCCGCGGCTGAGCGCGTACACCTCGAACTCATGCTGGGCGAGGCCGCGCACCAGCCGGTCGCACCACACCCGCGCATCACCGATCGCATACGGATAGCCACCCTCCGTAAGCAGTCCTACGCGCATGAGCGCACCCCCGATCTCCCAAACGGGCCGTCGTCCTGCCGCCGTCACCGGCGGCGGCCGCCGTCAGGCAGCGGGAGCACGTTATGCGCGCAGAGCCCCGGTGCGACGGACGGTTGTCCGTCGCACCACCGGAAGGGGTGAACGCACGTGACCTATCGGGAATTCAGGCGTTGGGGCACGCTATATGGGCCGGTGCGGGGCCGTCAGCCCTTGGGGAACGGCCAGGCGTTGGGGCGGCAGGTGGCGCCGTCCGTCGACAGGAACTTGGTCTGCTGCATCATCACCGGCGCCAGCGCGCCCTGCCTGGAGCAGATCTCGTGGTTGTGGCCGAGACGGTGGCCGACCTCGTGGTTGATGAGCATCTGGCGGTACGAGTGCATCTTGTCGTCGCCGTAGGTCTTGGCGCCCTGCGCCCACCGATAGGCATTGATCATGACGCGCTCGGTCGACGCCGAGTCGCAGGAGACGTTGTCCTCGGTGGTGTCGAGGCCGGACTTGGCACACCACACCGCCGTGGTCCCGGGGCTCGCGAGGGTGATGACGAAGTCCGCATGGCCGGACGAGACCCGCTCGAAGGTGCGAACGCCGCCGTGCGCCCAACTGCGGTCGTCGTTGAGCGTCTTGTGCACGGCCTCGGCGAACAGCTTGCCGTCGAGCGGCAGTCCCTTCTCCACATCGACGCGGTAGCGCATCACCTGACCCCGGCCGGGGGCCTTGTCGTGCCCGCCGACGGCCTGGAAGGAGCCGGAGCCGCGCAGCTTGGCGTCGAGCGGGAAGACGGTCGCCATCTTCGCGTCGTAGGTGACGGGGGCCGCCGGGCCCGCCGAGCGGGCCGCCCCGCGACCGTCGTCGGCGCGGGAGTCGCGACCGCCGCGGGCGGCGGCGTCGCCACGCTCCGGGCCGTCCTGGGCCTGCGTCTTACCGCCGCCGTGCGGTCCGCTCGCGACCTGTCCGGCCACCACGACGGCCAGCACGGTGGTCACGGCCGCGGCGGCGACACCGGTGAAGGTGCGCCCCTTACCGCTCTTGGTGACGCCGCGCGCCCCCTTGCCCGCGGGTCCTGTCTCGTCGTCGTCCGGTCCGCTCCCGCCGTCGCCGCCGGAGCCGCCGCCGATCCCGTCGGAGGGGGTGGCCGCCCGCTGCGTACGGCGCTGCGGGGGCACTCCGCCCGGCGCTCCGGCGGCGAATACGTCATCGCCGTCGCAGTCCAGGGCGTCGGGGGTGTCGAACGCCTCGACGTACTCCTTGCGCGGGCCGGGCATCAGACCGGCCGCGCCGCCCGTGCCGCCTGTGGTCGGGCGCTGCGGCGGGTTCATGGTGCGCATGCCGTAAGGGGGCCGCTGGCCGCCGGGACCGCCGGGGCTCCTGGCCCCGCCCGGACCGCCGCCGCGGCCACCGACCGCGCCCCAGCCGCCGCCCGCCTCGCGCTGCTCGGGATGTCCGCCCCTGGTGCGTGCCGCGGGGCCGCCCGCTCCGTAGGGCAGCCTCGGCACGCCCTGCGGCGGGGTCATACCGGGATCCACGGCACCGGGCCCCGCCGCGGCGCGGCGCCGTCCGGTGCCCGGTCTGTCGTCCTCCGGGGCCGGGCCGGGTGCGATGTGCTCGACGAACTCAGGGCCCGAGCCGTGCCCCTGTCCGGAGCCCGCCGCCGCGGACCGGCGTTCCCGGCCTTCCTGGCTGCCACGTGCGCTGTGTTTACCCACGCGCCGCACCGCTCCCGTCCGCGCCGGACGCCGGTACGGCCCCCCGCGCCTTCCGGCTGTCCCGGTCATCTCGTTCTTCAACGCCATCGAGCAGCTCGCGCATCCCGCGCGCCACCGCTTCGGGATACTCCATCATCGCCACATGCCCGGCGTCCAACAGCGTCAGCAGACGCGAGTCGCGGAAGGTGGTGTTCGCCCGCTGCGCCATCCTTAGGGACACCAGCTGGTCGCGGCCGCCGTAGACGAGCAGCGTCGGGGCGAGCACCCGCTCGGCCTGACGCCACAGGGAGTGCTGGCCGCCCAGGGTGTACGAGTCGACGACACCGCGTGCCGAGCGGCTCAGCGCGTCCCAGAAGTACGGGAGGGCGAGCCGGCGCTCGAACTCCTCGACCGCGTAGGCGAAGTCCTCCCGACTGACAAGAGAGGGGTCGCCGAAAGTGAGGAACATCACTTCGCGGGTGCGCCGCTCCGCGTCCCAGTCCCTCGTCATGCGGGTGAACAGCCGGGTCACCCCGGGCACCGCGAGCAGACCGGTCGGCACCGCCGTGCGCTGCGGGCGCAGCTCGGGCAGCGCGGGCGAGACAAGAGTGAGGGTGCGCACCAGATCCGGCCGCACCGCCGCGACGCGCGTGGCGATCGAGCCGCCCATCGAATTGCCGACCAGATGGACGGGCCCGCGGCCCTGCGCGTCGAGATAGCGGATCACGGCGCGGGCATGGCCGGTTATGGAGTAGTTGCCGTCGTCCGGCGGCGGGGAGTCGCCGAAACCGGGGAGGTCGAGCGCCTCGCCCTCCACCCGGTCGGCGAGCAGCTCCATGAGCGCCGACCAGTTCTGCGAGGAGCCGCCGAGGCCGTGCACGAAGAGCGCGGGCGGCAGCCCGGAAGCGGACGGCGGACGGCAGCGCACGGTCATCGTGAGCCCCGGAAGGGAAGCGGTCCGCAGCTTCTCACCCGCTCCGACCCGCACGGACCTCGCGGGCGGGACCGCCGCGACGATGCGGGCTTCCGGCGGCTCGGTCGAAGACATGCGCCAATGTTACGAGACGATCACGCGCGCGACCGTGTGTTCACGCTCACAGACCGCGTAGCGTCCGAAAGTGACCTCTCCTAGGCTCGTAAGTCACAGGGGCGATCGCCTTGCCCCTGGGTAGTCGCCAGTGGGTAAGCCCTCAGTGGGACGCCACCATGGGCGGCCGCCAGTGGCAGCCGGCACAGGGCACAGGGAAGGGGAGCACATGTCCATCGACCCAACCGACCCCGACACCTTCGAGGACTCCGTCGAGAACACCGACGAAACCGCCGTGTACGACGTCGAGGCGCCCGAGGCGGACGCCGCCGAACAACATCGCGAGGTGATCGCCCGCCGCGACGAACCGCCCAGGGCGGACGAGTTCGTGGAAGCCAACGAGGCCGACCGCGCGGAACAGGCCCGGGTGGTCGAGGTGAACGAGGAGGACTACCGATGACCTGCGTTATTTGTGGGCTTTTCATAGAGTCCGGTCCGTGAAATTCTCCGCACGAACCGCGCGCCGCGCTGTTACCGAAAAGTACGATGGCGGACGCGATGGACATCGTGCATAGGGATCATTCATTGGGAGGCGGCGTGACAGCCATCGAGCAGACCGAGGCGCGCCCACGGGGTACGCGCCTTCCGCGCCGAGCCCGACGTAATCAGCTCCTGGGGGCCGCTCAGGAGGTCTTCGTGGCCCAGGGCTACCACGCGGCGGCGATGGATGACATCGCCGAGCGCGCCGGGGTCAGCAAGCCAGTGCTCTACCAGCACTTCCCGGGCAAGCTGGAGCTCTATCTCGCCCTGCTCGACCAGCACTGCGAGTCCCTGCTGCACGCGGTGCGCACCGCGCTCGCCTCGACCACCGAGAACAAGCAGCGCGTCGCGGCGACCATGGAGGCGTACTTCGCCTATGTCGAGGAGGAAGGCGGCGCCTTCCGGCTCGTCTTCGAGTCCGATCTGACCAACGAGCCCGCGGTGCGCGAGCGCGTGGACCGCGTCTCGCTGCAGTGCGCCGAGGCGATCAGCGAGGTCATCGCCGAGGACACCGGACTGTCCAGGGACGAATCGATGCTGCTGGCCGTGGGCCTCGGCGGGATCTCCCAGGTGGTCGCGCGCTACTGGCTCTCCAGCGAGAGCGAGGTGCCACGGGAGACCGCCGTGCAGTTGCTCACCTCGCTGGCCTGGCGCGGTATCGCGGGCTTCCCGCTGCACGGGGCCGAAGGCGGCCACTGAGCACCCGGGCGCCATTTCCGGCCACGAGGGTGCGGCGCCGTGAGCGCGAGGGCACGGCGCCGCGAGCTCGGGGCCGCGACGGGGCGTGTTCGCGGGCGGCGGGTGTGTTCGCTGCCGGCGTGCGCCCGCGGCCCCCGGCGGGTGTCCCGGCACGGCTAGGGTGTGCTGGGTACAGCGCGGATGGCCGCGCTACCCCAAATGACCGTCGGAGGGACAAGGCCGTGGAGGTCAAGATCGGCGTGCAGCACGCGCCCCGCGAGATCACTTTGGAGAGCGGGCAGTCTGCCGAGGAGGTCGAGCGCCTGGTGGCCGAGGCGCTCGGCGGCAAGGCTCAGGTGCTGATCCTGGAGGACAGCCACGGCCGTAAGGTCCTGATCCCGGCCGACCGGCTCGCCTACATCGAGCTCGGCGAGCCGAGCGCCCGCAAGGTCGGTTTCGGCGCGGCCTGACGTATTCAGCCGACGGCGGCGGGGTTTGGTGGAATCTTCCACCAAACCCCGTCGCTGTTTGTGCGCGCGCCCGCACGCCCCCGGCACGCCGGGCACCACAGACCGCCCCCGTGGGCAGGGTTGCCCTCGCTTGGGCACGGGTAGGACGGGCTCGACCGACGCGTGATCACGTGTCGGTTCCGATCCGCTTACGGGAAGGACGCGCCAATGCTGTTCTGGGAAGCGCTCGCCTCGGTACTGATCGGTCTCGTCATCGCGTACGGGGCGCTCCAACGGCTCCCCCGAAGGCTGCCCGCGCGGCGCCTCGTCCTGTCCACCGGCCCCGCCGCCGCGCTGCTGGGCGCTCTGCTGACCCATACGGTGCTGGGCTCGGGGCACACCGCCCCCGTGCTGATCGTCGCGCTCGGCTTCGCGGCGGCCCTGCTGTCGCTGCTCATCCGCCCCGCCAGGACGGGCCGCCGGCGTTCGGTCCCGGCGTAGGCCCCGTCCGGCAGCTCTTCGCGGGCCCGCGACGCCTGGCACGGCGCCCCCGGATAGCCCGGGGAGGCGCCCCTGGCACCAGACGCCGCGGGCTCCGCGCCGTCAGCCGCTGCTGAGGTCACAGGCGCGAAGATCCGCCGGAAGGGCTTAGGCGGCGAGCCCGAGGGCGGCCATCCGCTTGGTGTGGGCCTCGGTGATCCGTGAGAACATCCGGCCCACCTCCGCCAGGTCGAAGCCGTCCGCCAACCCGCCGACCAGCATCGTGGAGAGCGCGTCGCGGTCCGCGACCACCCGCTGGGCCTGCGACAGCGCCTCGCCCATCAGCCGCCGCGCCCACAGCGCCAGCCGCCCGCCGACCCGCGGATCGGCCTCGATCGCGGCACGCACCTTCTCGATCGCGAACGACGCGTGGCCGGTGTCGTCGAGCACCTGGAGCACCAGATCACGGGTGTCGGAGTCCAGCCGGGCCGCGACCTCGCGGTAGAAGTCACTGGCGATCGAGTCGCCCACGTACGCCTTGACCAGGCCCTCCAGCCAGTCGGACGGCGCGGTCTGGCGGTGGAACCCGTCCAGGGCCGCCGCGAACGGCTCCATCGCCGCCGTCGGCTCCTCGCCGACCGCCGAGAGCCGGCCCCGAAGCCGCTCGAAGTGGTGGAACTCGGCGGACGCCATCTTCGCCAGCTCCGCCTTGTCCTCGAGCGTGGGCGCCAGCTTGGCGTCCTCCGCCAGCCGCTCGAAGGCGGCCAGCTCGCCGTAGGCGAGGGCGCCGAGCAGATCCACCACGGCGGCCCGGTACTGCGGATCGGCGGCCGCCGTGTCCCAGTTCTGGGCGGCGATCCCGGTGGGCGCCGGGGCCTTCTCCCCGCTGCCCTCCCCCGAAGCTGCGTGGTCCCCGGCGGGCGCGGCGGGCGTCTCAGGCGTGTCAGGCGTCTCCATGGAGCGCACAATAGCCCGCTCCGCGCCCGGGGGAAGGCCCTGGTCAGCCATGCCCACGGATGCCCCGCATCGGACTGCCCGGTCACAGATGCGTGCATCCGGGGTACAGTGATAAATGCGCCCGTCGAGTATCGGCGGGTTGTTCCACGAATGCGGATGCCCGGTCGGTGGCCCGATCGGCTCCAAACCCGACCGCCCTCCGCGCGGCGCGCATCACTTTTGCGTACGGCAGGAGGGACCCGCTCGCGGCGTGAGCGCTCGAGCGAAGGCCGTGGTCCCGCGCCGAACCGGCCATCCCCAAGGCCGGTGCACCCGGGCGCCGTGCGACCCCCTTCGCCGCTTCTCGCCGCGTCTCACAGAAGAGGCAAGCATCCTGACCACTTTCCGAGAACTCGGGATCCTCCCCGAGACGGCCGAGGCCCTGGAAGCCGTCGGCATCACGTCCCCGTTCCCCATCCAGGAGATGACGCTTCCGGTTGCCCTCTCCGGCACCGACGTCATCGGCCAGGCGAAGACCGGCACCGGCAAGACGCTGGGCTTCGGCCTGCCCCTGCTGGAGCGCGTTGTCGTCTCCGCGGACGTCGAGGCGGGCCGGGCCAAGCCCGAGCAGCTGACCGACGCGCCGCAGGCGCTCGTGGTCGTCCCCACCCGCGAGCTGTGCCAGCAGGTGACCAACGACCTTCTGACGGCCGGCAAGGTCCGCGCCGTCCGCGTCCTGTCGATCTACGGCGGCCGCGCCTACGAACCGCAGGTCGAGGCCCTGAAGAAGGGCGTCGACGTGATCGTCGGCACCCCGGGCCGGCTGCTGGACCTGGCGGGTCAGAAGAAGCTGCGGCTCTCCTCCGTCAAGGCGCTCGTCCTGGACGAGGCCGATGAAATGCTCGACCTGGGCTTCCTGCCCGACGTCGAGAAGATCATCCAGCTGCTGCCCGCCAAACGCCAGACGATGCTCTTCTCGGCCACCATGCCGGGCCAGGTCATCTCGCTGGCCCGGCGCTATATGTCGCAGCCCACGCACATCCGCGCCACCGCGCCGGACGACGAGGGCGCGACCGTGGCCAACATCACCCAGCATGTCTTCCGCGCCCACTCCATGGACAAGCCGGAGGTCGTGGCCCGGGTGCTGCAGGCCGATGGCCGCGGGCTCGCGATGATCTTCTGCCGGACGAAGCGGACCGCCGCCGACATCGCCGATCAGCTCGCGCGCCGTGGCTTCGCCTCCGGCGCGGTCCACGGCGACCTCGGCCAGGGGGCGCGCGAGCAGGCGCTGCGCGCCTTCCGTAACGGCAAGGTCGACGTGCTGGTGTGCACCGACGTCGCCGCGCGCGGCATCGACGTCGAGGGCGTCACGCATGTGATCAATTACCAGTCGCCCGAGGACGAGAAGACCTATCTGCACCGCATCGGCCGTACGGGTCGCGCGGGCGCCTCGGGTATCGCCATCACGCTCGTCGACTGGGACGACATCCCGCGCTGGCAGCTGATCAACAAGGCGCTGGACCTGGCGTTCCATGAACCGGAGGAGACGTACTCCACCTCCGAGCACCTCTTCGAGCTGCTGAACATCCCCGAGGGCACCACCGGTGTGCTCCCGCGTGGTGAGCGCATCCGGGCGGGGCTCGCCGCCGAGGAGATCGAGGACCTGGGCGAGACCGGAGGCCGGGGTGGCCGCAGCCGCCGGGCCGCCGCCCCGGTCACGGAGGAGCGCCCCCCGCGGGGCCGCCGGGTACGCCGCCGCACCCGTGGCGGTATGTCCGCGGACGGCACGGGCGCCCCGGAGGGCGCGGCGGCGGCCGAGTCCGCCGCCGACACCGCCGAGGGTGCCACCGAGCCCCGTCGGCCCCGCCGACGCCGCCGTACGCGCGGCGGTGCGGCGACGGCCCACCCCGAGGCGGCCACGGCCGCCGTCGACACGGCGGAGGCGGCCCAGCCGGAGGCGGAGCCCGCCGAGGCTTCCGCGAAGCCGCGCCGCCGCCGCACCCGGGGCGCCGCCAGGACCGCCGAGTCGGCGACAGCGGCCGTCGAGACGGCCGAGGGCACCGAGGACGCCGCGCAGGAGTCCGCGAGCGCCGTCGCCGTCGAGTCGGCGGAGACCACGGTGACGACGGTGGAGGCCGCGGAGGCTGCCGTCGAGGCACCCACGAAGCCGCGCCGCCGCACCCGCGCCAAGGCCGCCGATGCAGCCCAGACCGCCGTGGAAACGGCCGAGGGCACGACGGACGCGGTGAAGGCCGCCGAGACCGTCGAGGCGCAGCCGGAGGCCGTGGAGGCACCCGCCAAGCCGCGCCGTCGCACCCGTGCCAAGGCTGCCGAGGCCGCGGAAGCCGCTGTCGACACTGCCGAGGGCACCGCCGAGGCGGCCACGCCCCGGCGCCGCACCCGCGCCGCCACCAAGGCCGACACCGCCGACGCACAGCCGGAGACGGAGACCACCGAGGCCCCCGCCAAGCCGCGGCGCACCCGCGCCAAGGCCACGAAGGCCGCGGAAGCCGCTGTCGAGACCGCCGAAGGCATCGCCGAGGCCACCGACGCCGCCGAAGCCGCCAAGCCGCGGCGCCGTACGCGTGCCAAGGCTGCCGAAGCCGTGGAGACGGCCGAGGGCACCGCCGAGGCGGCCACGCCCCGGCGCCGCACCCGCGCCACCGCCAAGGCCGACACCGCCGACGCACAGCCGGAGACGGAGACCACCGAGGCCCCCGCCAAGCCGCGCCGGACCCGTGCCAAGGCCGCCACGGCGGCACCGGCCGCGGACGAGGCCGGTGCCGAGGCCGCGACGGCCAAGCCCCGGCGCCGTACGCGCGCCAAGGCCGCCGAGGCCGTCGAGGCCGCTACCGAGGGCTGACGCGCAACCGCGCCACAGCGCATGGCATGGCCAGGGGCCCGTTCCGCGACACCGCGGGGCGGGCCCCTGGGCGTTCACGTACCGTTTCCCGCGACCTGTATAGCCTCATCCCCATGAGCAGGCCGCCCTTTCTCACACTGCCCGCGGGCGCCCGTGCGTACCGCCTCCGGACCGCGCGCGGGGAGTTCGCCGTCCATGACGCGCGGCCCGCTTCGGCCGCGCGCGGGACCGTCCTGCTGGTCCCGGGGTTCACCGGGAGCAAGGAGGACTTCATCGCGCTGCTGGAGCCGCTCGCCTCGGCCGGCTTCCGGGTCGTCGCCGCCGACGGGCGGGGGCAGCACGAGAGTCCTGGCCCCCGTAAGGAGGCCGCGTACGCCCAGGACGAGCTGGCCCAGGACCTGCTCGCGCAGGCCACCGCCCTGAGCGCGGCGACCGAGGACCCGGTCCATCTGCTCGGGCACTCGCTCGGCGGGCTGATCGCGCGGGCGGCCGTACTGCGCGACCCGGGCGCGTTCGCCTCGCTGACGATCATGAGTTCCGGCCCGGCGGCCATCTCCGCCCCGCAGTGCGCCCGGATCAAGCTGCTGATCGACGCGCTGACCGTGATGGACATGGAGTCCGTATGGCAGGCGATGCGCGAGCTGGATCCGCCCGAGGCGGCCGACGCGGCGACACCGCCCGGGGTGGCGGAGTTCCTGCATCAGCGCTGGCTCGGGACCGTACCGGAGCAGCTGATCGTCACAGGGCGGCAGCTCGCCGCTGAGCCGGACCGGGTCGATGAGCTGGCGGCGCTGCGGCTGCGTACCCATGTGCTCTCCGGTGAGTCGGACTACGCCTGGCCGGTACCGCTGATCGACGAGATGGCCGAACGGCTGGCCGCCCGCCGGACCGTGATCGACGGCGCCGGGCACTCCCCCAACACCGAGCGGGCCCACCCCACCGCCGACGCCCTGACCTCCTTCTGGCGCGACGTGGGCTGACGGACGTGGGCTGAGCGACATGGGCCGAGCCAAAACGCGACCTGGGCCGAGCCCGAAGCGGATCAGATGCGCCGGGAGCCGGGAAAAGAGTCGGAGCGGCTCAGTACTGCGCCTGCAGATGCTCCCAGAAGCCATCCCGCAGGGCGCGCCGCAGATCGGCGTGGGCACGCAGCGAGAGCCGCAGCAGCCCCTCCGCGTCGATCAGCAGCTCCTGGTCCACGGAGCCGGGCAGATACGGATGGCCCGGCAGCAGCTCCGCGAGCGTCTCCCGGCCGCGTGCGGACAGCCACTGGGCGGCGATCTGCGCCCCGACGAAGCGCACCTCGTCCCGGGTCGGGGCGGGCCCGCACAGCGGCGAGTCGCCGTTCAGCTCGTAGCCGGTGGCCCGCCGGGTGACGTACGGCTTGCAGAAGTCGAGGTCGAAGGTGCGCTGGCTGTCGACCTCCCACAGCAGCGGCTCGGCCTGGTTGCGCCCGTCGAGGGCCTCGATGCCCCACAGATGGACGCGTGCCCCGTAGCCCTGGGCCGCCTCGACGGCGGAGACCAGGTCCTCGTCGCCGCCGATCAGCACGGCGTCGCCGATGGCGCGGTGGCGGGCGAGGGATTCCAGGTCGGAGCGGATGAGAGAGTCGACGCCCTTCTGCTGGTTGTTGGCGTTGAGGTTGCCGAGCCGGACCTTGACGTCGGGCAGCTCCGCGATGCTCTGCTGCTCCGGGGTGTGGATCCGGCGCCGGGCGCCGTCGAACCAGTAGACGCGCAGCAGCCTGCTGTCCGGGAAGATCGTGCGCGCCTTGTCGATGAACGCCTCGATGAGCCCCTCGGCGTCCAGCTCGAACGCGCGGCGGTCCTCCGTGCCCGCGACGAGCCGGCCGGCAGCCGCGTAGACATACCCCGCGTCCACGAAGATCGCGTGCGTCGAAGGCGTGGTCGCGACCTCGGCGAGCACGCGCTGCAGCAGCTCGTTGGTGCGCTCGATGCCCGCGACGATCGAGGCGAGGTCTGGTTGGCCCGGAGGCATCGCTTCACTCATACGCGGTTCATTCTCCGGGCGGCCGTGTGAGAGGCACAACCGGACCCCGCACCGGCCACCAGCAGATACTTAGGCTGCGAAAAAATTTTATTAGCGTAGGGAATGTTTTTGGGGGACCCTCTCGTTGAACACGTACAGGAGGGCGCGGCAGCGAAGCTGCGCGACTCCGTACACATCAGTTCTCCTTCAGGAGGATCAGACGAAGGGAGAAGCCACTTTGCGCTTCGAGATCATGCGCCTTGACGATGTCGATGGCAGTGCCATCGACAGCACCGTCGTAGACGCCGCCTCCGTCAACCGGATCGTGCAGCAGGCCGCCGCTATCGGCCAGCGCATCTACATCCGTCCAGCCGAGACCGCCGCCCGGTAGTGCCGTAAGGCTCTCCAGCAGCACAGAGTGTCGAGCGCCCCCGTACCGCGACGGTACGGGGGCGTTTGTGTCATGTCAGGCGGTATGGGCCACCTGGAGGACCCCGTTGATGATCTGCTGGACCGCGATGGCGGAGAGCATCATCCCGGACAGCCGGGTGACCAGCACCACTCCCCCTTCCTTGATCACGCGAATGATCAGCAGCGAGTAGCGCATGGTGATCCACAGCACGACATGCATGGCCACGATCGCGGACCACACCGCCACCTGATCGGCGAGCCCGGGCGCGTGCTGGACGGCGAGGATCACCGAGACGATCGCGCCCGGCCCGGCCAGCAGCGGCATGCCGAGCGGGACGAGCGCGACATTGACGTCCTTGGTCTGGCTCGGCTCGTCGCTCTTACCGGTCAGCAGACTGAGCGCGATCAGCAGGAGCAGCAGCCCGCCCGCGATCATCAGCGCGGGGACGGAGACATGCAGATAGTCGAGGATCTGCTGACCGCCGATGCCGAAGACGGCGATGACGCCGAAGGCGACGGCCGCCGCCTGGCCCGCCATCCTGCGCTGCACCTTGGCCGGACGGCCCGAGGTCAGCGCGAGAAAGATGGGTGTGATGCCCGGCGGGTCCATGATCACGAAAAGGGTGAGGAAGAGGGAGCCGAAGACGGCGACGTCGAACACGGTGAATGGCCTTGCGGGGATGAGCAGCGGTGCGGCGCTGATGCGGTACGGGAAACGGAGGGAAGGGAAAGCGGGGAAGGGACAGCGGGAGGGGGCGCGCTCAGCCGCCCGCGCCCGGCACCGGGAAGGCCCCGGTCGCCCGGCGCACGATCTCCCCGTAGACCTCGGGGTCGGTCGTGTACTCGCCGAGCCGACAGGTCTTACGGCTGCCGTGATAGTCGCTGGAGCCGGTGGCGAGCAGACCGAGCTCGGCGGCGAGGCCGCGCAGCCGCGCGCGGGTGTCCTCGTCGTGGTCCATGTGGTCGACCTCGATACCGTCGAGACCCGCCGCCGCCAGCTCGCCGATCGCGCTCTCCGGTACGCACTGGCCCCGCTTGACGGCCCGCGGATGGGCGAAGACCGCGACCCCGCCGGCGCCCTTGATCAGCCGGATCGCCTCGAAGGGGTCCGACTCGTGCTTCTCCACATGCGCCCGGCCACCGTCGGCCAGCCAGTCCTGGGTGAAGGCGTCCGAGACGCTCGCCACGACGCCCAGCTCGACCAGCGCGGTGGCGATGTGCGGCCGTCCGACGGCCCCGTCCCCGGCGATCTCCGCCACCCGCTCCCAGGTGATCGGCACGTCCAGCTCGCGCAGCTTCGCGACCATCGCCTGGGCCCGGGGCACCCGGTCGTCGCGCACCAGCTCGCGCTCGGCCGCCAGCTCGGGCTCGTTCGGGTCGAAGAGGTACGCCAGCATGTGCAGGCTCACCCCGTTCAGGCGGCAGGACAGCTCGGCGCCGGTGACCAGTGTCAGCCCGGAGGGCAGCGCCCGCGTCGCCTCCGCATAGCCGCCGACGGTGTCGTGGTCGGTGAGCGCGACGACGTCCAGCCCCGCGGCGGCGGCATTGCGCACCAGCTCGGCGGGGGTGTCCGTACCGTCCGAGGCAGTGGAGTGGGTGTGCAGATCGATGCGCACGGCACGGGCTCCAAGCTGCGTTCGGGACGGACCGATGGGACGGGCCCAGCATAACCTCGCCCGGAGATACCCGGGTCAGCGCCCCTTGACCCGCGCTGGAGCCGCCAGCAGCGGCGAGACTCCGACGACTGGGCCCTGTCCGGTGGATCTTCGCGCCTGTGACATCAGCGGCTGCCGCGGGGCCCGCGGCGTCTGGTGCAGGGGGGGCACCTCCCATCAGTAGCTGGGGCGCCGTGCCAGGCGTCGCGGGCCCGCGACGATCCGCCGGACAGGGCCTGGGCTCCGGCGGCGCGGCCGCTCAGGGCGAGAGCAGCCTCGGTGAGAGCGCCCCGCAGGGCACCAGGTCGACCTCGGCCCCCGCGTCCCGCAGATCGGTGAGCACCATCTCGTCGTACATCAGCAGCCCGGTCTGCTCGGGCCAGACGACCGCCCACAGCCACAGCCCGCACGCCTCGCCCGCGAAGACGGCGCGGTCGTCCGGGGTGCCTTCGACATGCCACAGCGGGGTGGGCCGCCCGGCGGCCAGCACCTTGACGTGCGGCGGCTTGTCGACCCGCATCCCCGGCCCCGGATCGGGCCCCGGGATGCCCGCGAAACGCGCGCCGAGCCCGACGCCGAGCTCCTCGGCGATCAGCAGCAGCTCCCCCGGGCCGCCCAGCGGTCCGGGTCCGGAGCAGGCCACGGCGGTGGCCCGGCCGCCGCTGCGGTCGTCCCCGGCGCAGGCCACACCGGTGAACAGCCAGCCCACGGGCAGCGGCCACGGCATCCACACGGGCACCCGGGCGCGGTTGGTGACCACCACGAGCGCTTCGACGCTCGGCGGAACGACCGGCTGTTGAGGGTGCACCGTGCCGTGCACTCCGCACTGCCAGGAGTCGGCGAAGAGACCGGGTGCTCGCACCCGGCCACCGCATTTCGGGCAACTGGGTTCGCCCCTCATAGGCCCCCACGGTCCTCCCCGGCCGTCGTCGCGTCAAGGACGATCACCCGTCCGGAGGTCACTTCCCGCAGGAGTTCCCGTCCGGCGCCAGGCCCGGGAGGGATGGGCCGTCGGCACCGCGGTTCGTCCGGCGCCTCGCCCGCGAAAGATGTCCTTACGGGCCTCAGCCCGTCAGCGACACCCCAGCCCGCGCCGGGTCGCGCAGATCCGTACCGTGCCGCAGCCAGCGGTCCTGGAGGGCGCCGGCGCCGTGCACCCGCTTCCACGCCGCCTCGTTCGCGGTCATCGGCAGCATCGGCAGGAAGCGCACCGGCTCCATCGGCTCCAGCAGCTCCAAGTCCTCGACCAGGCCGCCCGGTTCGGCGACCAGGACGGAGCTGAAGGACGCCCCGGGCCACAGCGGCCCGCCGAGCTCCAGCGACGCGCCGGGCGTCACCACGACCCCCTCGACCTGGGGGGAGGCGGCCAGCACGGCGAGCGGGCGGAGCACCTCGTCGAGGATGGCGAGGTCGGGGCCGCGGCCGCCGGCCCTTACGGTCAGCATCAGCTCGGCGCGCGGCCCGCGCAGGGGGTCGGCGACGGCGGCGGTCGGGCTGGTCATCGGATGGTCCGACATACCGAGGGTGGCGTAGCGGATCACATCGCTCTCGTCCCGGAATCGCAGCACGTCAATGCGGTCCGTACCGACGAAAGTGATGGCCGCGCGGGCGTCCGGCTCGCCCAGCGCGGTGGTCAACCGGGCCTCGACCAGCTGAAGAACGTCTGACATGCGGTGAGCATAGATCGCGTATCGAACGGGCAAAGCGGCGACGTAACGGTTCTGCCGACTGATAGCCTTAATCCCTGCCCAGGGAGTTACACGTCGTCCCTCACGGGGGACCGGCCGGAGGAGGTGGGGCTGCGGTGGATCCTAGTCGACCGTGCAGTACCGACAGTTCTCCCGTCGTTTCCCCTAGGTATGCGACTTCATGATCTGAAGCCTTCCGTACCCCGCCCCCCGGCGGTGAAACACGCGAAGCCATCTCGCATCCAGGGCATCTGACGGTAGAGCGCCTTCGTACCGCTTTGTTCAGTTCCGAAGAACTTCCGTCAGCGCCATCGCACGGAGCGCCGCCCGCTTTGCGGACGTACGGGCACCGGGTGTCGTACGTCCACCTTCCGGGCGCAGCGCTGCGCCGCGCGCCCGCCGCTGACGGCCGCCTCGTGAAGGAGCCCGTCATGTCGATGATCCGTGACCTGCGTGCAGCCGTCCGCCCCGCTCTGCGCCGCACCCGTACCTCCAGTGACTACGACGCGACGCGTGACCCGTCGGTCACCAGCGCCGTGGTCGACTGCGCGGTCTACCGCGACGGCAAGCGGGTCAGCGACCACGTGAGCCCGGCGCAGGCCATGGAGCGGGTCCGCGAGGAGGGCGGGTTCGCCTGGATCGGGCTGCATGAGCCGACCGAGCGCGAGTTCGCCGGGATCGCCCAGGAGTTCGGGCTGCACCCGCTGGCGGTCGAGGACGCGGTGCAGGCCCATCAGCGGCCCAAGCTGGAGCGGTACGACGACACCCTCTTCACCGTCTTCAAGACCATCCACTACGTCGAGCACGCCGAACTCACCTCGACCAGCGAGGTGGTGGAGACCGGTGAGGTGATGTGCTTCACCGGCCGGAACTTCATCGTGACCGTGCGGCACGGCGGCCAGGGCTCGCTGCGCGCCCTGCGCCACCGGCTCCAGCAGGACCCCGAACTGCTCGCCAAGGGCCCCTCCGCGGTGCTGCACGCCATCGCCGACCAGGTCGTCGACGGCTATCTCGCGGTCGCCGACGCGGTCCAGGACGACATCGACGAGGTCGAAATCGATGTCTTCTCGGCCGCGACCTCCCGGC
Source organism: Streptomyces sp. NEAU-YJ-81 (assembly GCF_017592595.1). NCBI lineage: Bacteria > Bacillati > Actinomycetota > Actinomycetes > Kitasatosporales > Streptomycetaceae > Streptomyces > Streptomyces sp. NEAU-YJ-81. The sequence goes on along the minus strand of NZ_JAGFNO010000008.1, from coordinate 151,196 downwards.
GGGGCGGCGATGCGGGCCGGATCTACCAGCTCAAGCGCGAGGTCCTGGAGTTCAAGCGGGCCGTCTCGCCGCTGCTGCGGCCGATGCAGCTACTGAGCGAGCGGCCGATGCGGCTGGTGGACCCCGACATCCAGACGTACTTCCGCGATGTCGCGGACCATCTGGCGCGGGTCAACGAGCAGGTGCTGGCCTTCGACGACCTGCTGAACTCGATCCTCCAGGCCAATCTGGCACAGGCCACGGTCGCGCAGAACGAGGACATGCGGAAGATCACATCCTGGGCGGCGATCTTCGCCGTGCCGACGATGATCGCGGGGATCTACGGCATGAACTTCGACTACATGCCGGAGCTGCGCTGGAAGTTCGGCTACCCGACCGTGCTCGTCGTCACCGTGGGCATCTGCTTCGCGATCCACCGCGGCTTCAAGCGCAACGGCTGGCTGTAGGCGCAACGGCCGACTCCAGGGCCGGACCGCGGACGGACGGGCCCCTATCGGCCGGGCCCGTCCGAGGGGGCCTTGTGACCCGTCCGAGGGGGCCTTGGCCCGTCCGAGGGGGCCTTCACCGGCCCGGGCGGGACTTCCTACCGTCCGCCATGATGACCAGCGCGAGCCCGCCGAGGATCACCGCGAGCGCCGGGTAGGCGGCCACGGGCGGCATCTGGCCCAGCCACAGGGCCGCGATCAGGGCCGCCCCCGGCGTCTCCAGCAGGATCGCGGTCGAGGTGATGGAGGGGCCGAGGCCCTTGACCACCCGGTTGATGAGGGTGTGCCCCAGCAACTGTGCGGTGACCGTCAGCACCGCGAGCTGCAGCCAGGTGGTGCCGCTGTAGCCGCCGAGCCGCGCGCCTGCCACCAGGCAGGTCAGCAGCAGGAGCACGCTGGTGGTGGCATAGCAGACATAGGCGTACACGGTGGTGCTCACCGAACGGCGCACCTCCGCCCCGAGCAGCACGTACCCGGCCGCCGCCACCCCGCCCAGCAGCGCGAGCGCGTCGCCCAGCAGGGCGCGTGGGGAACCGGACAGATCGACGCCGGTGAGTATCACCACACCGAGGATCGCGAGCCCCATGCCCAGCCAGGCGAGCGTGGGCGGGCGGTGGCCGCGCAGCCGCAGCAGCAGCGCCGTCCAGATGGGGGTCGTGGTCACCAGCGCGGTCGAGGAGGCCACGGAGGTCATGTGCAGGCTCGGCAGCCAGGCGCCGAAGTGCACCGCGAGCAGCGCCCCCGCCCCGACCGACAGCAGCGCCGCCCGGCGGCCCATCCCGCGCAGCTCGCCCCGGTGGCGCCACAGCGCGAACGGGGTGAGCGCGCCCACCGCCATGGCGTTGCGCCAGAAGGCGATGGCGAGTGCGGGCGCCACCGTCGCGGCGGCCAGCGGCGCGGAGAGCGAGACACCGGCGATGGCGACCGTAAGGAGCGCGATGTCGACGGGAACGCCACCACCGGGACGACCGCCGTCACCGAGTGCGGCGGGGGTGGTGGTGTGGGCTGGGTTGCGGGCGGCACGGGCGGTGGGCACGGCGCCAGCGTAAGGCGCATGAGCATAAGACGGAACTGACCTTTCACAGGCTGGGACGGGTGCGTGACTGGCCTAGGCTGTCGGCATGACGCAGACGCCGATGGACCGTGCCCTTGTCGAGGAGGCGGCCAAGAAGTCCGCCCTCATCTGGGTCCAGGGCACCGAAGGCGCCCCGCGCGCCCTGTGGCACATCTGGCACGAGGGCGCGGCCTGCCTCGTCGGAGACGGGCCCCAGGAGCAGCCCCTCCAGGGCCTCGGACTGACCGACGGCGGAAGCGCCACGGTGACCGTGCGCAGCAAGGACAAGGGCGGGCGCCTGGTCGGCTGGCCCGCGCGGGTGGTCGAACTGACCCCGGGCGGCGAGGCGTGGACCGCGGTGGTCGACGAGCTCAAGGGCAAGCGGCTGAACGCGACGGACGCCGACCACATCGCGGAGCGCTGGGCGCGCGAATGCCGGGTGCTGCGGCTGGAGCCCACGCCCGGGGCGCTCGCCGAACACCCCACCGGCTCCCTGGCGGCGGCCCCGCTGCCGTCCCCGGCGACCACCCGTCGGCCGATCCCGGCGGCGCTCCCGAAGCTCCTCGCCCGCCGCAAGAAGCGCGCCCGTGGCGCCCGTAAGGACGCGTCGTAGCTTCTGACGCCGGGTGAGGCCGGGGCCTGGCTCCGACGCCCGTAAGGCCGCGGTCCAGCCCTGACGCCCGCCGTAAGGGCGCGCCCTGGCTCTGACGCCCGGTAAGGACGCGCCCCGGCTTCAAGGACGCGCCCTCGCCGCCCATACGGGCGCTCACGGCTACGGCTTCCGCAGGGCCGACTACGGCGCCTCCGGGATCTGCTGCCCGTAGTCGAGCACATGGCCCTTCTCCGGGGCGGCGAGCTTGAAGCCCTTGTTCCAGTCCGCGAGCTGGATCACGCCCGCGCCGCCCGCCCGCTGCAGCCGCAGCGGATAGGGCCGGCCCTCCAGGGAGACATCGAGCGATCCGCCCTCACCGGCCTTGCCGGCGCTGATGCGGATCGTCCGTACGCCGTCCACCTGTCCGTGGTCGCCCGTGGCGACCTTGCCCTGCAGGCCGAGCAACCCGTCCAGCAGCAGCTTCATATCGGTGAAACCGCTGAGCCGCTGGTAGGAGGGGTCGCCGGAGGGGACCTTCACATACTTGTCGTCCAGCTTCCCGGCCGCGTCGGCCGCGCCGCCGTGTCCCTCGTCCCCGCCGTCGTGTGACCAGAAGCCCGCGTCGGCCTTGAGGTAGAGCTCCTTGCCGACGCGCAGCAGCTCGAAGCTGGAGCCCTTGGTGGAGACCTGGCCCGTGCCGCCGTCGGCCTTGAGCCGCATGTTCAGCTTGTAGGTGGCTCCCTGGGTGACGAGCGTGCCGGAGAGCCGCACCGAACTCGCGCCGGCGACCGCCTGACGGGCCTTGCTCTCGATCTTCGTGGCGGGGAGCTTTCCCACGCCGTTCGTCCCCGCGTCGGGGTCCTTCTCCCCACCGCCGCCGCCACACGCGGCGAGCGTGGCGGCCAACCCCGCGCACATCGCCGCAACGACAGCCCTGTTCCGGGTGCGCACGTCCGCTCTGCCTCCTGATGCCGGTGCAGTAGGGCAGCGTACCGGTGCCGTCCCGCGGTGTCCGCAGGGTGCCGTACCGCCCTCGCCCGGCGGCAGGGCAGGTGCGGGCACGTTAGCCTGAACCCGGTGAAGAGCGGATCATTACCTTGAATGACCACAAAACCCCATATACGAGGGGAGGCAGGGCATGCCGGCAGGCGCCCCCCGGGTCTTCGTCTCGCATCTCGCGGGCGTCGCCGTCTTCGACCCGAACGGCGACCAGGTGGGGCGGGTGCGCGACGTCGTGGCGATGCTGCGGCTGGCCGGCCGCCCGCCGCGGGTGCTCGGCCTGGTGGTCGAGGTGATCGGCCGCCGCCGGATCTTCCTGCCCATGACGCGGGTGACCGGCGTGGAGTCCGGCCAGGTCATCACCACCGGTGTGCTCAACATGCGCCGCTTCGAACAACGCCCCACCGAGACCCTGGTCCTCGGCGAACTGCTCGACCGCACGGTGCGGGTGGTCGAGACCGGCGAGCCGGTGACGGTCCTCGACGTGGCCATGACCCAGCTGCCCGCGCGCCGGGAGTGGGAGGTCGACAAGGTCTTCGTACGCCGCGGCAAGACCGGCGCGCTGCGCCGCCGCGGCGAGGCGCTGACCGTGGACTGGTCGGCGGTCACCGGATTCTCGCTGGAGGAGCAGGGACAGGGCGCGGAGAACCTGCTGGCCACCTTCGAGCAGCTACGCCCCGCCGACCTGGCCAATGTGCTGCACCACCTGTCCGCCAAGCGCCGGGGCGAGGTGGCGGCGGCCCTGGACGACGAGCGGCTCGCGGACGTCCTGGAGGAGCTGCCCGACGACGACCAGGTGGAGATCCTCGGCAAGCTCAAGGAGGAGCGCGCGGCCGACGTCCTGGAGGCCATGGACCCCGATGACGCGGCCGATCTGCTCTCCGAGCTCCCCGAACCCGACAAGGAGCGGCTGCTGGACCTGATGCGCCCCCGCGACGCGGCGGACATGCGGCGGCTGATGTCGTACGAGGAGGGGTCGGCGGGCGGTCTGATGACGACCGAGCCGATCGTGCTGCGCCCGGACGCCACCATCGCGGACGCGCTCGCCCGGGTGCGTAACCAGGACCTGACGCCCGCGCTCGCCGCCCAGGTCTATGTGTGCCGCCCGCCCGACCAGACGCCCACCGGCCGCTATCTGGGCGTCATCCACTTCCAACGGCTCCTGCGCGACCCGCCGTTCACCCTCGTAGGGGCGTCCGTCGACACCGATCTGCCGACCCTGCCGCCGGACACCCCGCTGCCCGTCGTCGCCGGCCATCTGGCCACCTACAACCTGCTCGCGGCGCCCGTCGTGGACGAGACCGGCTCCCTGCTCGGCGCCGTGACGGTCGACGACGTGCTGGACCATCTGCTGCCGTCCGACTGGCGGGAGCGCGAGCTGTACGCCGGGATGGCCCTGCCGGAGGCCGCCGATGGACGGTGAGGGCATCCGGCTGGACCGGCCCAAGGCGCGGCGCCGCAGCCCGCTGCCGCGCTGGGACCCCGAGGCGTTCGGCAGGGCGTCGGAGCGGATCGCGCGCTTCCTGGGCACCGGGCGGTTCATCGCCTGGATGACCGCCTTCGTCGCCTTATGGCTGGCCTGGAACATCCTGGCGCCGCCGCGGCTGCGGTTCGACCCATTCCCGTTCATCTTCCTGACGCTGATGCTCTCGCTCCAGGCGTCGTACTCCGCCCCGCTGATCCTGCTGGCCCAGTACCGCCAGGCCGACCGCGACCGCGTCAACCTCGAACAGGACCGCAAGCAGAACGAAAGGTCGATCGCCGACACCGAGTTCCTCACCCGGGAGATCGCGGCGCTGCGGACGGGCCTGGGCGAGGTCGCCACCCGCGACTGGCTCCGCGACCAGCTTGAGGACCTGCGCCGGGAGCCGGACGGCGGACGGAGCGCCCCGCGGCCCGGCGCCCACGGCGAACCCCGGCCGAGTGAGGAACGCGACCGCTGACGCCCATCCCGCCTCCCGCCCGCGGCGCCGTACCATCTCCATATGGCTACCGACACCCTCCCAGCGCCGAGCGAAGACGCGGTACGCGCCGCGCTCGCGACGGTCAACGACCCGGAGATCCACAAGCCGATCACCGACCTCGGCATGGTCAAATCCGTCGAGATCGCGGCGGATGGCTCGGTCGCCGTGGTGGTCTACCTCACAGTCTCCGGCTGCCCGATGCGGGACACGATCACCAGCAGCGTGCGGACGGCGGTCGCCGAGGTCGAGGGTGTGACCGGGGTCACGGTCGAACTCGATGTGATGAGCGACGAGCAGCGCCGTGAGCTGGCCACCTCGCTCCGCGGCGGCCAGGCCGAGCGCGAGGTGCCCTTCGCCAAGCCCGGCTCGCTGACCCGGGTCTACGCCGTGGCCTCCGGCAAGGGCGGCGTCGGCAAGTCGTCGGTGACGGTCAACCTGGCCGCCGCGATGGCCGCCGACGGGCTCAAGGTCGGCGTGGTGGACGCCGACATCTACGGCCACTCGGTGCCCCGCATGCTGGGCGCCGACGGACGCCCCACCCAGGTCGAGAACATGATCATGCCGCCGTCGGCGAACGGCGTGAAGGTGATCTCGATCGGGATGTTCACCCCCGGGAACGCCCCGGTGGTCTGGCGCGGCCCGATGCTGCACCGCGCGCTCCAGCAGTTCCTGGCCGATGTCTACTGGGGCGACCTCGATGTGCTCCTGCTCGACCTCCCCCCGGGCACCGGCGATATCGCGATCTCCGTCGCCCAGTTGGTGCCCAACGCCGAGATCCTGGTGGTGACGACGCCGCAGGTGGCTGCCGCCGAGGTCGCCGAGCGGGCCGGTGCGATCGCCGTCCAGACCCATCAGAAGATCGTCGGCGTCGTGGAGAACATGTCCGGGCTGCCCTGCCCGCACTGCGACGAGATGGTCGACGTCTTCGGCACCGGCGGTGGCCAGGTGGTCGCCGACGGACTCAGCCGGACCACCGGCACGACGGTGCCGGTGCTGGGCTCCATCCCGATCGACGTACGGCTGCGCGAGGGCGGCGACGAGGGGAAGCCGGTCGTGCTGACCGACCCCGACTCCCCGGCGGGCAGCGCGCTCAAGGCGATCGCGGGCAAGATCGGCGGACGCCAGCGCGGCCTCGCGGGCATGTCGCTGGGCGTCACCCCGCGCAACAAGTTCTGAGCGCGCGCTCGGCAACGGCCTTACGGCTCGCGCTCGGCCACGGCCTTACGGTTCAGGGGCGGCTTCCTCGGGAAGCCGCCCCTGAGCCTTTGGCGCCTGCCTTACGAGTCGTAGCGGGTGATGTCCTTGACCACCGCGAACCCCAGGCCGTAGGCGCTCATCCCGCGCCCGTACGCCCCGATGTGCACGTCCTCGCCCGCCGTTCCGGCCAGCACCCAGCCGTACTCCGACTCGCGGTAGTGGAAGTCGGTCGGCACCCCGTCCACCGGGAGCGAAAGCCGCGACCAGCTCTCGCCCTCCAGATCGTCCGCCAGCTCCCAGGCGATCGCGGTCTGCTGGTCCAGCCAGTCCTGGCGCAGCGCCCGCTCCATCCGTGTCGGCCAGGTGCACGACAACAGACCGGACCCGGCCAGCCAGGCGGCCGAGGAGACCGAGGTGGCCTCCAGCTTGCCGGTGCCGTCGGCGCTGTCCCGCCCCGGGCGGCTGGCGACGGTGACGACCACCGTGAAGCGCTGCTGGTCCATATCGGTCTCGACGCGCAGCGACGGCTCCTCGCCATGGCCGGTCGAGCCGTACTCGACGATGCCATCGGCCGCCGCGCCCACCTGCATCAGCCAGCGGGGGCCGGTGAACGCCTCGTCAAGCCCGTACCAGGGGAAGCCGGCCATCAGATAGCCGTCGACGCTCCGCCGGGCATCGGCGGGCATCCCCTGCGCAGTCGCTGCCACCCCTCGTTCCCCTAGCCGACCCGTGGTCTCCATGTGCGCGCGGCCTCCTCGTTGCCCTGCGTTGTGGGCGGCCCGCCCCCCTCGGGCGACCCTCACCCCGGACAAAGGGAGGATAGCCATACGGGTCAACCAGGCCGGGCATACGGGGGGATCAAGTGGCGTCGGAGTCGAAAGGCGGACGCTCCTCGCGGCTCGGCTCCTCGCGCTTGCGCAGCAGGTCAGGCGTGCTGGAGTCGCCCTTGGACAGGGACAGCGGGGTGGTGCCGGAAGCCCCTGAAGAGCCCTGCGGCGAATCACTCTCCCGGCCGTTCACCGCGTCGGCGACCTCCGCCATCTCCTTACGGAGGTCGAAGCCGTTACGGATCTCCTTCAGGCCGAGCTCATCGGAGTCCATCACATGCTTGCGCACGAAGGTCTTGGGGTTGAGGTCCTCGAACTCGAAGTCCTTGAACTCCGGCCCCAGCTCAGAGCGGATGTCCTCTTTGGCACTGTCGGAGAACTCCCGGATCTTCCGGATGAACTGCGAGACATCCCGAATCACCTTCGGGAGCTTGTCCGGGCCGAAGACGAGCACCGCAAGGACAACGAGCGCGACAAGCTCGAGAGGTCCTATGTCCAACACCTTGCAGCTCCTCAAGACGTCTGGGGCCCCGGCCTGGGCCACTCAACACCGTACCTGGCGGCGGGGTCGGCGCGGGAGACAGCCGGGCCAACATCGCGCGTCAGCCGCTGCTCGCCGAACCCAGGGTCAGCCCCGCGGTGCGCTTCTTACCGCCGCGCTTGACGGTGAGCTCGAGCCGGTCGCCGGGGCGGTGGCTGCGGATCTTCACGATCAGCTCCTGTCCGCTGTGCACCGGGACGCCGTCCACCTCCGTGATCACGTCACCGGCCTTGATCCCCGCCTTGTCGCCGGGGCCGCCGGAAGTAACCGGCGGGCCGCTGCCGGCGCCCTTGGTGTTCACCCGGGCGCCGTCGCCCGTGTAGCCCATGTCGAGGGTCACGCCGATCACCGGATGGGTGGCCTTCCCCGTGTTGATCAGCTCCTCGGCGACCCGCTTGCCCTGGTTGATCGGGATGGCGAAGCCCAGGCCGATGCTGCCGCCCTGGCCGCCGCCGAGGCCCGAGCCGTCGTCGGCCGCCCGGATCGCGCTGTTGATCCCGATGACCCGCCCCTTGCGGTCGACCAGGGGGCCGCCGGAGTTGCCCGGGTTGATCGGCGCGTCGGTCTGCAGCGCGTCGACATAGCTGACGTCGCTGCCGTCCTCCTTCTCGCCGCCCGCGGTGATGGGGCGCTCCTTGGCGCTGATGATCCCGGAGGTGACGGTGCCCGCCAGGTCGAAGGGGGCGCCGATGGCCACGACGGGGTCGCCGACGCGCACGGAGTCGGAGTTGCCCAGCGGCAGCGGGGTGAGCCCGGAGACGCGGTCGACCTTGACGACCGCCAGGTCATAGCCGGCGTCGCGGCCGATGATCTCGGCCTTGGCGTCCTGGCCGCTGTTGAACGTCACCGATATGTCGCCGTCCGCGCCGGCGGGCTGGACGACATGGTTGTTGGTGAGGATATGACCCTGCTTGTCGAGGACGAAGCCGGTGCCGGTGCCCTCCTCCGAGCTGCCGCGCACATGGATGGTCACCACGCCGGGCAGCGAGCTGGCGGCGATCCCGGCGACGCTCCCCGGGGCCCTGGCCTCCTTCTCGACCGGGGCCTGCGGCAGCTTCACATCGACGCCGCCGGAAGCGTTGTCCCGCTCCGCGTACGCGCCGATGCCGCCGCCGACGCACCCCGCGACCAGGGCGATCAGCAGCACGGCGATCCAGGCGCCGCGGCGGGAGACCGTCTTCGGCGTCTTGGGCGCGGCGGGCGGCGGGACCACGGTCCAGGGGTCGTAGCCGCGCCACTGGGCGGTCGGGGCGGGCTGCGCCATCGGGGCGGGCCGATGGGGATCTGCGGGCCCCACAGGGAGCTGTGTGCCGTGCGGCGGGGTCATCCCGGGGTGCGGCGGCATGGGCGCAGGCGCGCTCTGCCCCGGTACGGGGCCCGCGGCGGGCGGCAGGGTGGTGCCGTGGGGCGGGGTCATCCCGGGGGCCGGGGGCGGTGCCTGGGGCGTCCCGGGGGCCTGGGGCGGCGCCTGGGCCATACCGGGGGCCGGGGGCAGCGCCTGAGGCGGCGCCTGGGGCGTCCCGGGGGCCTGGGGCGGCGTCTGAGGCGGCGCCTGCGCCATGCCGGGGGCCGGGGGCGGCGCCTGGGCCATACCGGGCGGGACATGCGTGCCCTGCGCGGGGGTCGCCACCGGGTGCTGGACGGGCGGGGCCGGGGCCCAGGGCCCGGGGCCGCCGTAGGGCGGGGTGCTGTACGGGTCGGGCTCGTGCAACGGCCGGGGCGCCGGCTCCTCGGGCACACGGCCCTCCATGGGCGCGTCCACCGGCTCCGGCGGCGCCTGCGCGGCGGCAGCCTCCGTACGCTCCTCGGCGCCCTCCGCCGCGTCGCTCGACTGGTCGCCGGGCCGTGCGGCGACCGGGCGGCTCCACCACTTCGGCTTCGGCTTCGGAGCCTTCGGCTCGTCCATGATCTCCTCTTTTTTGAGGGCTCGGTTCGCCTCCGGGGCGCCTAAGTCTCCCCCAGCTACCGCTGGGAGGTACCCCCTGTCGACGGTCGACGTGCTCGGTCGCCCACGCGGCGGAGCCGCATATCGATCGCAGCCCTCGCTCCCCGCGCGCGGCTCCCTTACGACAGCGACGCACCCCTTCGGCTCGCCCCCAGCCAACGCTGGGAGGTGCCCCCGGCCGGTCAGCCCAAGCACCCGGACACACTACGGTGCCCTTCGGCTTACCCCAGCCACCGCTGGGAATGCCCCCCGGCCGGTAAGGCCAAGCACCCTTCGGCTTGCCCGGTGGGTGTCCCGGCCGGTAAGGCCAAGCATCCGGGACCAGGGCACCGCGCCCCTCGGCTCACCTGCCCGAGCCGCGCTGCCCGGAGCCGATTCAATCAGGTCCGTCGGCGCTCGCGCAGGGCGGACGTAAAGACCTTGTCATGATCGGCAAAGAGACGGGCGGCCGGCGACATCGCGCCGTCACCGCCGTCGCACTACTTCGGGGGCGCGCTGACCCCGAGATACGGCGAGCCGCCCGACGTGGGCCGGGACGGGACCTCCATCTGAGTCGGCGCGGGGGCCGGGGGTGTGGAGTTCGACGTCCGCAGCAGCTCAGTGACCGAGAGAATCGGCTGTATCAGCGGATTCAGCGCCGCCCCGACGGGCTGGCGCAGGGCCGGTGGATGCGGGGTGGCCGTCGGGGACGGGGTGCCCGTCCGGGTGTCCGTGGTGGCCAACAGCCCCACCTCCTGGCGGGTCCGCTCCCGGACGCCCGTGCTCACGGCGGCGTCGGCGTCGACCGGGGCGACCGCGGTATCGGCACCGTCGGCCGAACTTCCCGGCGGGTCGACCGCCGCGTCCAGCGGAAGGGCCGCGCCGAGCGCGAAGGCCGCCAGCGAGACCGCTCCGGCCGCCGCGAAGGCGAACCTGCGGCGCGGGGCGGGGCGCTCGACCTCATGGATCCTGAAGCCGCGCTGACGTGAGGCACGAGCCGATGCCGCCGGTGCGATCGCGGTGCCCGGGGGCATCGTGGGCACGAAGGCGAACGCCCGCTCCCGTCTCTCCTGCGGCTCCCGGACGTCGCGCACCTCGCGGACGTCCCGTGGGGCGCCGCGCATCTCGCGCGGGCCGAAGACGCTCGGGCCCCCGAAGGGGGAGCCGCCCATACCGTCGTCGCCCGCGGCCGGCAGGCCCTGCAGACGCGCCAGAAAGCCCTCGGACGGTGCCGGGGGCGCCGTCTGGGCGAACACGTTTTTCAGCCGACGCTGAGCATCGGCTTCCGCCTTGCACTTGCAGCAGGTGGCGAGATGGGCGAGGACGCGCTCACGCGCGTCATGCCCCAGCTCACCGTCGACCAGAGCCGCAAGGCGGTCGCCGAGATGCTGCTCGGCGGGGGACGGACCGCCTGATCGGGTCACGCGATTCCGACCTCCCCGCTCAGCCGGGGGGCCGTGACACTCGGCGCCACCGCGGCGACCTCATGCTGCTGACCGGTCCGCGCCGCGGGGGCACGGTGCTGCAGCGCCTTGCGCAGATGCGAGCGGCCGCGGTGGATGCGGCTGCGCACGGTGCCCAGCTTGACGCCCAGAGTGGCCGCGATCTCCTCGTACGACAGCCCCTCGATGTCACAGAGCACCACGGCGGCGCGGAACTCCGGGGCGAGGGTGTCCAGCGCCTGCTGCACATCGGCGTCGAAGTGGGTGTCGTTGAAGTGCTGCTGGGGAGAGGGCTCGCGGCTGGGGAGCCGCTCCGCCGCGTCCTCGCCGAGGGCGTCGAAGCGGATGCGCTGCCGACGGCGGACCATGTCGAGGAAGAGATTGGTGGTGATGCGGTGCAGCCAGCCCTCGAATGTGCCCGGGGTGTACGTCGACAGCGAGCGGAAGACGCGGACGAACACCTCCTGGGTGAGATCCTCGGCGTCGTGCTGGTTACCGGTGAGCCGGTAGGCGAGGCGGTAGACCCGTGCGCTGTGCGTGCTGACGATCTCCTCCCAGGTAGGAGGCGTCCACGCCGGCGCGTCCGCGTCCGTGGCGAAGGTCGCGGTGGTGGCAGGCTCGGCGAGGGGCGCACCTCCCGTGCCCTTTGGGCTACGGGGGCGAGAACGGTCAGCAGTGTTGGTCACGGATTTCGGCTCGCCCACTGACCTGCGAAAGCGCTTCAGCACTCGCCGGTCACCGGCCGCAGCCGCACCTCCCCTGTCGGCTCTGGTGGTCTCCAGTAGAGCCCCTACCATATCCACCTCGCCCGTTAGCTCCGGATAAGCATTTTTGACCTGCATTTGGTCGTGATCCATACGGTCCCCCCGGCTTCTACAACGCCTGGTCCCATCTGCGGGTTCCCGAGCGCAGCGGATACAGTCACCGTTGCGCCAACTACGGGGACAGGAGAGGGTCATTACCGGCAACCGGCAGACGAGCTGGGCGTTCGCCGACGCGTTCGTCGCCGAGGACGAAGCCCTTCACTGGGCCCGTGACCGGGCCCGGGAGGCAGGGCTGCGCTCGGTGTCGGCGGGCACCGGCGCCGCGCTGCGGCTGCTCGCTGCCGCCGCCGATGCCAAGGTCGTCGCCGAGATCGGCACCGGGACGGGCGTCTCGGGGATCCATCTGCTGCGCGGGATGCGCCCGGACGGCGTGCTGACCACCGTGGACACCGAACCGGAGATGCAGCAGTTCGCCCGGCAGGCGTTCCGCGCGGCCGGGTTCACCGGGAACCGGGCGCGCTTCATCCCCGGCCGCGCCCTGGATGTGCTGCCCCGGCTGGCCGACGGCGGATACGACCTCGTCTTCTGCGACGGCGACCGGCTGGAGTGCCTGGACTACCTCGCCGAATCGTTGCGTCTGCTGCGGCCCGGCGGGCTGGTCTGCTTCGAGGGGGTCTTCACCAACGGGCGGACCGTGGACTCCGCCGCCCAGCCCACGGAGGTGCTGCGGGTACGCGAGCTGCTGCGGACCGTCCGGGAGTCCACCGTGCTGCAGTCGTCCCTGCTGCCGGTCGGCGACGGCCTGCTCTGCGCGGTCAAGCGGGGCTGAAACGGCCGACCCGGCCGGCCCCCCGCCTCGTACCGGAACCCCTTACATGCGCTGCCCCGGCGGCCGGTACCTGACGTACCGGCCGCCGGGGCAGCGCGCGGGTGATGGTGGGCCGCAAGCCGTCAGCCGACGACCTTCTTCAGGGCGTCGCCGAGGGCGTCGGCCTCGTCCGGTGTCAGCTCGACGACGAGCCGACCGCCGCCTTCGAGCGGAACGCGCATGACGATGCCCCGCCCCTCCTTGGTCACCTCGAGCGGGCCGTCGCCCGTCCGCGGCTTCATGGCCGCCATGCTCGTTCCCCTTCCTGAAACCAGCTCATCGCAGCCGACAACCCAGGTGTCACCGGCATCGAACACGTTGCTTCACTCTCATTATCCCGCATGGCATGACCCGATGACCAACATCGGTCGGCAACGCCTGTACGAGGCGGTCCCCCAAAACCACCCAATTCGGGGAGGGGGTCGCGGTAGCGTACGCCCGCCGTGACCGAACGAAGGGTCGGTTCTTTGACGCAGGTCACATGTCGGTCGGTCATGATCTCCGGCATGCTGTGCGCTGACCGCCGCGGCGGGTCCCCTCGCGGGCCCGCCGGTGCGGCCACCGCCCGAGCCACCCGCCAACTTGCCTCGCCCCACCGCCGGAGGACCGCCATGGCCGACACCGTGCTCTACGACCTCGCCGAGGGCCTCGCGACGATCACGCTCAATCGTCCCGACGCGATGAACGCCCTGAACATCGACACCAAGGTGGCGCTGCGCGACGCGCTGCTGCAGGCCGCGGAGGACCCGGCGGTGCGGGCGGTGCTGCTCACCGGATCCGGGCAGCGGGCCTTCTGCGTCGGCCAGGACCTCAAGGAGCACATCGGCCTGCTGGCCGCCGACCGTGACGGCAGCGGCGAGGGCTCGACCATGAGCACGGTCGCGCTGCACTACAACCCGATCGTCACCGCGATCGCCGGGATGCCGAAGCCCGTGGTCGCCGCCGTCAATGGCGTCGCTGCGGGCGCCGGGGCGGGCTTCGCGTTCGCCGCCGACTACCGGATCGTCGCCGACACCGCCTCCTTCAACACCTCCTTCGCCGGGGTCGCGCTGACCGCCGACTCGGGGGTCTCCTGGACCCTTCAGCGGCTGATCGGATACGGCCGCGCGGCGGATCTGCTGCTCTTCCCGCGCGGTATCGACGCCCAGGAGGCGCTCGACCTGGGCATCGCCCACCGGGTGGTCCCGGCCGACGAACTGGCCGACCAGGCGGCGGCGGTCGCCCGGCGGCTGGCCGAGGGCCCCACCGCGGCCTATGCGGCGCTCAAGGAGTCCCTGGCCTTCGCCGCGGGCCACACCCTCACCGAGTCCCTGGCCATGGAGGACGAACTGCAGCGCCGCGCGGGGGCCTCGGACGACCACGCGATCGCGGTGAACGCGTTCGTGAACAAGGAGAAGCCGAGGTTCACCGGCCGCTGACCGGCTCGCCCCGGCCGCCGGCGGCCGGGGCTCAGACCGCGTCACGGCCGGGGCTCAGACCGCGTCGCGGCTGTGGCAGTCGGCCAGATGGTCGTTGACCAGGCCGCATGCCTGCATCAGGGCGTAGGCCGTGGTGGGTCCGACGAAGCGGAAGCCGCGCTTCTTGAGGTCGCGGCTGAGGGCCGTGGACTCCGGGGTGATCGCGGCGACATCGGTGGCAGTCCGCGGCACCGGGCGGCCGTCGGGGGCCGGGGCATGGGACCAGATCAGCTCGTCCAGCTCACCGGGCGCCAGGGCCGCCGCGGCGCGGGCGTTGGAGATGGTGGCGGCGATCTTGGCCCGGTTGCGGATGATCCCGGGGTCGCCGATCAGCCGCTGCTCGTCGGCCTCGGTGAACTCCGCGACCTTCGCGATCGAGAAGTCGGCGAAGGCGGCCCGGAACCCCTCCCGGCGGCGCAGGATCGTCAGCCAGGACAGCCCGGACTGGAACGCCTCCAGGCAGATCCGCTCATAGAGCGCGTCATCGCCATGGACCGGGCGGCCCCACTCCGTGTCGTGATAGACGCGGTAGTCGGCCATGGTCTCGGCCTCCAGGCCCCAGGGACAGCGCAGCAGACCGTCCGGCCCCGGAACCACACCTTGCCCGCTCATGCGCCCTGCCCTTCGTAGCCGTGTCCCTCATAGCCGCGCCCGTCGTAGCCGCGCCCCTCAAAGAGGTTTCCCTCGAAGCCGTCTTCGTCGAAGCCGGGCCACTCGGGGCCGGGCCCCTCGCGGCCGCTCCGCCCGAAGCCGTGGTCGCTCTCCGGGACCGACAGGGAATCGGGGCCGGGCCCGGGGGGCGACGACGGCTTCGGGTGCGGGCCCGCGAGCGCCGCCTCCAGCTCGGCGATCCGGGCGTCGCGCTCGGCGAGCTCGGCACCGAGGCGGCCCAGCACATCGTCGACGTCAGCCATCCGGTAGCCCCGCAGCGTCATGGGGAGGCGCAGCGCCTCCACATCGGCGCGCGCCAGCGGCCGGTCGGCGGGCAGCGGCTCGTCCAGCCGGTCCGGGGGCGCCTCGGTGAGCGGGCCGTCACCGCCGCCGACGACGGCGAGCGTGACCCCGCCGACCACCACGACCAGCGCGATCAGCAAGAACAAGAACACGGTGATCGTCTCCCCGTCAGATGCATGGTTGAGTCTGTGTCCGTCGGCCTCGATAACTGTCTGCACCGATCGTGCCATGCCCCTCCGACAGTTATCGTCGCTGCCCGCAACCTGGAAGAAGACATGAAGGAAGTTCGGATGCTGCGGCTGGGACGACGTGAGTTCGGCGAGAACGAGCGAGTGATCATGGCGATCGTGAACCGGACACCGGATTCCTTCTACGACCAGGGGGCGACCTTCCGGGACGAGCCCGCCCTGGCCCGCGTGGAGCAGGCGATCGCGGACGGCGCCGCGATCATCGACATCGGCGGCGTCAAGGCCGGACCGGGTGACGAGGTGAGCGCCGAGGAGGAGGCGCGCCGCACGGTGGGCTTCGTGGCCGAGGTGCGCAGGCGCCATCCGGACGTGGTGATCAGCGTGGACACCTGGCGCCATGAGGTCGGCGAGGCGGTCTGCGCCGCGGGCGCGGATCTGCTCAACGACGCCTGGGGCGGGGTCGACCCCAAGCTGGCCGAGGTCGCCGCCCGCCACGGCGCCGGGCTGGTGTGCACCCACGCGGGAGGGGCCCGGCCGCGCACCCGCCCGCACCGGATCGGCTACGACGATGTGGTGGAGGACATCCTGCGGGTCACCCTGGAGCTCGCGGAGCGCGCCCTCGAACTGGGGGTGCGGCGCGACGGGATCATGATCGACCCGGGCCATGACTTCGGTAAGAACACCCGTCACTCACTGGAGGCCACGCGCCGGCTGGGCGAGCTGACGGAGACCGGCTGGCCCGTCCTGGTCTCGCTGTCCAACAAGGACTTCGTCGGCGAGAGCCTTGACCGGCCGGTCAAGGAGCGGCTGATCGGCACGCTCGCGACGACCGCCGTATCGGCCTGGCTGGGGGCCCAGATCTACCGGGTGCACGAGGTGGCCGAGACCCGTCAGGTGCTGGACATGGTGTCGTCCATCGCGGGCCACCGGCCCCCGGCGGTCGCCCGCCGGGGACTGGCCTGAGGGGAAACCCGCCGGGGACCGGCCCGGCGGGGCGACCAGGAGCGCGCCGTCAGACGCCGGACTCCTTGGTCACCAGCTCGATCACCTCGTCGATGTCGTCGGTGAGGTGGAAGAGGTCCAGATCGTGCGGGGACGCCTTGCCCTCCGCGATCAGGGTGTTCGTGAGCCAGTCGACCAGGCCCTTCCAGTAGGCGCTGCCGAAGAGGACGATCGGGAAGCGGGTGACCTTCTTGGTCTGGACGAGGGTGAGCGCCTCGAAGCACTCGTCGAGCGTGCCGAGCCCGCCGGGAAGCACCACGAACCCCTGGGCATACTTCACAAACATCGTTTTTCGCACGAAGAAGTAGCGGAAGTTGACGCCGATGTCGACGTACGGGTTCAGGCCCTGCTCGAACGGCAGCTCGATGCCCAGGCCGACCGAGACGCCGCCCGCCTCGGTCGCGCCGCGGTTGGCGGCCTCCATCGCGCCCGGGCCGCCGCCGGTGATCACCCCGAAGCCCGCCTCGACGAGGCCCCGGCCGATCCGCACCCCCGCCTCGTACTCCGGGGACCCCTCGGGCGTACGGGCGGAGCCGAACACGCTGATCGCCGGGCCGAGCTCCGCCAGGGTGCCGAAGCCCTCGACGAACTCCGACTGGATGCGCATCACCCGGAACGGGTCCTCGTGCACCCAGTGCGTGGCCCCCTGGGTGTCCAGAAGCCGCTGATCGGTCGTCTCGGGTCGCATCTGGTCGCGGCGGCGCACGACCGGGCCCAGACGCTGCTCGTGCAGCGCTCGCTCTTCTTCGGCGTTGCCCACTGTGTGCTCCCTTCGCCAAGACCAAGATCTGGTCAAAGATCTGTGGTTCAGGGTAGGCCCCTCGGGCGGCTTGGAGCCGAAATCCCGGCCACGCTCACCCACCGAACCGCTGATCACAGGTCCAACGCCCACCCGGCGCCGCCGGGCAACGCAATCCAGCCCCTCCGGCGTTTGAGGAGCGGGGTCCAGGGGCGGAGCCCCGGCGGGGGCCGGGGCCGGGCCCCCGCGCGGCGGGTCCGGCCGCCCGGCGCCGCTAGTGGGCCAGCCAGGCGCGCAGTCGTTCTTCGGCCTCCAGGACGGCGGCGACCGGTACGTGCTCCTCGCGGGTGTGGGCCAGCTTCGGATCGCCGGGCCCGTAGTTCACGGCGGGCACGCCGAGCGCCGAGAAGCGGGCGACATCGGTCCAGGCGTCCTTGGGGGCCACCTCCACCCCGAGCGTCGCCACGAGGGCGGCGGCCGACGGGTGGCCGAGACCGGGCAGGGCGCCGGGCGCGCTGTCGGTGAGCTCGATGTCGAAGCCGGTGAAGACCTCGCGGACGTGCGCGAGCGCCTCTTCCTCGGAGCGGTCGGGGGCGAAGCGGAAGTTCACGGTCACCGTGCAGAAGTCCGGGATGACGTTGGTCGCGTGGCCGCCGTCGATCCGTACGGCGTTGAGGCCCTCGCGGTAGGTGAGCCCGTCGATCTCCGCCCGCCGGGGGACGTATCCGGCCAGCCGGTCCAGGATCGGCGCGGCCTTGTGGATGGCGTTCTCACCGAGCCAACTGCGCGCGGAGTGGGCGCGCCGCCCCTGCGTCTTCACCCGTACCCGCAGCGTGCCCTGGCAGCCGCCCTCGACCTTGCCGTCGGTGGGCTCCAGCAGCACGGCGAAGTCCCCGGCCAGCCACTCGGGGTGGTTCCTGGCCAGCCGCCCCAGCCCGTTGAGCTCGGCGGCGACCTCCTCGTGGTCGTAGAAGACGAAGGTGAGGTCGCGGTTGGGCTCGGGCACGGTGGCGGCCATGCGCAGCTGTACGGCGACGCCGGACTTCATATCGGAGGTGCCGCAGCCCCACAGCACGCCGTCGTCGTCGAGGCGGGAGGGCACGTTGTCGGCGATCGGCACGGTGTCCAGATGGCCCGCCAGCACGACCCGCTCGTCCCGCCCGAGGTTCGTACGGGCGACGACGGCGTCCCCGTCCCGGTCGACCGTCAGATGCGGCAGGGCCCGCAGGGCCTGCTCCACGGCGTCGGCGAGCGCCTTCTCCTCACCGCTGACCGAGGGGAAGTCGACGAGCCGGGCGGTGAGCCGGGCCGCGTCCAGGGACAGGTCGAGTTCTGGGTGTGCCATACGGCCGACCCTAGCCGGTCGGCCCTCGCGCCCAGCGGCCCCGGCCACGGCGGCCCTAGCGCCCGGCCCCGGCCCCGGCCCCGGCGGCCCAAGCGGCTCGCGACGTGGTGTTCCCCACCCCGCGCCCGTGATCCGGCGAGGCCGCGCGAGCTCCAGTACCGTGTGGCGCGTGCCCCTGTCCGTCTTCTCCCACCGCGCCCGGCTGCTGCGGGCGGCGGTCGCCTGTGCCGTACTGCTGGCGCTGGCCGGATACCTGGCGGCGCAGTTGCTGACGGGTGGTGTGGGACCGCCGCGCTGTGTCGTACGGGCGAACGGCGAGGATGTGCGGCTCTCCCCCGAACAGACCGTGAACGCCGCCACGATCGAGGCCGTGGCCGCCTCCCGCGGACTGCCGGAACGGGCCGTCACCATCGCACTGGCCACCGCCCTGCAGGAGTCGGGGCTGCGCACCATCCGCCACGGGGACCGGGATTCGCAGGGGCTGTTCCAGCAACGCCCCTCCCAGGGCTGGGGCAGTGTGCGGCAGATCCGTGATCCGGTCTACGCCGCCGGGAAGTTCTACGACGACCTGGTGCGGTTGCCCGGCTATTCGCGGCTGCCGCTGACGGTGGCGGCGCAGCGGGTGCAGCGCAGCGGTTTCCCCCAGGCGTACGCGAAGCACGAGACCGAAGCGGTGGTGCTGACCGGAGCCCTCACCGGGCGCTCCGGGGCGGCCCTCAGTTGCCCGGGGCCGCCGGACGACGGTCAGGCGGGCGATCCGGTGCGCGTACGGGCGTCGCTGAAGCGGGAGTTCGGCTCCGAGACGGAGGCACGGCCGGCCTTGGCCGGGCACGGCGGCGGAAAGCAGGCCGCCCCCTCGCCGCACACGGTGCTGGTTCCGGTGCCGAAGGCGGCGGCTCCGGGGCGCGCGGGGCAGCGCGGCTGGGAGATCGCGCACTGGGCGGTGGCCCACTCGGACGAGTTGCGCATCGAACGTGTCTCTTACGGCGAGCGCGAATGGAACGCCCGGAATTCCGCAGCGGGTTGGCGTCCGGCCAAGGGGATTTCCCGGGCGGAAGTGCGGATCGTCACCATGCGATAGCGCATGGAATCACCGCAGTTCAGGGCGGTTGACGGCGCATTGTGCGGCACGTACGGAGGAATGGTCCGGGCGTATTACACGCAGAACCGGATAATGCGACGCATTGCCAACTCTTTGCCTTGTCTCACCGCAACCTTCGCGGGGTTCACGCGGTATTCACAGCGTCCGAATCGCCGGGCACCGCACGCCAATTGTCCCTCCGCCAAAGGAGAACCATGTCCCTCCCTCTCACCCGTCGGATCGCCCGGGCCGCACTGCTGGTCGCGGCGAGCGCGGCACCCGTCGTCGGCGCCGCCGGGGTCGCGAGTGCGGCGGAGCCGGCCCAGCCGCAGTCCTCCAAGCTGGGGCTGTCCTCATTGGACGCCGCCTCGGTCGGTGAGGTCGCCGACGTCGCCTCGCAGCAGGTCGGGAGCACGGCGGGTGACGTCAGCAGCAAGGCCGGCGGGACCGTCAAGGAGATCCTGCCGGGCAGGACCGCCCCGGCGAACGTGACCCCGGCCAAGCCCGCCCAGCCTGCCAAACCCGCGAAGCCCGCGAAGCCGGCCAAGGGCGCGAAGGCCACCAAGGCGGCCAAGGCCGCCCCGGCCAGGGCCGCCCACGCCAAGGTCGCCGGTAAGGGCGAGGGCAGGGCTCTCGGACACGGGAAGGGCAAGGGCGGTGCCCACGCCAAGGGCAAGGGCAAGGCGGCCAAGCCCGCGCAGCCCGCCCAGGCCGCCGCCCCGCAGGCGCCCGCGCCCAGCGCCCCGCAGGGCTCGGACCTCCCGGTCAAGGACCTGCCGATCAAGGGCCTGCCGCTGCTCGGCTGATTTCGCCGGACCAACACGGGGCCCGGGGAGTCTCGTACTCTCCGGGCCCCTTCAGCTCTTTCAGCCCGCCAGTCGCCGGGCCGCCGCCGCCACGCGCTCGTCGGTCGCCGTGAACGCGACCCGGACGTGCCGCTCCCCCGCCGTGCCGTAGAACTCGCCCGGGGCCACCAGGATGCCCAGCTCGGCGAGGGCGCCCACGGTGTCCCAGCACGGCTCGTCCCGCGTCGCCCACAGATACAGCGACGCCTCGCTGTGCTCGATGCGGAAGCCCTGGCCCTCCAGCGCCGACCGCAGCGCGGCCCGGCGCCGCTCATAGCGCTCGCGCTGCTCCGTCACGTGCTTGTCGTCGCCGAGCGCCGCGACCGTGGCCGCCTGCACCGGTGCGGGCACCATCATCCCGCCGTGCTTGCGGATCTTCAGCAGCTCGCCCAGCACCGTCTCGTCACCGGCGAGGAAGGCCGCCCGGTAGCCCGCCAGATTGGACCGCTTGGACAGCGAGTGGACCGCCACCAGCCCCTCGAAGGACCCGCCGGAGATGTCCGGGTGGAGCACGGAGACCGGGTCCGCCTCCCAGCCCAGCTCCAGATAGCACTCGTCGCTGACCACCAGCACCCCGTGGGCACGCGCCCAGGCGACCGCGGTGCGCAGCTCGTCCTTGGACAGCACCCGGCCGGTGGGGTTGGACGGGGAGTTGAGCCACAGCAGCTTCAGCCCGGCCGGGTCGAGGTCGGTGCCCGCGGCGCCAGCCGCAAATGTCCGCGTGTCGTACGGCACCGGCTCGGCGCCCGCCAGCCGCGCGCCCACCTCGTACGTCGGATAGGCGAGCCGCGGGAAGGCGACCCGGTCGCCGGAGCCCAGGCCCAGTTGCGCGGGCAGCGAGGCCACCAGCTCCTTCGAGCCGACCACCGGCAGCACCTGGGTATGGGTCACCCGGGCCGCGCCCAGCCGCCGCTCCACCCAGCCGGTGAGGGCGTCGCGCAGCGCGGCCGTGCCCCAGACGGTCGGATAGCCGGGGCTGTCCGAGGCGTCGGCGAGGGCCGCGCGGATCAGCCCGGGGACCGGGTCGACGGGGGTACCCACCGAGAGGTCGACGATG
The DNA here is from genome assembly GCF_017592595.1 of Streptomyces sp. NEAU-YJ-81. NCBI lineage: Bacteria > Bacillati > Actinomycetota > Actinomycetes > Kitasatosporales > Streptomycetaceae > Streptomyces > Streptomyces sp. NEAU-YJ-81. The sequence goes on along the minus strand of NZ_JAGFNO010000008.1, from coordinate 129,871 downwards.
CCGTCGCGGTGGGCCGCGGCGATCGCCTTGTACGGTTCGAGCCGGTCCCAGGGGAAGACCGGGAGGCGGGCGGATACGGGTGGCACGGGGTGGCTCGCTTTCTTCGGAACTGCCCGGGTTCTTCGAACTGCCCGGGCCGAGGGCCCGGGAACCCGGTGGATTCCGGCCGAACCGGTGGATCCCGGGGAGACCCGGGACCCACGGGAACGCCGGGAGCGCCCGGTAAAACAGCCCGGTCCCGCAGGCCACAGGCCATACGGGACCGCCGGCTGCTTCCGGGCGCTGTCGCCGGGGCAGGGTTACTCGTCGTGCTCCTGCGGCGGAAGCGCGGCGATGAAGGGGTGGTCCCGCTCGATCAGGCCGAGCTTGCTCGCACCGCCGGGCGAACCGAGCTCGTCGAAGAACTCGACGTTCGCCTTGTAGTAGTCCTTCCACTCCTCGGGAGTGTCGTCCTCGTAGAAGATCGCCTCGACCGGGCAGACCGGCTCACAGGCCCCGCAGTCGACGCATTCGTCCGGGTGGATGTACAAGGACCGCTGGCCCTCGTAGATACAGTCGACGGGGCACTCCTCGATGCACGCCTTGTCTTTCAGGTCGACACAAGGCTGCGCGATGACGTAGGTCACGCTGTCGTTCCTCCTCGTTAGGGCTGCTATCGCGCGGGAGCGCGGCGTCGTCGATGCCCGCACCTAGTATCTCCGTTCTTGGGCACCAGACGCACATGAGGGGCTGACTGAGCTGTGGATTTCACCACTGGCGGACGTCTTGAAGTCCGGATCACCCCGGATGACGTGGGAAAACGCGTCTCGGTCAGATTGATCACCGGGGAGCGTGAGCCCGCCCCCACCTTCACCGACGTGGTCGGTGTTCTCACATCGTGGACCGAGGGCTCGCTCTCCATCACGCGGCGCACCGGTGAGCCGGTGCGGATCGCAGAATCGTCCCTGGTGGCGGGCAAGGTGGTGCCCGCCGCTCCGGCCCGCCGCCGTGGCCCCGCCGCGACCGCGCCCGAGCTGGACCGGGTCGCCGCCAGGGCCTGGCCGCCCGTGGTCAGCGAGCCGCTGGGCGAGTGGACGCTGCGCGCCTCGGGCGGATTCACCCGGCGCGCCAATTCGGTACTGCCCCTCGGCGACCCCGGGACGGATCTCGACGAGGCGCTGCGCCGGGTGACCGACTGGTACGCGGCGCGGGAGCTGCCCGCGTACATCCAGGTCAGCACGGGCGCCGAGGGCACCCAGGAGCTGCTTGCGGCGGAGCTGGAGAGCCGCGGCTGGACGCGTGAGGTCTCGTCGCGGATACGCATCGCGGCGCTCGCCCCCATCGGGGACCTGGACGCCGACGCCTCGGCGGTGACGCTCTCCCGCCGGCTCGACGACGCCTGGCTGGCCCGCTACCAGCGGTCGTCCGGCAAGCCCTCCCCCGAGGCGCGGACGGTACTGTCGGGCGGCCCGTCCGTGTGGTTCGCCACCGTGGCGGGGCGGGAGGGAGACGCCCCGGACGCGATCGGGCGCTGTGTCGTGGACGGCCGCTGGGCCGGATTCGCCGCCGTGGAGGTCGCCCCGGAGCGGCGGCGCCAGGGCCTGGCCAAGGCCGTGATGACGGTGCTGGCCCGCAAGGCGCTCGACGAGGGTGCCTCGGCCGCGTATCTCCAGGTGGAGACGGACAATGACGGTGCGCAGGCCCTCTACGAGGGCATGGGCTTCACCGTCCACCACAGCTACCATCACTGGCGCGAATCTGGACAGGATGTGCGCTGAGCAGGGTACGAGTCGGCTATGCCACGGATGAACGACACGTCCCGCCGCCGGCGGTTCGCCGACGCGGCCCGCGAAGAGCGCCCCGATCTGGCGCTGCTGTGCCTGCTGGTCGGCATGGAGGCCGATTCCGGACTGGACGAGGCCGGACTCGACGAAGCGCAGATCGAGCTCGACCGGCTGGCCGGTCAGCTCCCCTTCTCCCCCGGCGGCCCCGAGGACTGGGCCACCGCGCTGGCCCGCCTCCTCGGCGAGCGCCATGACTTCCGGGGCGGCCCGGCCGACTACCGGCGGCTGGGGTCCTCGCTCCTCCACACGGTGCTGCGGCGCCGCCGTGGACTGCCGATCCTGCTGTCCGTGGTGTGGATGGAGGTGGCGCGGCGGGCGGGCGCGCCGGTGTACGGGGTGGCGCTGCCGGGCCACTTCGTGGTCGGCTTCGGCGATCCTTACGGAGGCCATGTGCTGGCCGATCCGTACGACGGCGGGCGGCCGCTGTCCAGTGAGGACGCGGCGACGCTGGTGTCAGGGGCCACGGGCGCCCCACTCTCCGCGTCGATGCTGACCCCGGCCGGGCCGCTGGACATCGTGCTGCGGATCCTCAACAACATCCGCGCCTGGGCGTCCGCCCGCCCCGAGCGCACCGATGTCCGGCTGTGGGCGGTCGAGCTGTCCCTGCTGCTGCCCAGCCACCCGGCCGAGCTGCGCTACGAGCGGGCACAACTCCTGGTGGAGCGGGGCGACTTCATGACCGGCGCCAAGGAGCTGGAGGACTACGCGGAGGTGGTGGAGGCGGTGAAACCCGACGCCGCCGAGACCGTACGCCACGAGGCCCGCGCCGCCCGCGCGATGCTCAACTAAGCGCCCCCCTGAAAGTGCCCTGAGCTGCCGTCGATCGTCTGCGGCGCCATCGTGGCCGGTCGCCCACGCGGCGGAGCCGCACATCGGCGCACAGCCCGCGCCCCTTCAGGGCGCCTTTCGAACCGCAGTACTTCCGCCGATCTGCCTAGCGGCTGTCCGGTGGGCCTTCGTGCCTGTGGCATCGGCGGCTGCTCGGCCTCGGGGCCCGCGGCGGCTGGTGCGGGGGGCATGTCCCGGTGGCGGCCAGGGGCACAGTGGCGAGCGCTGGGCGCGCCGTTCCGGGCGTCGTCGGCTCGGGGCGTCCGGTGCAGGGGGCACCTCCCGGTGGTGGCCGGGGGGCCATGCGGGTGCCGGGGGCCCGGGAAGATCCACCGGGCAGGGCCTGGCGGCTGTCCGGTGGTGGCCAGGGCGCCAGTGGCGGACGCTGGGGGCGTCGTACGGGCATCGTGGGCCCGGGAACATCCCGCCGGGCAGGACCCTGCGCCTCCGGTGGGCCGACCGTCGCGGGGCGGCGGCCCGGCCTTCCAGCCCCTCCGGCGTTTGAGGAGCGGGGCCCAGGGGCGGAGCCCCGGCGGGGGCCGGGGCCGGGCCCCCACGCGGCGGAGCCGCATATCGGTAGGTGTCGGGAAGGAGGAGGGGAAAGCCCGCGCGGCTACAGCCAGCCCTTTTCGCGGGCGATGCGGACGGCCTCGGCCCGGTTGCGCGCGGCGGTCTTCTGGATGGCCGTGGAGAGGTAGTTGCGGACCGTGCCCGGCGACAAGTGCAGGGCGCGGGCCAGCTCGGCGTTGGTCGAGCCGTCCGCCGAGGCGTGCAGCACCTCGCGCTCCCGCGCGGTCAGCGGGCTGGCCCCGTCCACGAGCGCGGCGGCGGCCAGCGTGGGGTCGATGACCCGCTCCCCGCGCAGCACCCGCCGTATGGCGTCGGCGAGCTGGGCCGCCGGGGCGTCCTTGACCAGGAAGGCGTCGGCGCCGGACTCCATGGCACGGCGCAGATAGCCGGGGCGGCCGAAGGTGGTAAGGATCACGATCCGGATCCCGGGCGCGGCCCGGTGCAGGGCGGCCGCGGCCTCGATCCCGCTCATCCCGGGCATCTCGATGTCCAGCAGCGCCACATCGGGGCGATGGGCCCGGGCGGCGTCCACGACCTCGTCACCGCGGGCCACCTGCGCGATGACCTCGATCTCGTCCTCGAGCCCGAGGAGCGCGGCCAGCGCCTCCCGCACCATGGACTGGTCCTCGGCCAGCAGTACCCGGATCACGCCCCGCAGCGTATCCGCTCCTCGTCTCCGCTCTTCCGCGCGCTCCCTCCACGCGGTCCCTCCGGCGCGCTCCTTACGGCGCGGCCCGTGCTAGGGCGCGGCCTGTGAGGGCAGCTCCATGTGGGCGCCGCGGGAGAGCGGGACCAGGGCGCGGAGGGTGAAGCCGCCGCGCTCGCCGGGGCCGGTCTCCAGGCGGCCGTCGGCGAGCTGGAGCCGCTCGGCCAGCCCGGTGAGCCCGTTGCCGTGCGGGCCGGTCGCGCCGCGGCCGTCGTCGGTGACGGTCAGGCACAGCTCGTCGTCCGTCTCGTCGAGCGTGACCGTGCAGCGACGCGCCCCGCTGTGCCGCACCGCATTGGTGACCGCCTCGCGCAGCGCCCAGGCCAGCGCGCCCTCCTGGTCGGGCGGAAGGTCGGGGTGGTGGGTGGCGGCCCGGCTCAGGTCGGCGGCGATGCCCGCGGCGGCAAGGGCGGTACGGGCCCCGGCGACCTCGGCCTCCAGGGTGGGGCGGCGAAAGCCGCTGACCGCCTCCCGGACGTCCACCAGTGCCTGCCTGCTGACCCGTTCGATATCGGCGACCTGCCCCGCCGCCTGCTCGGGCTTGTCGGGCAGCATCCGGCCCGCCAGCTCGCTCTTGAGCGTGATCAGGGAGAGCGAGTGGCCCAGCAGATCGTGCAGATCGCGGGCGAGCCGCAGCCGCTCCTCGTTGGCGGCGAGCTGGGCCACGGTGGCGCGGGCGGCGCGCAGCGCCCGGGTGGTGCGGACCATCTGCCGCACCCCGCTCATCGCGAACCCGCCGAGCAGCGAGGGGATCACCAGGGCGGACACCAGCCCGTGCGAACCGCGCACCAGCACCCCGACGGCCACCATGAACGCGGTGTTCAGCGGAATCGCCCACCGCGAGAGCCGCAGCGGCAGCACCGCCCCGTAGGCGACGGACACATAGACGCACAGCACCAACCAGGCGTCGCCCATGGTGAGGGTGAGAACGGCGGCGAGCACGCAGATCATGCCCAGCGCCCCGAAGACGGCGGCCCGGCTCAGCGCCCGGCCGGTGTGCCGGAAAACCAGCACCAGATAGATGGCGACGAAGGCCAGCAGACCGAGCGCACCGCACACAGTGGCGGGGACCGTGTGGTGGCCATCGGCGAGATCGCTCACCGGCGCGCCCATATAGGCCATCCAGATCCCGATCCACATCAGCTTGATCAGGACCTGCCGGCGGTTCTCGGGGCTCTGGCCGATGGTGGCCAGCCGGTCGTGCTCGTCGTCGTACGCCATCGCGTCGGCCCACCAGGTCAGCCGGCGGCGCACGCCGGGGCGGCACTCCGGATCGCCGTCGGTCCACTCGGCCCGGTCGGCCATGGTTCTTCGCTCCTCGGATCACGCCTCGGGTCACGCCCTCGGTCATGCCTTACGGCTGTCCTTCACGCCTTACGGCTGTCCCTCACGCCTTACGGCTGTCCCTCACGCCTTACGGGTGTCCTTGCGGTACAGCCACGCCGCGCCGCCCGCGAAGAGCGCCAGATAGCCGATGAGCAGCGCGACGTCCTTGGCGTGCGGGGCGCCGCCCAGCTCGATCGCCTGGCCGAGGGCGGTGTAGGCGTGGGTGGGCAGATAGTCGCCGATGTTCCGCAGCCACTGCGGATAGGACGTGGTCGGCATCCACAGCCCGCCGAGGATCGACAGACCGAAGTAGATGATCATGGTCAGCGGGCGGACCGCGTCCCCGGTCGCCAGATAGCCGATGGCCACCCCCAGCGCGGCGAAGACCAGGGAGCCCGCCCAGATGGCGCCGGTCAGCGCCGCCCACTCCCAGGCGGCGTCCAGCCGTACGCCCTTGACGGCGGCGGCCACCACGAAGACGATCACGATCGACGGCAGGGTGGCCACCGCGCCCACCGCGATCTTGGCCGCCACATAGCCGCGCCCGGGCAGCCGGGTGAGCCGAAGCTGCCGGGTCCAGCCGCCCTCGCGCTCCTTGGCGATCCGCTCGCCGTTGCCCATCAGCCCGGCGGTCAGCGCCCCGAAGGAGGCCATCGCGACCATGTAGTAGAGCGGCATGGACAGCCGGGTGCCGGGCACGCGGTCGTCGGCGTCGGTGCTGCCCGCGATCAGCAGGAAGAGCACGGGCGGATAGATGACCGTGAAGAACATGAACTTGCGATTGCGCAGGGTCCGCGCGATCTCCAGCTTGACCAGCGCCTTCATCGTGCGGACTCCTCACCTGTGAGCGCGGCGTCGGTGGCGGCGTCGGTGATGGCGAGGAACGCCTGCTCCAGGCCGAGGCCGGTGACCTCCAGGCCGTGCGGATAGAGCCCCAGCCCGTAGACCGCGTGCACGGTCGCGTCCGCGTCGGTGGACCGGATTCGTACGGTACGCCCCGAGATCTCGATCCCGGTCAGCGCGGGCAGGGCGCGCAGCGTCGTCTCGTCGATCGGCCCGTCCAGCTCGAAGGAGATCCGCCGGGCCCCGGCCATCGCCTTGATCTCGGCGGACGAGCCGTCGGCCAGCACCCGGCCGCCGTGCAGCACGATCACCCGGTCGGCGATGGCGTCGGCCTCATCGAGGTAGTGGGTGGCGAACAGGATGGTGCGGCCCTGCTTCGTCTGCTCCCGCATCGCGCCCCAGAAGGTCTGCCGGGACGACACGTCCATACCGGTCGTGGGCTCGTCCAGCACGATCAGATCGGAGGCGCCGGCGGTGGCGAACGCGAAGCGCACCCGCTGCTCCTGACCGCCGGAGAGCTTGTTCACCTTGCGGGAGGCGATCTCGGCGATCCCCGCCCGCTCCAGCACCTCGTCCACCGGATGGCCCTTGGGGTGCAGATCGCAGGCCAGCCCCACCAGTTCGCGGACCGTCACGTCCTCCATCAGAGCGCCGCTCTGCAGCATCGCGCCGACCCGGCCACGGACGATGGCCTGGCGCGGGGTGGTGCCGAAGACCTCCACCCGGCCGGAGTCGGGGTGGCGCAGGCCGAGCAGCAGATCGAGGCTGGAGGACTTGCCGGCGCCGTTGGGTCCCAGCAGGGCGACGGTCTCCCCCGGGTACAGCGTGAGATCGAGATCGGCCACGGCGCGCACACTGCCGTAGCTCTTGTTCACCTTCTCGAAGCGGACCACGGGCGGGGCGCCCATGGTGGCGGCCCCGGTGCCGGGGGCGGAAACAGCGGTCGTTGCGGTCATGGCCACAAGCCTGGCCGAGGGCGGGCGGCGCCCGGCAGTGTCAGCGGTCGTGACCTGGGGATGACAGATGTCATGGGTCGGGGCATGACGGGCCGGGGACACACGACGCGGCCCCCGCCCGGTGCCGGGCGGGGGCCGCGTGGTGAACGAGCGGGGGCCGCTCAGTTCTCCTTGCCGATGACGCCGATGCGGTCGCTGGGCGTCTTGCCGAGCAGCGCCTGCCGCAGCGCGGACTCCACGTCCTCCGGGGTGACGGGCTTCTTGCTGCCGTCGCCCCGTTCGAGCAGAACGCCGTCGAAGGTGCTGCCGTACAGCTGCTTCAGGACCGACAGGTCGTAGTGCTCCACCAGCTTGCCGTCGATCACCTTCATGGAAAGGATCTTCGGCAGCGACTTGTCCGGACCGAACGGAATCGAGTGCTGGGCGTCCGTCTGCACGGTGGCCAGACCCGACATCGCGGGCTTGGCGAAGCTCTTCATCTTCCGGTTGACCTCGGCGTCGCTGACCGTGGGGCGGCGCACGGCGACCGGCAGGGTGATGGCCTTGTTCTGGCCGGTCTCGGCGCGCAGGCGGAACCCTTCCGAGACGGCCTTGACCGCCGTGTCCACGTTCAGCCCCTTGCCCTCCTTGCCGTACACCGCGACGGGCTTGCCGGAGCTGAAGTCGATACCGCCCTCGCGGGCCGTGCCGGAGTCGCCCGCGAGCCGCTCCAGGGCGTCCCGCAGCTTCTCCTCGTCGACCGTGACCGCGGGGTCGGCCTCATGGGTGCCGCCGAAGAGCGAGCCGATCACGGTGACCGGGTTGTAGTCCCGGCCCGCGACGTCCCGGACCGTGGCCTCGGTGTCGAGCGCCAGGCCCGCGACGGAGGGCTTGATCTCCTTCTGCTGGCCGTCGACCGACACCGTCAGCGGGGCGGTGGTGCGCTTGCCCAGCGCGGCGTCCAGCTTGTCGACGGCGACCTCCTTGGCGCTGCCGCCGATGTCGACGCCGAGGACGGTGGTGCCGTTCGGCACATCGGCGTGGTTCATCACCAGACCGGCGGCGTAGGCCCCGCCCGCGATCACGAACAGCAGGCCCGCGACCATGACGACCTTGGAACGGCCCTTCTTCTTGGGCTTACCGGCCTTCGGAGCGGACGGCGCCGGGGCGCTGTTGCCGCCGGGCGCCGGGGCTCCCGGGCCACCCGGTGCGGGCGGCGCCGGCGGCCGGGACCGGCCCTCGCTCGACGGCACCACGGGCACCCCGCTGACCAGCGTGTCGCTGGAGATCTGGTCCGGCGGCACCCCGCCGCCCGGCGTGGGCTCGGGGTCGCGGAACAGCGAGGGGGACGGATCGCTCCCGAGGTCGCCCCTGAACCCCTCCCCGGGGCCGGTCAGCGGGCCCGCGCCGGTGGTGGCGCCGAGGCTGCCGGACATCGGCGAGCCGCCCGGCGGGGTCGGCGGCTGGGCGGCCGGGCCGCCAGCGGCCAGCGGACCCACCCCGCCCGGAGGCGTCTGCGGGTCACCGCCGTACAGGCCGCCGGCGGGGCCCGGTCCGGGCGGGGCCAGCAACTCACTGTCGTGCGGGCCCGCACCGGGGCCGGACGGCGGCATGAACATGCCGCCGGTGACCGGGCCGGTGGTGGGCCCGTTCGGCTCGGGGTGCCCGGACGGGGCCTGGGCGTCGGTGAAGTACGGCAGATCGGCGACGGGGCCGCCGCCCTGCTGCGGGGCCGGGAACCCCTGGGTGGTGTCCGGAGAGGGGAACCCCTGGGTGGTGTCCGGCGCCGGGAATCCCTGAGTGATCTCCGGGGAGGGGAATCCCTGCGTGGTGTCCGGCGCGGGGAACCCCTGAGTGGTGTCCGGGGCCGGGGTCATCGGCGGCGTCGGCGTGCTGCCGGTGGCCGACGAACCGCCCCTGGGCCTACGGGGCGAGAACCAGTCGCTGGTCCGCTGCTCGCCGTCGCCCTTCTTCTCGCGGTTCTCGGAAGGCTCGTCGGGCCCGCCGGGCTCGGCCGGCACACCGCGCTCCGGCGTCGGCGGGTAGTCGACCCGGGGCAGGGCGCTGGTGGGCTCGGGGGCGTCGTCGTCCCCGCCGGAGCGCTGCGCGGGTACGCCGTCCTCCGCGACGGGCGTGCGCATGACCACCGGCGGGATGGGCCGCGACCCCGGAATGTTGATCTTGATCCGGGTCGTCAGCGTGGTCTCGGTCTTCGGCTCCTCCGGCTTGGCCGCGGCCCGCACCTGCCCGTCGTCGGCGAACTCCTGCGGAGCCTCCTGCGTGGGGTTCGGCGAGGGGTACTGGCGGGATCCGTACGGCGGGGTGCCCGACGGGTAGGCGGCACCGCCGCTTCCCTCCCGGGGCCCGGAGGACGAACTGTCAGATTCACGGCTCAAAGCAGGTTCTCCCAGTTAGCTCCGCCGCCCGTCAGACCTCGCGCGGGCGGCTCGGCGGCGGCACCACCATACTGGGCGGTGCGGACGCGCACTTGACGGCCGCCGGATCACCGCATCCGGTACGCCCGAGGCGCACCCTTCGCCGCATGTCCGAAGGGCCCCCAAGTGCCGGGGACGTCGTGCCGAAAACGTCACGTCACTTACCAAGTCGGACCGGCGGGCCAGGAGGTTGCGGCACCAGAGGCAACGTGGCGCACATCACACCGATGAACATCCCGCCGAGGAGGAAAGCGTACGACCCGAGCCCGGCGCCGAACAGGAAATCCCCTTCCGAGCGGGAGGAAGTGAGCAGCAACACGGCCACCGTCCAGGCCCCCGCGGGCACTCCGCCGCCCATCCGGGCACCCGCGGCCTTGACCCCGCCGTAGCACAGGCCCGCGATCGCGAGCAGCGCCAGCAGCAACCCGCCGGGGAACCATGCCGCTTGGACCAGCGCGCCCGCGGCGCCGACCAGCACCCCGGCCACGGCGAGCAGGGCGTATCCGCCCAGGCGCAGGGCCGTCATGCCGCCACCCCCGCGAACAAGTCGTCCTCGCGGCCCGCCCCTGCCTCGCCCTTGACCAGCCGGTAGTGCTCATGGACGAACATCGGCTGGGCCAGGTCGTTGGAGAGCGCGAAGAAGGGTCCGTCCACCGCGATCTGGCTGGCGTGGGCGCGCATCGCCGCCGCCTTCGCCCCGGCATGGGCGGTGCCGTCGATGAACGCGGTGACGTCCGAGTCCGGCACCACTCCGGGGACGTCGTCGACCGTGGCGACGCCGGGGAAGAGGGAGTCCCGGCCCGCGGCCCGCAGCCGGGCGAAGCCCTCCTCGACGGCCGAGCGCGGCACGCAGTTCCAGTAGACCTTCGCGATGTCGTGCGGCTCGCCGAGCTCCGGGCGGAAGTCCGCGTCGGCGGCCAGCTCCACGGCGCGCATCGCCACGCGGTGCGCCTGGATGTGGTCGGGGTGGCCGTACCCCCCATGGGTGTCGTACGCCACGAGCACCTGTGGCCGGATCTCGCGGACCACGGCCACCAGGTGCCCCGCGGCCTCGTCCAGGTCGGCCTGCCAGAAGCAGTCCGGCCGGTCGTTCTGCGGGGCGCCCATCATCCCGGAGTCGCGATAGCGGCCGGGACCGCCCAGGAAGCGGTGGTCCTCGACCCCCAAAGCGTCCATGGCCGCGGCGAGTTCGCCGATCCGGTGCGGACCGAGCGCGTCGTCGCGGTCGGCGGCGAGATGCGCGAGGGCAGGCGGGATGACCTCGCCCTCCTCACCGAGGGTGCAGGTCACCAGGGTGACGCGTGCGCCCTCGGCGGCATACTTCGCCATGGTCGCGCCGTTATTGATCGACTCGTCGTCCGGATGTGCGTGCACCAGCAGCAGACGACGGGCGGGAAGAGCGGTCATGGGCACAGCCTACGATTCGCACACCAGTGCCCACGGGCCGCACACCCCGGCCCCGCTCGGGGTCAGATCTTCACGCCGCCGATCATGTCCGCCACATTGGTGGTGAGGTCGTCGATCGTCGGGGCTACCGAAGAACTCGCCAGGTAGAAGCCGAGGAGGACACAGACGACCGCATGAACCCCCTTCAGCCCTGCCTTGTTTACGAGCATGAAGACGATGATCAGCAATAGCACTGATACCGAGATCGAGAGCGCCACAGCGGCTCACCTCCAGATACACGCACTCGGACGGACAACATATTGATGCCACAGAGGGGCTACCCACTATGCGCAATCGATCATAACTATGGCGGTGTACACATGACTCGGTGCACGGGAGCATGACAGGGGCGCATGCCTGATCGCACGAACTTCCGCGCCCCCGGGGCGGTTTCTCGGTGGTTATGCGCCATCTCGCCATCATGTGGGGCCGGTTGACCCCCGCGTCGTTCCGGCCGGACCGTGCCAGGGGCAACCCCGCCCCGGCCTACCGATCCGTACTCTCCCTCGCGATGATCCTGAGCCGTACGCTCGCCCTATGACCGGACAGCTCTCGTTCCCACGGCAGCACGCGCGGACCCAACGCTTCACCCTCGGGGCACCGCGGGCCCTGACCGTGGCCCCCGACGATTCACGCGTCGTCTTCCTGCGCTCCCGCTCGGGCACCGACCGGACCGGCCTCCTGTGGGTGCACGACCTCGCCGGGCAGCGCGAGTACCCCGCCGCCGACCCGGCCGAGCTGCTCGGCGGCGCCGGCGAGGAGCTGTCCCCCGAGGAGCGGGCGCGGCGCGAGCGCAGCCGCGAGGGGTCGGCCGGAGTGGTCGGCTACGCGGTGGACGCCGCCGTCGAGCGGGCCGCGTTCGCCCTCTCCGGACGGCTCTTCACCACCGATCTGCCCGCGGGCACCACCCGTGAGCTGCGCGTCCCCGGTCCGGTCGTGGACCCGCGCCCCTCGCCCGACGGCCGCCACATCGCCTATGCGGCGGGCGGGGCACTGCGGGTCACGGGCACGGACGGCGAGGACGACCGGGCGCTCGCGGAGCCGGAGGAGGACACCGTCACCTACGGCCTCGCGGAGTTCATCGCGGCCGAGGAGATGGACCGCTCACGCGGCTTCTGGTGGTCGCCGCGGAGCGACGCCCTGCTGGCCGCCCGCGCCGACGACGCCCCCGTACAGCGCTGGTGGACCGCCGACCCGGCCCACCCTGGCCAGAAGCCCGCGGAAGCCGCCTATCCCGCCGCGGGCACCGCCAACGCCGAGGTGCGGCTGGTTCTGCTCGGTCTGGACGGCTCCCGTACGGAGATCGAGTGGGACCGGGAGCGCTATCCGTACCTCGCGCGGGTGCACTGGTCGGCCTACGGTCCGCCCCTGCTTCTGGTCCAGGCCAGGGACCAGCGCAGCCAGCTCTATCTGGCCGTGGACACCGACACCGGACGGACCAGCACGGTCCATGTGGACGAGGACGCGGTTTGGCTGGATCTTTTCCCCGGGGTGCCGGCCTGGACGGAGGACGGACGACTCGTCCGCATCGCGGACGAGGGCGGCGCCCGGGTGCTGATGGTCGGCGACCGCAAGTTGACGTCCGGCGCCCTCCAGGTGCGCGCGGTCCTCGACATCGGCACGGACGACGTGCTGTTCTCCGCCTCTCCGGGGACCGGTGCTCCGCTGCCCGAGCAGCCGGGCGAGATCGACGTCCACCGCGCCTGGTTCCGGGGCAGCGGCGACCAGGGCGGCTGGGAGCCGGTCGGTAAGCGGCCCTTCCCGGCGGTCCACTCCGCGACGCGCGGCGGTGAGGTGCTCGCACTGGCGTACACGGGGTTGGAGCGGCCCGGGGTGAGCGTGGAGATCCTCCGGCCCGCCGACCACGGCGCGGCCGAGCGCATCGCCGAGATCGCCTCGTACGCGGAGCGGCCCGTCATCACCGCCCGCCCCGAGCTCCTCTTCGCGGGCAAGCGGGACATCCCCTGTGCCGTGCTGCTGCCCAGCGGCCACCGGGAGGGCGACGGACCGCTGCCGGTCCTGATGGATCCTTACGGCGGGCCGCACGGCCAGCGGGTGGTCGCCTCGCACAACGCCCACCTCACCTCGCAGTGGTTCGCCGACCAGGGCTTCGCGGTGGTCGTCGCCGACGGCCGCGGCACCCCCGGCCGCTCCCCCGCCTGGGAGAAGGCGGTGCGCGACGAACTGGCCGCGGTCACCCTGGAGGACCAGGTCGAGGCGGTGACGGCGCTCGCCGAGCGCTATCCGCTGGACCTCGGCCGGGTCGCCATCCGCGGCTGGTCCTACGGCGGCTATCTGGCCGCGCTGGCGGTGCTGCGCCGCCCGGATGTCTTCCACGCGGGCGTGGTGGGCGCCCCGGTGACGGACTGGCGGCTGTACGACACCCACTACACCGAACGGTATCTGGGCCTGCCGGACGAACAGCCCGAGGTCTACGCCGCCAATGCGCTGATGACCGACGAGGGGCTGTCCGGCGCGGCGGAGACCGCCCGGCCGATGATGATCATCCACGGTCTGGCGGACGACAACGTGGTGGCCGCGCACACCCTGCGGCTCTCCTCGGCGCTGCTGGCCGCGGGCCGTCCGCACGAGGTGCTGCCGCTGTCCGGGGTGACCCATATGACCCCGCAGGAGCAGGTCGCGGAGAATCTGCTCCTGCTGCAGGTGGACTTCCTCAAGCGGTCCCTCGGGATGCGGTAGCGCTCCGCGGGAAGAGCCGCAAGCTGCCGTCCTTTGTCTGCGGCTGCGTCGTGGCTGGTCGCCCACGCGGCGGAGCCGCATATCGACACAGCCCCGCGCCCCTTCGGGGCGCACCCGAACCGCACCGGACAGGGCCTGGGCCCCGGGGCCGCGCTGATCCGCGGTCACCAGCCCGGCGTCACCGGCCCGGCGTCACCGGCCCGGCGTCACCAGCCCGGCGGCGGTGCGGGAGGCGCGGGGGGTGCGGACGGCGGCGGGGGCACGGCGGGCGGGGCCCCGGGCGGAGGGGGCACCAGCGGCGGGGTGCTGGGCGGCGGCGGGCCGTAACCCCCGCCGCCGTATCCCCCGCCTCCGTAGCCACCACTCCCGTCTCCGCTGCTCCCGTAGCCACCGCTCCCGTAGCCGCCGCCGTAGCCTCCGGCCCCGGAGCCGTCGTCGTAGCCCCCGGGCCCATAGCCGTCATAGCCGCCGTACGCCGGGGCGCCCGGCCCCGGCGCCCCGGTGAACGCGGCGTCGTCCTCAACACCCCGCCGAGCCAGTGCCAGGAGAGCGATCAGCCCCGCGATCGCCTCGAAGAAGCCGGTGAGCACGCTGAGCACGCCCACCGTCGGCAGATCACTGAGGTGGTCCACATAGTCCAGCTTGATGTAGAGCGATGCCTCGCTGATCCCCGTCACCATGACCAGCGCCGCCGCCGTCATCCCCAGCGGGCGCGCCAGCGGGGCACGCGCGAGCGCGGCCGCCGCGGCGGCCAGGCACAGCGCGACCGCCGCCCACGCCGTCCAGGCACCGGGCGGCGAGAGCAGGGTGGGCAGCGTGTGCTTGCCGGTGAGCAGGTACTTGTAGATCTCCCAGCCCCGCTCCTGGGCCCAGTAGATCTGCCAGGCGGCGATGACGGCCCCGCCGGCGCCCAGGAACAGCGCGCCGGTGACCGCCGCCCCGGGCGAGGGGCGGCCCGGCGGCCGGTCGGCGGGCGAGGCCAGGTGTCCGGGCGGGGCGAGGTCGGCGGGGCGACGGGCGGCGGCCACCACGGCCAGCAGCAGCCCGCCGAGCACCACCTGCGCCCAGGCGCTGAGGTTGGCCCGCGTCTTCAGATCGCCGGGGATGCCCTGCAGCCAGTCGGAGTTCAGGTTCCACAGGCTGGGCAGGCGCACCGCGACGGTCACGACCGCGACCGTGCCGAGCGCGCCCGCGGCGGCCGGTGAGCGCAGGGCGGTGATCCCGACGACCGCGTAGACCAGCAGCAGCACGAGGTCGAGCAGGGAGGAACCGAAGATCCCTCCAGTGGCCCGGAACGGCAGCCCCGCCCACGTCCACCACAGATGGTTCGCCTCGTCGGCCTTGTCGAGGTCGTGGATGATCCACGCCAGCGAGATCAGCCCGAGAACCGCGCAGACGAGCGCCCCGAAAAGGCGCCCTCCGCTGTTGAGTATCCGTCCCTGCCCCATAGCCGTAGGTTTCCCCCGCCTCGTACCCCGGGCAACCGTCGCGGGGCGAAGAAAAATACGGATCGTGACCGTCCGGCGGCCGCCGGGGGGGGCGACCGGCCGGGGCCACATGGCGCGCCCCGACCGGTCCACGGCACCCGCACGGCCGTACGCAGATCAGCCTGACGCGTCCGTATATCGGTGTTGCGACGGATGAGTTGCCTGTGTGTTAACGCGCTTCCTGCCTATAGAACATGCTTTGTCTCCCATGGGGGATCCCTGTCAAGCACGCCTTGACCTCGATCTGCCAAATCTTCGCTCAAGACTCGAATGAGCGGCACATCCACCCTCCCCGGCCCCTTGACTGGGCCGTTCCCCGATTGCGAAAGTCCGCTCAACCCGGTACGCACGCACCACCCTGGCGAGCGGGCGGCGACATGACGCGCATAGATAACGCGAGTTGACGGTGTGACACCAGTGCGGGGGGACGCTACGCGATGACGAGTCCATCGCAGTCCGGCGTGGTCGAGAAGACCGCACCGGGCACGGAGGGCGAGGCGCCGGCCGGTCTGGCGCCCCGGCAGCTCATGTGGCGGCGCTTCAAGCGCGACCGCACGGGTGTCATCTCCGCATGCGTGGTGATCTTCTTCTTCGCCGTCGCCGTGCTGGCGCCGGTGATCTCCTCGCTGTACGGCAAGGATCCGTACACCACCTACGGCCTGGACCGGCCCGAGCTGCTGGACCCCCTCACCGGCTATCCGATGAAGCCCAACGGGGGCATCGACGGGGAGTTCTGGTTCGGCATCGAGCCCAAGCTGGGCCGCGATGTGCTGACCCAGCTCGTCTACGGCATCCGCACCTCGCTGCTGATCGGGCTTGCCGCGACCGTGCTGTCCACGGTCACCGGCATCGTAATCGGCGTGGTGGCGGGCTATCTGGGCGGCCGCACCGACTACTTCCTCGGGCGGCTCATCGATCTGCTGCTGTCCTTTCCGCAGCAGCTCTTCTTCGTCGCCTTCATGCCGGTGGTCACCGCGCTGTTCGTCAGCCCGCAGAAGGAGACGCCCACCTATTTCCGGGTGACGGCCCTGGTGATGGTGTTGTGGCTGCTGGGCTGGATGCAGCTCGCCCGGCTGCTGCGCGGCCAGGTGCTGTCCCTGAGGGAGCGTGAGTTCGTCGAGGCGGCCAGGGTGACCGGCGCCTCGCCGTGGCGGATCGTCCGCAAGGAGCTGCTGCCCAACCTCGTCACGCCCATCCTGGTGCAGTCCACGCTGATGCTGCCGAACTTCGTGACGACCGAAGCGGCGCTGTCCTTCCTCGGCGTCGGCGTGGTGGAGCCGACACCCGACTGGGGCCGGATGTTCGCCAAGGGCGCGAACTTCTACGAGGGCGACATCACCTACATGTTCTTCCCCGGCATCGCCATGGTGGTCTTCGTGGTCGCCTTCAACCTGCTCGGGGACTCGGTCCGGGACGCGATGGACCCGAAGACCACGCGGTGACCGGGGGGCCGGAGGGCCCGAGGCAGAGAACGGCAAGTCTTCCGTCCGATGAGGCAGGTGCAGTGACCACGATGACGCCGAAGAAGAACAGTCGCAGAGCCCGTACCTATACCGTCGCCCTGGCCGCGGGCGCCCTTGCGCTCGCGGGGTGCAGCAGCGGAGGCGGCGGCTCGGAGCCCAAGGGGTCGAACGAGCCCAAGATGGAGTCCCAGGACATCACCCTCGGCACCGCCGCCGACTCCACCGGACCGGCCAAGGACCTGCCGGGCGCCAAGAAGGGCGGCACCGTCACGGTGCTGCAGCGGGACGCCTTCGAGCATCTGGACCCGGGGCAGATCTACGTCAGCGATGAGCTGATCGCGCAGACCCTCTACAACCGGACGCTGACGAACTACCAGTTCGACGACAAGACGGGCAAGGCCAAGCTGGTCGGCGACCTCGCCACCGACACCGGCAAGTCCTCCGACGGCGGCCGCACCTGGACGTACACCCTCAAGGACGGGCTGAAGTACGAGGACGGCTCGCCCATCACCTCCAAGGACGTCCGGCAGGCCGTCGAGCGGCTCTACGCGCCGTATCAGACGAACGGGCCGACCTATCTGCAGCAGTGGCTCTCCGGCGAGGGCCAGAAGTACCGTAAGGCGCTTCCGGACGGCCCCTACAAGGGCAAGCATCTGCCCTCGTCGGTGCTGGACACCCCGGACGACAAGACCATCGTCTTCCACTTCGACCAGCCGCGCGCCGAGGTGCCGTTCGCGGTCGGCATGCCCAATATCGGCGCGGTGCCGCCGGGCAAGGACACCAAGGAGAAGTACGACAAGGCCCCGCTGGCCTCGGGCCCGTACAAGGTCAAGAACTTCAAGTCGGGCAAGGGCGTCGAGTTCGTCAAGAACGACCAGTGGGACCCCAAGACCGACTCGATACGTCATCAGTACGTCGACGGGTTCAACGTCTCCTTCGGCCACCAGTGGGTGGACTCCACCCGCCGGCTCCAGGCCAGCAAGGGCGCCGACCGGAACGGGATGACGCTCACCAACGCGGTCGACCCCTCGCAGATCTCCACGGTCCTCAAGGACAAGGAGGCGATGGCCCGGTCGCTGACCGAGACGCAGCCCTATGTGGACGTCGTCTCGATCAACACCGATCGGGTCAAGGACAAGAAGGTGCGCGAGGCGATCGCCTGGGCCTTCCCCAGCGGGCAGTACCTCCAGCAGTTCGGCGGCCCCAAGGGCGGTGAGGTCGGCGGCGGGCTGGTCGGCCCCACGCTCAAGGGCTACGACCCCTCCTTCGACCCGTTCCAGAAGAAGAAGTACCCCGGCGGCAACGCCAAGAAGGCCAGGGAGCTGCTGAAGGAGGCGGGCAAGGAGAACTACGAGCTCGTCTACGCCTACGGCAACGGTGACACCCACCAGGACGCCTCGGTGGTCGTCCAGCAGGCCCTGGAGCGGGCCGGGTTCAAGATTCAGAAGAAGGAGATCGACCAGTCGACCTATTACACGCAGATCGGAAAGGTCAAGAACAAGTTCGACCTGTACCGGTCCTCGTGGGGTGCCGACTGGCCGTCCGCCTCGACCGTGGTCCCGCCGGTGTACGGCGGCGAGAACGTCTACGACGACTCCTCGAACTACTCGCACCTCAACGTCCCGGCGGTCAACGCCGAGATCGGCAAGGTCACCAAGGTCAGCGACCTCAGCCGGGCCACCTCGGAGTGGATCAAGCTCAGCGAGAAGATCCTCACCGATGACGTCCCCGCGGTCCCGACCTTCTACAACCGGCTGTTCACCCTCTGGGGCTCGGGCATCGGCGGAGTGAAGTTCAACTCGGTCTACGGGGCCGTGGACCCGACGGCCATCTTCATCAAGTAGCCGCGGCCGTACCCAGGCAGCGCAGACCCCGGCCGCACCCGTATCGGCGGGTGCGGCCGGGACCCGCCCCTAGCGGAAGATCACCGACGTCATGTTGAGATTCCTCGCCCGCCGGTCCCTCGGCGCGATCGTGATCCTGATCCTGATCAGCGCGATCACGTTCTTCCTCTTCTTCGCCCTGCCCGCCGAACCGGCCCGGCTCGCCTGCGGCAAGAACTGCGACCCCGTCTCGCTCGCCATGATCAACAAGAACCTGGGCCTGGACCAGCCGGTGCCGGTCCAGTACGCGAAGTTCATGGTGGGGATCGTCGCCGGGCGGGACTTCGCCGTGGGGCACTGCAGCGCCCCCTGCTTCGGCTACTCCTTCGTCAGCCAGGAGCCCGTCTGGGGCACCATCGCCGACCGCTTCCCCACCACCCTCTCGCTCGCCCTCGGCGGTGCCGCCGTGTTCCTGGTCTGCGGGATCGGCATCGGCATGATCGCGGCCTGGCGGCGCGGCACCTGGATCGACAAGTTCTTCAGCTCGCTGTCGCTGCTCGGCGCCTCGATGCAGATCTACTTCGTCGGAGTGCTCGCCCTGGCCTGGTTCGTCAGCGGTCTGGGGATCATGGACCAGCCCGCCTACTACCCCTTCACCGACAATCCGGCGAAGTGGTTCAGCGGGATGCTGCTGCCCTGGGTGGTGCTCTCCCTGATCTTCCTGGCCAACTACAGCCGGATGACCCGCTCCCAGATGGTCGAGCAACTGCAGGAGGACCATGTCCGCACGGCGAGAGCCAAGGGGCTCTCCGGCCGTACGGTCTTCTTCCGCTACGCCTGGCGCGGCGCCATCGCCCCCATCATCACCATCTTCGGCATCGACCTCGGATCGCTCTTCGGCGGGGCCATGGTCACCGAGTACACCTTCACCCTGCACGGCATCGGGCGGCTGGCGGTGGAATCCGTCCAGCTCACCGATCTGCCCATGCTGATGGGCGTGATGCTGGTCAGCTCCGCGGCCATCGTGGTGTTCAACATCCTGGTCGACGCCGCCTACGCCTTCATCGACCCGCGCGTGCGCCTCGCCTGACAGACCCGGAGCTGCCGAGATGACCACACTCACCAAGCCCGACGACGGCGCGACGCCCCCACCGGCCGGTCCCGGCGACGGCGCCTTCCTGTCCGTACGCGATCTGTATGTGCGCTTCTCGACCGAGGACGGCATCGTCAAGGCCGTCGACGGCCTCTCCTTCGACCTCGAACGCGGCCGGACGCTCGGCATCGTCGGCGAGTCCGGCTCCGGCAAGTCCGTCACCAACCTCACCGTCCTGGGCCTGCACGACCCGCGCACCACCACCGTCAGCGGCGAGATCCTGCTGAACGGTCAGGAGCTGACCGGGGCGCCCGAGCGCACCCTGGAGCGGCTGCGCGGCAACACCATGGCGATGATCTTCCAGGATCCGCTGACCGCCCTGTCGCCGTACTACACGGTGGGCCGCCAGATAGCCGAGCCGTACCGCAAGCACACCGGCGCCTCCAAGAGCGAGGCCCGCTCGCGGGCGATCGAGATGCTGGAGAAGGTCGGCATCCCCAACCCCCGCCTGCGGGTGGACGACTATCCGCACCAGTTCTCCGGCGGGATGCGGCAGCGCGCGATGATCGCGATGTCGCTGGTCTGCGACCCCGATCTGCTGATCGCCGACGAGCCGACCACCGCCCTCGACGTCACCGTCCAGGCCCAGATCCTGGATCTGCTGAAGGACCTCCAGCAGGAGTTCGGCTCCGCGATCATCCTCATCACCCATGACCTGGGCGTGGTCGCCAACACCGCCGACGATCTGCTGGTGATGTACGCGGGCCGGGCCGTGGAGCGCGGTACGGTCCGCGAGGTGCTGCGCGCGCCCCAGCATCCGTACACCTGGGGGCTGCTGGGCTCCATGCCACGGCTGTCCTCCGCCGTGGACGAGCCGCTGAACCCCATCCCCGGCTCCCCGCCGAGCCTGCTCAGCCCCCCGCCGGGCTGCCCCTTCCATCCGCGGTGCCACTACACCGACCAGGTGGCGGGCGACCGCTGCGCCACCGAGCGGCCCGTGCTGCCGGACGGCCGCGGCGCCGCCTGCCACCTGGGCGCCGAGCGGAAACAGACCCTCTTCACCGAGCAGATCAAGCCCCGGCTGGGCTAGGGCCTAGGAGCGCTGACGCATGAGCATCGAGTCGGGCACACCCGAACCCCTCCTGGTCACCGAGAAGCTGACCAAACACTTCCCGATCATGGGCGGCTTTCCGTTCAAACGGAAGGTCGGGGCCGTGCAGGCGGTGGACGGGATCGATCTGACCGTGCACGCCGGGGAGAGCTTCGGGCTGGTCGGCGAGTCCGGCTGCGGCAAGTCCACCACGGGCCGGCTGCTGACCCGGCTGCTGGAGCCCACCGCCGGGAAGATCACCTATCGGGGTCAGGACATCACCCACGCGGGCCGCAAGGAGCTGGCCCCGATCCGCTCCGAGATCCAGATGATCTTCCAGGATCCGTACTCCTCGCTGAACCCCCGGCAGACCGTCGGCACCATCATCTCCGGCCCCATGGAGATCAACGGCATCAATCCGCCGGGCGGCCGCGAGGCCCGGGTGCGCGAACTGCTGGAGATCGTGGGACTCAACCCCGAGCACTACAACCGCTTCCCGCACGAGTTCTCCGGCGGCCAGCGCCAGCGCATCGGCGTGGCCCGCGCGCTCGCCCTCGAACCCAAGCTGATCGTCGCCGACGAGCCGGTCTCGGCGCTGGACGTCTCCATCCAGGCGCAGGTCGTCAACCTGCTCCAGAAGCTCCAGCGGGAACTGGGCATCGCCTTCCTGTTCATCGCCCATGACCTCGCCGTCGTACGCCACTTCTCGCAGCGCGTCGCCGTGATGTACCTGGGCAAGGTGGTCGAGGTGGGTGACCGCGACTCCATCTATAACCGCCCCCGCCACCCGTACACCCACGCCCTGCTGTCCGCGGTGCCGGACGCGGCGGTGGTGATGGCCGAGGACACAGCGGACACCGGGGATGCCTCGGCCGCCGAGGCGACCGCCCGTCGGACACGCATCCGGCTCGCCGGGGACGTGCCCTCCCCCATCAACCCGCCCTCCGGCTGCCGCTTCCGCACCCGCTGCTGGAAGGCCCAGGACAAGTGCGCGCGGGAAGAGCCGCCGCTCCTGCGCCTGGACGGCAACCGCGAGGGCCATCTGTCCGCCTGTCACTTCCCCGAGGACCCGACCCTCGAGGCCCGCGAGGAGGACGTCGTCCTCGATCCGGCGCTGATCGCGGCGGAGTCGGGGACGGGAACGCCACCGCGCAAGGAGCCGTAAGGGACTGGCCCCTCTCGGGCTCAGTGGCCTATGGGGGTCTCGGCGATCTCAGAAGCGCGAGAAGGCATGCGCACGGCCGATGGCGGTGAACCCGCGGCGGCCGTACCAGTGCAGCGGCCAGTCGTCCTGGTCTGCGACGAGGAACCGCAGCCCGCACCCCGCAGCGGCCGCGCGGCGCAGCGCCGCGGTCAGGACGGTGTCGGCGTGGCCGCGGCGCAGGTACGGCTCGGCCGTCGCCACCTCCTCGATCTGGGCGATCCCGGCGGCGGGCTCCAGATACAGATCGGCCCAGGAGGCGACCTCGCCGCCGTCGTCGTGGGCGGCGAGGAAGAGCACCTCCTCGGCCCCGGCCCGCCGCGCGGTACGCCGCTCCACCAGGTCGTGCACGGTCCGCTCGTCCGCGTCCGGCATCCACCGCCGCTGCTGCGCCGTCACCGCCCGCCGCAGCGGCCCGTGCGGATCCGGCCCCAGCTCCCGCTCCACCACATCGGCCGCCGTGGCCTCCGGCACCGGCCCGGTGTGGACCATCAGCACCTCGGTCACATGGCCGTACCCGGCCCGTTCGAGCGCGGGCACACAGAGAAGCCCCAGCGCCTCGTCATGGACCGTGATCCGGCGGTGCGGAAGGAAGGCCATGACTTCGTCGGCGAGGGCGGGAAGGCCCTCGGGGTCGGCGGGCCCGACGATATGGAGCTGATTGTGCTCATGGGAGCGTGCGTAACCGCTATGCAGCACCAGGAATCCCCCCGGCACCTCCCGCACCTCACCGGCCTGACGACGGGCGAAGGAGATCCGGAAGTCCTGGACGCGCTCAAAGTCGTTCTGCGGCACCTCGCGATCATAGGCGAACCCGCACATCGGGGGCGTCCTCCGGGACGGGGCCGTAGACGGCGGTGGGGGCGGTCGTGGACCAGGCCCAGTAGCGGTCTCCGTACGACCAGTGCCACCACTCGGTGGGGTAGTTGACCATGCCCACCGAGGACAGCGCCTCGATCATCAACGCCCGGTTCTCGCGGGCCCGTTCGGGCAGGCCGGGGGCGTGGGTGTAGCAGGCCCCGCCGCTCTCCTCCGGCGTGGCCGCCTCCGGGCTGCCCATGTCCACTTCCACGCCGTCGCGGGTGCAGACGGTCAAGTCGATCGCCGCCCCGGCGACGTGCCCGGCCGTCTCCGCCGGGGCGCACCAGCGGCTGGCGGCCGTGCGGATCCGCTCCTCGTCGGCGTCCGGATCGAGCTTCCGCAGCGTGGCCGCGTAGCCGTCGAAGATCTCCCGCTGGAGCGCCGGGGGCCGGTAGCCCTCGACCAGCAGCCACCGCCAGCCGTCCGGCAGCGACTTCTCGGCACGCTCAAGCCGTTCGGCGACTCCGGCCCGGAGGTGCGCGAAGTGTCCCGCCGGATCGGCCCGCCGGGTGTCCACGCGCATCCGGCCCCGGCAGTCGACCAGCGGTTCGCCGCATTCGCGTACCGGGACCGCCCTGACGCGTGGGTCGCCGATCAGGACGATCCGCTGATCCGCCGGGAAGGGCGAGCTGGTCATGGGGCTCTCCTCACGCGCACCGGTCCGTCCGCCGCCCCGTAATCTGCCCATCCCCTCGTTCGGATGAACCGCCGTCCGTGGGCGCCCGGAATGGGCAGTCCGCCCGTATGATCGCCGGTATGAGCCTCGAACGTGTCACGATCACGATCCCGAGCGAGACCCTGAGCGCGGCCAAGGACGCGGCGGACCGCGAGGGAATGAGTGTCTCGGCCTGGCTCTCGCGTGCGGCCGAGCGCGCGGCCAAGATCGAGGCAGGGCTGATCGCGGCGGAAGAGGTGCTCGCGGAGATCGGACCACCCACTCCGGAAGAGCAGGCGTGGGTGGATGACTTCATGGACACGGTCACGAGGCCCGTCGCGGACGACAGCTCCGGCGTTGACGATCACGCGGCTTGATTTCGCAAGTGCCCGGGGGGACAACCGATGACCGTACTGCGTCCCGTCGTCTATGACGCGGGGATGTTGATTGCTGCCGAGCGTTCCCAGACGAAGGTCTGGAGAGCTCACCGTGCCTATCTCACCGCGGGCGGCGTGCCCCTGGTGCCCGCGGCTGTGGTCGCCCAGGTGTGGCGGGACGGAGCGCGGCAGGCGCGCTTGGCGCAATTGCTCAAGGGCTGCGATGTGGCGGTCATGGACGAGACAGCGGCCCGGGAGATCGGGGAATTGCTGGCCCGAGCGGGAACGTCCGATCCGGTGGACGGCGCCGTCGCGGTGCTCGCCGTGCGGCAGCGGGCGACGATCGCCACCTCCGACCCCGACGACATTCGGCATCTGCTCGACCGGCTTGGCAGCCGAGGCAAGCTGGTGGCCGTACAGCAGGTCTGATTCAAGTCCCCTCACGTGCCCCACATCATGTTGGTGAGGGCCACGCACATCACGAGGACCATCCCCACACCCTGGACGGCCTTGCCCCAGGCAGGCATGGGCTCGTCCCTCTGGGACGACGAACGTCGTGCGAAGAAGGCACACACCAGCGCGATGACGCCGATGGGGGCGAACACGATGGACAGCCAGTCAACTTGCACAGGGGTCATGGCGGACTTCCTTGGTTCTCACCTCGGCGACAGGGCGGCCATCATCCATGGGAATGCTCGGGACCCCTCCCGAGCGGGGCTCACCGGTACGGACCGTACGGGCCCCGGTCAGCGCAGGTCGCGGAAGAACGTCCGTACGTCCCCCACCAGCAGTTCCGGGACCTCCATCGCCGCGAAGTGGCCGCCCGCCCCCAACTCCGACCAGTGGGTGATCGCATGCCACCGCTCGGCGAGGCGGCGGATCGCGGTGTCGCCCTGGAAGACCGCGACGCCGGTGGGGACGCCGGAGCGTTCGGGGGGTGTGCCCCAGGCCGAGGCGGCCTCCTTGTAGAGGCGGGCGGAGGGGCCCGCCGTGTTGGTGAACCAGTAGAGGGAGACGTTCGTCAGGACCGCGTCGCGGTCGAGGGCGTCCGGTTTGTCGCCGTGGGCGGCGAACCAGTCGAGGTTCCAGGCCAGTTGGCCGGAGGGCGAGTCGGCGAGGCCGTAGGACAGGGTCTGGGGGCGGGTGCCCTGGATGGCGGCGTAGCCGGACAGCTCGCGGTGCCAGCGTTCGACACCGGCCAGCCGGGAGCGCTCCGCCGGGGTCAGCTCCTCCGGTCCGGCCGGGTCGGCCGACCCGGCGGTCACCAGCGCGTTGACGTGTACGCCGACGACCCGGGACGGCGCCACCCGGGCCACCTCGGGGGAGATCAGCGAGCCGAAGTCGCCGCCCTGCGTGCCGTAGCGCTCGTACCCCAGGCGCCGCATCAGCTCCGTCCACGCGGTGGCGATGCGGCGGATGCCCCAGCCGGGTTCGCGGGGCGGGGCGGAGAAGGCGAAGCCGGGGAGGGACGGGATGACGACGTGGAAGGCGTCGGCCGGGTCGCCCCCGTGTCCGCGCGGATCGGTCAGCGGGCCGATGACCTCGGTGAACTCCGCGACCGAACCGGGCCAGCCATGGGTGATCAGCAGCGGCAGGGCAGCCGGCTCGGGTGAGCGGATATGGAGGAAGTGCACCCGCTGCCCGTCGATCTCCGTCGTGAACTGGGGGAACGCGTTCAGCCGCGCCTCCTGCGCCCGCCAGTCGAAGCCGGTGGCCCAGTATCCGGCCAGCTCGCGGACGTGGTCGGGCGAGGCCCCGTCGGACCAGCCGGCGCCGGGGAGCGGTTCCGGCCAGCGGGTGTGTTGCAGGCGTCGGCGCAGATCGTCGAGGTCGGGCTGGGGGACGGCGATGCGGAAGGGGTGGATCTCCATGGCCCGCACGGTAGAGGCGGTCGCGGACGGGGAGCGTCCGCGACCCTCGGGGGCGTGCGGCGCCCGGGGCCAGCGGCCGGGGCCAACGGCCCTCGGCGGCCTGCGGCGCCGGATATGAAACGCTTGCGCTTCTCCTATCACCCGAGACGGGAATGGATCGCTCCAAGTCCGGTAACAGCACTTGAAATCTGGGGTGTTCTTACGGGACAGTGCTCTAGAAAGCGCTTGCCGAGCGAGGGACGTACCGCTCGGCTCGCGCTTCCCCAATCGCGCTTCCTCCCCCCATCGCGCCTCACCAACGTCGCTTCATCCACCGCCCGCCACCCCGGACAGCGGTCATCGACGTGCGCCGTCGCCCCAGGGGATGTCAGATGGGGCCAAAGACGGATCTTGGACCGGATCCTCGGGAGGCGCCATGCGCGGAGCCCCGTATTCCCTGCGTGCCAGGCGCGCGCTGTCCGCGCTCTGCGTGTCCGCCGTCGCCCTGCCCCTGACGGCCTGCGGCGGCGGGGACGGCGGCGCCGAGGACGGTGTCGTCCGCTCGTCCTGGGGCGATCCGCCCAATCCGCTGGAGCCGGCCAATATCAACGACGTCCAGGGCGGCAAGGTCCTCGACATGATCTTCCGCGGGCTCAAGCGCTACGACCCCAGGACCGGCGAGGCCAAGAACGCGCTCGCGGACCGGATCGAGAGCTCCGACCAGCGGAACTACACCATCACCCTCAAGCAGGGCCGACGGTTCGCCAACGGGGAGAAGGTCACCGCCGCGTCCTTCGTGAACGCCTGGAACTACGGCGCCCGGATCGACCACAAGCAGCGCAACGCCTACTTCTTCGAGTACATCGAGGGCTACGACAAGGTCCATCCCGCCTCCGGCGGCGCCCCCACCGCCAAGACCCTCTCCGGGCTGCGGGTCAAGGACGAGCGGACCTTCACCGTCCGGCTCACCCAGAAGTTCTCCACCTGGCCCAAGACGCTGGGCTACAACGCCTATGCGCCGCTGCCCCGGGCGTTCTTCGAAGACCATGCCGCCTGGCTGAGAAAGCCCGTCGGCAACGGCCCGTACCAGGTGCGGTCGTACACCAAGGGCTCGGTGATGAAGCTGCGCGCCTGGGGCGGCTATCGCGGCCCGGACAAGGCCCGTAACAAGGGCGTCGATCTGCGCGTCTACACCGACAACAACACCGCCTACACCGATCTCCAGACGGGCAATCTCGATCTGGTCGACGATGTCCCGGCGCAGCAGCTCAAGTTCGTCCGCTCCGATCTCGGCGACCGCTACATCAACCAGCCCGCCGGGATCATCCAAACCCTCACCTTCCCGATGTACGACCGCGCCTGGAGCGGCCCGGCCAAGGCCACGGTCCGCCGGGGCATCTCGATGGCGATCAACCGCGCGCAGATCACCGAGCGGATCTTCCACGGCACCCGCACCCCCGCGACCGACTGGACCTCACCGGTCCTGCGCCGCCAGGGCGGCTACGAGCCGGGGCTGTGCGGGGACGCCTGCCGCTACGACCCGGCCCGGGCGCGCAAGCTGATCAAGGCGGGCGGCGGACTGCCCGGCGGCCGGATGACGATCACGTACAACGCCGACAGCGGCTCCCACAAGGACTGGGTGGACGCGGTCTGCAACAGCGTCAACACCGTGCTGAGAAGCGACCGGGCCTGTGTCGGCAAGCCGATCGGCACATTCGCCGACTACCGCAACAAGATGGCGGGCAAGGAGATGACCGGGCCGTTCCGGGCCGGCTGGCAGATGGACTATCCGCTGATCCAGAACTTTCTGCAGCCCCTTTACTACACCGGCGCCTCCTCCAACGACGGCCACTTCAGCGACACCGGCTTCGACCGGATGGTGAACCAGGCCAACGCCGCCTCCGCGGACGGCCGGGCCATCGCCGGTTTCCGGGACGCGGAGAAGGTCCTCGCCCAGCAGATGCCCGCCATTCCGCTGTGGTACCAGAACGGCAGCGCGGGCTATTCGCAGCGGCTCAGCGAGGTGGCGCTCAACCAGTTCAGCGTCCCGGTCTACGCACGGATCAGGGTCGGCTGAGCCATGGGCCGCTATGGGCTGCGCCGACTGCTGCAGATGATCCCGGTGTTCATCGGCTCCACCTTCCTGATCTTCTTCATGGTGTACGCGCTCGGGGACCCGGTCGCCGCGCTCTTCGGCGACAAGGCCCCCGACCCCGCCACCGCCGCGCGGATCCGTAAGGACCTCTATCTGGACGAGCCGCTGTGGCGCCAGTACGTGCACTACATGGGGCAGGTGTTCAGCGGGCACTTCGGTACGGCCTTCAACGGGCAGCCGGTGACCGAGCTGATGGCGAGCGCGTTCCCCGTCACCCTCCGGCTCACCGTGGTCGCGGTCGTCTTCGAGATGGCGCTGGGCATCACCCTGGGCGTCCTCAGCGGGCTGCGCCGCGGCCGGGGGCTGGATACCTCGGTGCTGCTGCTCACCCTGGTCGTGGTCGCCGTCCCGACCTTCGTCAGCGGCACGGTGCTGCAGTATCTGTTCGGCGTGACCTGGGGCTGGGCCAGACCGTCGGTCTCCCCGGCGGCGCCGCTGACCGAACTGCTGCTGCCCGGGGTGGTGCTGGGGCTGGTGTCGCTCGCGTACACCACCCGCCTCACCCGCACCTCCATCGTGGAGAACGCCCGCGCCGACTACGTCCGCACCGCCGTCGCCAAGGGGCTGCCGCGCCACCGGATCGTCACCCGCCATCTGCTGCGCAACTCGCTGATCCCGGTCGTGACGTTCATCGGCACGGACATCGGCGCGCTCATGGGCGGGGCCATCGTCACCGAGCGGATCTTCAACATCCACGGCGTCGGCTACCAGCTCTACCAGGGCATCCTGCGCCAGAACTCGCCGACCGTCGTCGGCTTCGTGACCATCCTGGTGATCGTCTTCCTGCTCGCCAATCTGCTCGTCGACCTCCTCTACGCCGTGCTCGACCCGAGGATCCGGTATGCCTGAGCCCTTTGACCCGCGCTACGACATGACCGAGGCGATCGCACCGGCCGGCAGCGGCGGCGGTCCGATGGACCTCGCCACCCCCGGCTCCCAGACCCTGAAGGGCGGACCACGGCGCGGCCCCTGGCGCCTCCCCCTCCCCTGGCGCAAGGAGCCCGGCCGCCGCTCCGGCGGACCGGCCGCGCCCACCGGACGGGGGCTGTGGTCCGACGCCTGGCACGATCTGCGCCGTAACCCCGTCTTCATCCTCTCCGCGCTGACCATCCTCTTCCTCGTCCTCATCGCGATCTGGCCGCAGTTGATCGCGAGCGGCAACCCGTACCACGGCGACCTCGCCAGGGCGCAGGACGGCCCGGCCCCCGGCCACCCCTTCGGCTACGACCTCCAGGGCCGCGACGTCTACACCCGCACGGTCTACGGCGCCCGCGCCTCCATCACCGTCGGCATCTGCGCCACCCTCGGCGCGGCGCTGCTCGGCAGCGCGCTGGGCGGGCTCGCCGGATACTTCGGCGGCTGGTGGGACGCGCTGCTCTCGCGGATCGCCGATGTCTTCTTCGGCATCCCGATCCTGCTGGGCGGTCTGGTCTTCCTGTCCGTGGTCACCAGCGGCTCGGTCTGGCCGGTCGTCGGCTTCATCGTGCTGCTGGGCTGGCCGCAGATCTCCCGGATCGCGCGCGGCTCGGTGGTGACCGTCAAGGAGCACGACTACGTCCAGGCGGCGCGGGCGCTCGGCGCCGGCAGCGGCCGGACGCTGCTGCGCCATATCGCGCCCAACGCCGTGGCCCCCGTGATCGTCGTCGCGACCATCGCGCTGGGCACCTACATCTCGCTGGAGGCCACGCTGTCGTTCCTCGGCGTGGGGCTCAAACCGCCCACCATCTCCTGGGGGATCGACATCTCCTCCGCCGCCACCCAGATCCGCAACGCCCCGCACATGCTGCTGTGGCCCGCCGGAGCGCTGTCCCTCACGGTGCTCGCGTTCATCATGCTCGGCGACGCGGTGCGCGACGCACTCGACCCCAGGCTGCGATGACTGGGCCCCGAGCCGCGACGGCTCGACCCCAAGCCGCGACGGCTCGACCCCAAGCCGCGACGGCTCGACCCCAAGCCGCGACGGCTCGCCGCCGAGCTGCGATGAGGAGCTGACCTGCCGTGACCCGCCTGCTGGAGGTAAGCGACCTGCGCGTGGAATTCCGCACCCGCGACGGGGTCGCCGAGGCCGTCGGCGGGGTGAGCTACGGCCTGGACGCGGGCCGCACCCTCGCCGTGCTGGGCGAGTCGGGGTCCGGCAAGTCCGTGACCGCCCAGGCCGTCATGGGCATCCTCGACTCCCCGCCCGGCCGGGTCACCGGCGGTCAAGTGCTGTTCCGGGGGCGGGATCTGCTGACGATGGGCGCGCGGGAGCGCCGCCGGATCCGGGGCGCCGCGATGGCGATGATCTTCCAGGACGCGCTCTCCGCCCTCAACCCGGTGATCCCCGTGGGCGCCCAGCTCGCCGAGATGTACGAGGTGCACCGGGGGATGTCCCGCAAGGACGCCCGGCGGCGGGCGGTCGAGCTGATGGACCGGGTCCGCATCCCGGCGGCGGGGCAGCGGGCTGGGGACTATCCGCATCAGTTCTCCGGGGGGATGCGCCAGCGCATCATGATCGCCATGGCGATGGCGCTGGAGCCGGAGCTGATCATCGCCGACGAGCCGACCACGGCCCTGGACGTCACCGTCCAGGCCCAGGTGATGGACCTGCTCGCGGAGTTGCGCCGGGAGTACGCCATGGGGCTCGTCCTCATCACCCATGACCTGGGCGTGGTCGCGGACGTGGCCGACACCATCGCCGTGATGTACGCGGGCCGGATCGTGGAGACCGCACCGGTGCGCGACCTCTACCGCCGCCCCGCCCATCCGTATACGCGCGGACTGCTGGACTCCGTGCCGCGCGTGGACCAGCGGGGCGAGCGAGGCCACCGGGGCGGGGAGCTCTACGCGATCAAGGGAGCGCCGCCCAGCCCCCTCGCCATGCCCTCCGGCTGCCCCTTCCACCCCCGCTGCCCGCGCGCCCAGGAGGTCTGCCGCGTCGAACGGCCGCCGCTGTACGAGGTGGTGGCGGCGGGCTCGTCCCCGCCAGGGGCGCCCCCGGCGGGCTCGTCCCCGCCCGGCGCGTCCCCGGCAGGCTCCTCCCCGACGGGTGCTCCCCCGGCGTCCTCCGCGTCCGGCGGGCGGACCAGCGCCTGCCACTTCTGGAAGGAGGAGCTGCATGCCTGAGCGCATGTCTGAGCCCGACGGGCCGGTCCTGGAGGTCCGCGACCTGGCCAAGCTCTATCCCCTGACCCAGGGCGTGGTGTTCAAGCGACGGGTCGGCGCCGTCCGGGCGGTCGACACGGTCTCCTTCGCCCTGCGGCGCGGGGAGACGCTCGGCATCGTCGGCGAGTCCGGCTGCGGTAAGTCCACCGTCGCCCGGCTGTTGGTGAGCCTGGAACGGCCGACCGCCGGGACGATCCACTACCGGGGCGAGGACATCACCCGGCTCTCGGGCCGCGCGCTGCGGGCCGTCCGCCGCAACATCCAGATGGTCTTCCAGGACCCGTACACCTCTCTCAACCCCCGCATGACAGTGGGCGACATCATCGGGGAGCCCTTCGAGATCCACCCCGAGGCGGCCCCCAAGGGCGACCGGCGGCGGGCGGTCCAGGAGCTGCTGGAGGTCGTGGGCCTCAGCCCCGAGCACACCAATCGCTATCCCCACCAGTTCTCCGGCGGCCAGCGCCAGCGCATCGGCATCGCCCGGGGCCTGGCGCTACGGCCGGAGGTCATCGTCGCGGACGAGCCGGTCTCGGCGCTGGACGTGTCGGTGCAGGCGCAGGTGGTCAATCTGATGGAGCGGCTGCAGGACGAGTTCGGCCTGGCGTACGTCTTCATCGCCCACGATCTGTCGGTGGTCCGGCACATCTCCGACCGGGTCGCCGTGATGTACCTGGGCCGCTTCGCCGAGACGGGGACGGGCTCCGAGATCTACGACCACCCCACGCACCCCTACACCCAGGCCCTGCTGTCCGCCGTCCCGGTCCCGGACCCGGAGTCGGGCGAGCGCCGCGAACGCATCCTCCTGGCCGGCGACGTCCCCTCCCCGGCCAACCCGCCCTCCGGCTGCCGCTTCCGCACCCGCTGCTGGAAGGCGCGGGAGCGCTGCGCGGCGGAGGTGCCGGTGCTGGCGGTGCCGACGGGCTTGGCGGGCCCGGCCGCCCACGCCTCGGCCTGCCACTTCGCGGAGGAGCGCGCGGAGGTCAGGGCATGATGTTCAGGGCAAGATGTCGAAAATGCTCCCGCCGGAGTCGTTCCCCAGCGCGCTTCCCTCCCCCGGTCGCTCCCGGTGCACCGGGTGGGCACGTAGCTGAACGTGGGGGGCGAACGCCTGGACGGCGGCGGAGAGCCGGGCCTGATCGACCTTCCAGAGGAAGATGCGCCGACTGTTCCTTACGACCTCGTACTCGAGGTGCGGTGCGAAACCCGCGGCGAACTGCGGGGTGAGCTTCTGGTTGGGGCCGGGAGGCGCAGGAACGCCCGGCCGCAGCTTCAGACCTATGTACCGTACCGGCTTCTCGCTGGGGGTTTGCGTGGCCCACACCACGACGGCTTCGATGTCCCGCCACGGCACGACGGCCAGGAACCGGTGGTATCGCAATACGGCGCCGCCCAGGGTGACGCCGGACTCATCGGCCCGGAAAGCCACCAGCCGCTTCCACTCGGCGCCCGTCAAGAGCTGGAAAGGGATGCGGGTGTAGTACTCCTGGTACACCGGAGAGTGAGGGGCGGTCATGCCACGACCCTACGAGGTGCGGTGCGGCGCCGTCTCGCGCCTTCGGCGCATTTGAGCATGGGTCGGGGGGTGGGGGGCGGGGCGCCGTCGCCGGGCGCCGGGCCGCCGGGGTGGGTACCAGTGGCGGCGCCCGTGCTCGGGGGCCGAGGCCGTTGCCGGACTGCCCGATCGCCTCCGGATTGCCGGGGGGGTGGGGTACCCCTCTGAAAAACGTTTGACAAATTAGTTGCGCGAGATCAAGCATTTCCGGAAGGGGTACCGGGAGGGGCGCCGCTCACCCTTCGAGGCGGTCGAATCTCCCCGCCTTGGCGGCCCGTAGAAAGGCGCGGAGCGCGGCGGGGGTCGTGGCTATGACGACCTCCGGGTCGTCGCTCTCACGGAGGTGGGAGGTGCCGACGGAGTCGGCGGCGAGTTCGACACACGTGTCGGTGTGGCCCTCGCTGAAGCTCGACTTCCGCCACCTGAGCTGAGACATGCGTGCGCCTTCCTAGAGCAGGGGATAGAGGAGCCGCTGGATCAACCCCAGCGAGTCCTTCACTCCATGCGCCTCCGGCGAAACCGTCGCGTCGACAGGAGGCAACGCCACTTCGCACATAATAGCGAAAACCTCGTTGTATCGAGCGATCGCGGCATTGTCGCCCAGGTAGAGCGACTGCTCGATGTGCGGCACGATCACCGTGCTCAACTCCGCCACGCTGGGCCGGATCAGCGTGAAGGACGTACCGAACGGCACTGGGCCATCGAACGGGAGGATCTGGACCGTGACGTTGGGCAGCCGGGACAGTTCGATCAGCCTCAGCAACTGGGCGCGCATGATGTCGCGACGATTGAACGTGGTGCGCAACGCGGCCTCATGGACCACCGCATGGAACTGAGGAGGCTGCTCGCCGACGAGCACCTTCTGGCGCTCCAGGCGGAACTCGACGGACGAGTCGTTGTCCTCGCGTGACGCAGGGACGTACCCGGCTTGGTGGATCGCCGCCGAGTACTCTCGGGTCTGCAGCAACCCCGGCACGAACATTGGCTCATAGCAGAGCATCGCATCGGCACCGGCCTCCAGCTCGGCCGTGTCCATGCGTGAGACGGGCACCTTGTCGCGATACGCACTCCACCAGCCTTTGCCCGATGCCTGGCCCATCGCCACAAGCGCGTCAACGTAGGTTGTGCTTTCACAACCTACGGCTCCAGTCAGGGCGCGTAGCCGCTCAGGCGATAGGCCGGTACGTCCGGACTCAACGTTGCTGATATGCGACTGGTTCATGTTCATCACCGCGGCGCTTTGGCCAACGCTTAGGCCAGCACGTTCGCGTAGCCTGCGAACCTCAGCTCCGAAGCGTCGTTGGCGATACGTAGGGTTGGCCCGAAGCCCCATAACGCCCTCCCTCGTCGTAGACAGTGTGACCACTCAACCACGAAGCGTGCTGATTGTGTTGTGAATTGGCAACCCGCCGCGCTACGTTACGTATGGCGTCAGTCACAGAAAGCACTCACCTGGAGGCTGCCCCATGCGCATGCCCGAAGAGCCCTGGTCCTACGGCCTGTTCATCCCCCACGACCCCCGCGCCGTGGGCGTCGTACGGGCCAGCATCCGCCACATCCTCAAGGCGGCGCGGCTCGACTGCATCATCGACAGGGCCGAACTGCTCGTGTCGGAGTTGGTCACCAACTCGTACCGGAACACCACCACCGACGCGTACGTCAGCATGGACTGGGAGCCGATGCCACCCGACTTCCGGGTCACCGTGTGGGGACTCCGGCTGCGGGCTGCCGCAGGCGGTGGCGGCCGGCGCCGAGGACGAGAGCGGGCGCGGGCTCACGCTCGTCGAGTCGTGCTCCGACACCTGGGGCGTGCACGACTACACCGACAAGGATGCGGGCGTCACCGGCAAGGCCGTTTGGTTCACGCTGAACCCGCCGCTCACAGCGTCCTGAACGACGGCGAGGGCCGCCCGGACCGTGGTGATCACGGTCCGGGCGGCCCTCGTCGTTCAACAGCGGGCCCGCGCGGCAGCGCTAGGCGTGGACCACGTCCTTCTCCTCCGCGAAGTGGCACGCCGACTCGTGTGCCGCCGGCGAGTCCGATCCGGCGAAGCGCTCCGGGATGGCCAGGAGCGGGATCTCCTTGGCGCACTTGTCCTCGGCCTTCCAGCAGCGGGTGCGGAAGCGGCAGCCGGAGGGCGGGTTGGCCGGGGACGGGACGTCGCCGGTGAGGATGATGCGTTCGCGGCCCTCGCGCGACTCCGGGTCCGGGACCGGGACGGCCGACAGCAGCGCCTGGGTGTAGGGGTGCGTCGGGTGGTCGTAGATCTCGGTGTCGGAGCCGATCTCGGCCATCTTGCCCAGGTACATCACGCCGACCCGGTCGGAGATGTGCCGGACGATGGACAGGTCGTGGGCGATGAAGATGTAGGACAGGTTGAACTCGTCCTGCAGCCCCTCCATCAGGTTGATGACCTGTGCCTGGACGGAGACGTCGAGCGCGGAGACCGGCTCGTCGCAGATGATGATCTCCGGGTTGAGGGCGAGCCCGCGCGCGATGCCGATGCGCTGGCGCTGGCCGCCGGAGAACTGGTGCGGATAGCGGTTGATGTACTCGGGGTTGAGGCCGACGACGTCCAGGAGTTCCTGGACCTTGCGGCGCCGGTCGCCCTTGGGGGCCACCTCGGGGTGGATCTCGAAGGGCTCCCCGATGATGTCGCCCACCGTCATACGCGGGTTGAGCGAGGTGTACGGGTCCTGGAACACCATCTGGATGTTGCGGCGGACGGCCCGCAGCGCGCGGCCCGACAGCCTGGTGATGTCCTGGCCCTTGTAGAAGACCTCGCCCGCGGTGGCGGTCTCCAGGGTCATGAGCAGCTTGGCGACGGTGGACTTGCCACAGCCGGACTCGCCCACGATGCCGAGCGTCTCGCCCTGGTAGAGGTCGAAGGAGATGCCGTCGACCGCCTTGACCGCGCCGATCTGCCGCTTGAAGAGGATGCCCTGGGTCAGCGGGAAGTGCTTGACCAGATTGCGCACCTGGAGGATCGGCTCGCCGCGGTCGACCTTGGCCTCGATGGCCGCGACCGCCTCGTCCTCGGTGGCGGCGTCGACCGTCTCCACCTCCGTGACGTTGAGGGTGGCGTCCACGGCCGGTTCCATGGCCGCCTCATTGTTCTCGGTGTCAGCCATGGAGGGTCTCCTTCCAGAAGTGGCACGCGCTGCCGCGGCCCGGCAGCTCCGTGCCGTCCTGCTCGGTGACCGGCACCAGCGCGGGGACGTCCGTACGGCAGATGTCCTCCGCCTTGGGGCAGCGCGGGTTGAAGGCGCAGCCCGAAGGGATCTTGAGCAGATTGGGCGGCAGCCCCTTGATCGCGTAGAGCTCCTGCCCCTTGCGGTCCAGGCGCGGGATGGAGTCCAGCAGGCCCCGGGTGTAGGGGTGGGCCGGGCGCTTGTAGAGCTCGTGCACGGGGGCGGTCTCGACGATCCGTCCCGCGTACATCACGGCGATCTTGTCGGCGACGTCCGCGACCACGCCCAGGTCATGGGTGATCAGGATCAGACCCATGTTGTACTCACGCTGGAGCTCCGCGAGCAGGTCCATCACCTGGGCCTGGACGGTGACGTCGAGGGCCGTGGTCGGCTCGTCGGCGATGATCAGGTCGGGCTCCAGCGCGAGCGCCATGGCGATCATGATGCGCTGGCGCATACCGCCGGAGAACTGGTGCGGATAGTCGGCCACCCGCTCCTTGGCCGCCGGAATGCGGACCCGGTCCATCAGCTCGATGGCCTTGGCCTTGGCCTCCTTCTTGGACAGGCCCTGGTGGACCCGGAACATCTCGCCGAGCTGATAGCCGACGGAGAGCACCGGGTTCAGCGAGGAGAGCGCGTCCTGGAAGATCATGGCGATCCTCCGGCCACGGATCTTCCGGCGCTCCTCCCCCGACATGGTGAGCATGTCCTCGCCGCGGAAGAGGATCTGGCCCTGCGGGATCTTCCCGGGCGGCATGTCGAGGATGCCCATGATCGCCTGGGCGGTCACCGACTTGCCGGAGCCGGACTCGCCGAGGACGGCGAGCGTCTCACCGGCGTCGACGCTGTAGTTGACGCCGTTGACGGCCTTGGCGACACCGTCCCGGGTGTGGAACTCCACATGCAGATCGCGGACTTCCAGCAGTGGGGTGCCGTCGTCGCCTGCACCCTCGCGGACGGCGTCGTCCGCGGTCTTCTCGATGGTGGTCACGTACGCCCTCCTCAGCGCAGCTTGGGGTCGAGGGCGTCGCGGACCGCGTCGCCGAGCGTGATGAATGCGAAGACCGTGAGGCTCAGCATTCCGGCCGGGAACAGCATCACATGCGGGTTGTCCCGGATGGCGTCCTTGGCCGATGAGATGTCGATGCCCCACGAGATCGTCGGGTCGGCGAGGCCGAGACCCAGGTACGACAGCGTGGCCTCGGCGGAGATGTAGGCGCCGAGCGAGATCGTCGCGACCACGATGGTGGGCGCGAGCGCGTTGGGCAGTACGTGCCGGAACAGGATCCGGTTGGTGCCCGCGCCGAGGGCGCGCGCCGCGGTGACGTAGTCCGCCTGCTTGGCCGTGATCACCGAGCTGCGCATCACGCGGGCGATGGTGGTCCAGCCCAGGAAGGCGAGCGCCGCGATCACCACGTACACCTTGCGCTCGGTGAACGCGTTCAGCACGACCATCGAGCCGAGCAGGAACGGCAGACCGAAGAAGATGTCGACGATGCGGGAGACGATCGAGTCGATCCAGCCGCCGAAGTACCCGGCCAGCATGCCCAGCAGGCCACCGAAGACGGTGACCACGGCCGTCACCCCGACACCGACCATGATGGAGGCGCGGGTGCCGTAGATGACCCGGGCGTAGATGGAACGGCCCTGCCCGTCGTAGCCGAACCAGTCGGCCTGGAAGAAGTGCGTCAGCTCCGGCTTGGTCAGGAAGTGGTTGGTCAGGTCGCCGTCCTTGGGGTCGGCGCCGGTGAAGAGACCGGGGAACATCGCGATGCTGAGCAGCAGTACCAGCAGCACCGCCGAGACCCAGAACAGCGGCCGGTGGCGCAGCTCGAACCAGGCGTCGCCCCACAGCGAGCGAGGCTTGCCCTGGGCGGCGGGGCCGGCGGGGGCGGTGTCCACCTCGGTCGGCGGGGCCACGGCGTCGACCGCCGTGTCGACCGCCGTACCGGACTGGGATTTGGTCATGTCAGGCATACCGGATCCTCGGGTCCAGGACCGCGTACAGCAGGTCGACGACTAGGTTGATCAGCAGGATGACGAGGACGAAGACGGTCACGACCCCGACGATCGTGGAGCCCTCCCGCCGCCCGAGCGCGTTGAACAGCAGATTGCCGACACCCTGGACGTTGAAGATGCCCTCGGTGACCACCGCGCCGCCGACCAGCGCGCCGACATCGGTGCCGAGGAAGGTGATCACGGGGATCAGCGAGTTGCGCAGCAGGTGGACGCCGATGATGCGGCGGCGCGGCAGGCCCTTGGCGAGCGCGGTGCGCATGTAGTCGGCGCGCAGGTTCTCGGCGAACGTGGTCCGGGTCAGCCGGGCCACATACGCCATGGAGAGCATCGCGAGGACGAAGCCGGGCAGCAGTAGCTGCTCCACGTCCATCGAGTTCTGCACATTCGGTGGCAGCCAGCCGAGCTCGTCGGCGAAGATGAACCGGGCCAGGTAGCCGAGGACGAAGACCGGCATCGAGATGACGATCAGCGTGAAGATCAGGACGCCGGTGTCCACGGCGCGGCCGGCCTTGAGACCGGCCCAGGCACCGAGCCCGATGCCGACGATGATCTCGATGGTGAGGGCCACCGCCGCGAGGCGGAGGGTCACCGGGAAGGCCATCCCCATTTCCTCGGAGACCGGGCGACCGCCGAAGGTCTTGCCGAAGTCTCCCTGGAAGAGGTTGACCATGTAGTCGATGTACTGCCTCCACAGAGGCTGGTCCAGCCCGAACTCATGGCGGAGGGACGCGACCTGCGCGGGGTCCGCGGCCTTGTCTCCCCACATCGCCCGGATAGGGTCACCGGGCAGTACGTGGACCATGAGGAAAATAATCAGAGTAGTCCCGATGAACACCGGGATCATCTGGAGCAGTCGCCTGGCGACATAGCGCCCCATCATGCCTCCATGCCGTTGGGGGGCGGCGAAGGCCACGTCTCGTCTGCGCCACGCGGGTGGGGGGATGAGCTGCGGGCCTCACGCCTGCGGGCCGGTGCCGCCGCTCCCCGGTGGGGGGAGCGGCGGCACCGGCCGGCGGTCCCGATGATTACTTCTTCTTCACCTGGACGTCGGTGAAGATGGGGTCGCCGTCCTGGCCGTAGGGGATCTTCCCCAGGACCTTGTTGGACTGGCCGCTGTTGACCTTGTAGAACCACAGCGGGATCGCCGGCATGTCCTTGGCGAGGACCTGCTCCGCCTGCTGGTAGAGCTTGACGGTCTCATCCAGGGTGGCGGCCTTGTCGGCCTTGGAAGCGAGCTCGTCGAACTGCTTGTTGGCGTAGCCGCTGGTGTTACCGGCCGCCTTGGAGCCGTACAGGTCCCTCATGAAGTTCGAGTTGACCGGGTAGTCGAGCACCCAGCCACCGCGGTACATCGACTTGACCTGGTGCTTGTCACGCGCGTTCAGGTCGGCCTGGAAGTCGGGCTTGGAGTCGCCGACGCAGTCGACGCCGGTGGCCTTGCGGATGCTGTTGCAGACCGCGTCCACCCAGGGCTTGTGGTCCTGGTCGGCGTTGAACTGGATCGAGATCTTGTTGCCCGGGACACCGCCGCCCTCCTTGATGAGGGCCTTGGCCTTGGCCGGGTCGTAGGTGACCTGGTCCTTGAGCGCACCGGCCTTGTAGCCGATCACGCCGCGGGCGACAAAGCTGTCGGCCGGGGTGCGGGAGCCGTGCAGCACGGTCTTGGTGATCGTGTCACGGTCGATCGCCATGGACAGACCCTGGATGACCTTCGGGTCGATGTCCTTGAACTGGTCGGTGTAGAAGGCCGGGACGACCGACTGGACCGCCGAGTACTCCTCGTCGATCGCGCGCTTGCCGAGGTCGGACTTGTAGTTGGTCAGCGCGGTGGTCGGGACCTGCTCGATCCAGTCGAGGTTGTTCGAGCGAATGTCCGAGTAGGCGGCGTCGGCGGTGGTGTAGTTCTTGAAGTCGATGCCGCCGTTCTTGGCCTTGTTCGGGCCCTGGTAGCCCTCGAACTTCCGGACCTTGATCATCTTCTTGTGGTCCCAGGAGACGAACTTGTAGGGACCGTTGCCGACCGGCTTCTCACCGAAGCCCTTGGGGTCCTTGAAGAACCCGGTGGGCAGCGGGGTCCACACGTCGTAGCCCAGCTTGTAGGCGAAGTACGAGACCGAGCTGTTGAGCTCGATCTTGAACTCGTTGTCGTTGACGACCTTGAGGCCGGACATCTTGTCGGCCTTGGGCTTGCCCTTCTCCGGGTGGACGTCCTCGTAGCCCTTGATGTCCTGGAACCAGCTCGAGTTGGTCTGGTTGTTCGACACATTGGCCGACCAGTTCCACGAGTCCACGTAGGACTTGGCGGTCACGGTCTCACCGTTGTGGAACTTCCAGCCCGGCTTGAGCTTGACGGTCCAGACAGAGGAGTCCTTGTTGGGGGTGACCGACTCCGCGTTGACGTACACCAGCTTGCCGGTGCCCGGCTCGTAGTCCACCAGCCCCGCGAAGATCGTCCGCAGCACGCGGCTGCCCTGACTCTCCTTGGCGTTCGCCGGCTGCAGCGGGTTCTGCGGCTCGCTCAGCTGGGCGGTGAGTATCCCGTTCGGGTCCGCCGTCCCCTTGTTCATATCGTTGCTGCCGCTGTCGCTGTCGTTACCACCGCAGGCGGTCGCGGCCAGCGCCACGACCGCTGCCAACGCGACCCACTTGGCGCTCTTGGCACCGCGCATGGGTTTGCCTCCTCAGGAGTCCACTGTCACTACGAGAGGGGGCGCCCGGAGACACGCTGACACCCCTGACAGCGAAAGGGACCGGAACCCCCCAGATGTGCTCGTAGGTCCGCGCTCCCCACAGCGTGTGACCCATTGACCCGAGCTCAATGGACCCCATGATTGAGCACGTCCGGCCCTTAAACCACACCTTATGGGTCTCGCTTTGGTCACAGCATCTACGCGCGGAGCTTCGAAATCCGGACAAAACTGCCCCAGACAGACACACGCGAAACGGACTGTTAACACATCATGCGGAGCCTGGACTCCGATACCCGGACGCTCAGATCCGGATAACCGCTTGACTGTCACCTTCCTGACATGGCAACAGCCCGGACCCCCGCCGTGGAAGCGGGGGGTCCGGGCCGCTGGCAGCTCACTGACGCACAGGGGGGCGCCTACGCTCCGTGATCGACTCCGGAGTGCGCATCGGCGCCCGGAGCGAGCCCCGGCGCCCGGCGCCCGGGCGTGACGCCCGGCGCCCAGGCGTGAGCGTCAGCGCTTGGCGCGGGAGGCGCTGCGGGCGCGCTCCTTCTGGTCCAGCACCAGCTTGCGGATCCGTACCGTCTCCGGCGTCACCTCGACGCACTCGTCGTCGCGGCAGAACTCCAGGGACTGCTCCAGCGAGAGCAGCCGCGGCGGGACCAGGGACTCGGTCACATCAGCGGTGGAGGACCGCATGTTGGTGAGCTTCTTCTCCTTGGTGATGTTGACGTCCATGTCGTCGGAGCGGGAGTTCTCGCCGACGATCATGCCCTCGTACACCTCGGTGCCCGGCGAGGTGAAGAGCACGCCGCGCTCCTGGAGGTTGGTCATCGCGAAGGCGGTCACCGCGCCCGAGCGGTCGGCCACCAGCGACCCGTTGTTACGGGTCTTCAGCTCGCCGAACCACGGCTCGTGGCCCTCGTGGATGGAGTGCGCGATACCGGTGCCGCGGGTCGCGGTCAGGAACTCGGTACGGAAGCCGATCAGACCGCGGGAGGGGACGATGAACTCCATGCGGACCCAGCCGGAGCCGTGGTTGGACATGTTGTCCATCCGGCCCTTGCGGGTGCCCATGAGCTGGGTGACCGCGCCCATGTGCTCCTCGGGCACATCGATGGTGATGCGCTCGATCGGCTCGTGGAGCTTGCCCTCGATCTCCCGGGTGACCACCTGCGGCTTGCCGACGGTCAGCTCGAAGCCCTCCCGGCGCATGGTCTCCACCAGGATCGCCAGCGCCAGCTCGCCCCGGCCCTGCACCTCCCAGGCGTCCGGGCGGTCGGTGGGCAGCACGCGCAGCGAGACGTTACCGATCAGCTCGCGCTCGAGCCGGTCCTTGACCAGCCGCGCGGTGACCTTCCGGTCCTTCACGGCCGACTTGTCGGCGCCCTTGCCGCCGGGGCCGCGGCCGACCAGCGGGGAGGTGTTGGTGCCGATGGTCATCGAGATCGCGGGCTCGTCGACGGTGATCAGCGGCAGCGCGATCGGGTTCTCCGGGTCGGCCAGGGTCTCGCCGATCATGATGTCCGGGATACCCGCGACCGCGCAGATGTCACCGGGGCCGGCCACCTCGGCGGGCTTGCGGGTGAGCGCCTCGGTCATCATCAGCTCGGTGATCCGGACGTTGGAGATGGTGCCGTCGCGCTTGATCCACGCGACCGTCTGCCCCTTCTTCAGCTCGCCCTGCTCGACCCGGAGCAGCGCGATACGGCCGAGGAAGTTGTCCGCGTCCAGGTTCGTGACATGGGCCTGGAGGGGCGCGGCCGAGTCGTACTCCGGCGCCGGGACGGTCTCCAGCAGCGCGGAGAAGAACGGCTGGAGGCTGTCGCTGTCGGCCGGGACGGTGCCGTCCTCCGGCTTGGTCAGCGAGGCCACACCGTCACGGGCGCAGGCGTAGACGATCGGGAACTCGATCTGCTCCTCGGTCGCGTCCAGGTCCAGGAAGAGGTCGTACGCCTCGTTGACGACCTCGTCGATCCGGGAGTCCGGGCGGTCCGTCTTGTTGATGCACAGGATCACCGGCAGCTTGGCCTGGAGCGCCTTGCGCAGCACGAAGCGGGTCTGCGGCAGCGGGCCCTCGGAGGCGTCCACCAGCAGGACCACCGCGTCGACCATGGACAGACCGCGCTCGACCTCACCGCCGAAGTCGGCGTGGCCGGGGGTGTCGATGATGTTGATGGTGACGGGGTCGCCGCCGTCCGCCGGGTGGTACTTCACGGCGGTGTTCTTCGCGAGAATGGTGATGCCCTTCTCGCGCTCCAGGTCGTTGGAGTCCATGACCCTGTCGTCCACCTGCTGGTGGGCGGCGAACGCACCCGCCTGCTTGAGCATGGCGTCGACGAGGGTCGTCTTGCCGTGGTCGACGTGGGCGACGATGGCGACGTTACGAATGTCGTGGCGCGTGGGCATAGAAGCGCGCTTCTCCCGGTTTCGTGGGTGGCGGCGCGCTCCTTGTGCGACGCGCCTTCCGCCGGGCTGATCACGCCTCGGCCTCACCCCCATGGTACGGGGACGGCGCGGAGACGGATGCCGCAGCCCGTCCCCGCCGGATCTTTCCCCTCCCCGCCCCTTCCCGATACCAGGGGCTTCGCCCCAGACCCCGGGGTCCTGGGGCGGAGCCCCGGTCCGGGGTCTGGGGCGGAGCCCCGGTTTCGGGAAGGGGCGGGGAGGGGAGCAGCCCGCCGCAGGCGCCAAGACCCGCCGGACTCCCCCTAGCGGCGGAAGCCGATGTCCTGGTAGCGGGGGGTGGCGAAGCCGAAGGCACCCGCGTTGACCAGGCCCTTGCGCATCGCGATCAACTGGGGGCGCTGATACAGCGGAATCGATCCGGCCGCCGCCCAGATCCGGGAGTCAGCGCGGCTGACCAGGGAACGGGAGGCACCGCCGTCCAGCTCGGAGAGCGCCTGGTCGAAGAACTGGTCGATCTGGTCGGTGCCCACCCGGGTGTAGTTCTGCTCGACGACCAGGGAGCCGTCGGCGGCGGGCTGCGGCTTGGCGTAGATGGGGCGGCCGTCGGTGGCCGGGTAGGCGGAGGCGGGCCAGGAGTAGAGGGCCAGGTCGTAGTCGCCGGTGGCGATGTGGTCCCGGAAGTAGCTCTCGCCCGGGACCTTGGTGATCTCGGTCCGGACGCCGATCTTCTCCAGCATCCGCGCGATGCGCTCGCCGACCGTGCTCAGCGGGGCGGCGGTCCGGTCGTCGGGGAGGACGAAGCGCAGCACCAGCGGCCGTCCCTTCTTCCGTACGACGGCCGCCTCCCCGAGCCGTCCGGACCGCCCGGCGTCACCGGCCGCAGGGGCGGCGTCGGAGGGGCGCTCGGAGTTGGTGGCGGAGGCGGAGGCGGAGGCAGTGCCGGAGGCGCTCTGGGACGCACTTCCGGAGGCGCTGTCGGTGGCGGGGTCCGTGCCCGTGGAGCCGTCGGTGGCCGGGTCCGTGGCAGTGGCACCGTCGGTGGCCGGGTCCGTGGCGGTGGCGGTGGCGGTGGCGGTGGCGGTCGGGACGCTGTGCCGCCTGCCCCGGTCGTCCGTCTTGCCGTCGAGCGCCTTCTGCCGGCCGGCGTCGCCCGCCCGCCAGCCCGCGTCCGCCAGCAGCGACTGCGCGGCGTTGGTGTCCTTGTCTCCGAGGGCGCCGCTGTGGTCCTTGTAGCCCGGCTGGCCCGCCATGAGCAGATGGTTGCCGAGCGGCTCGGACGGCAGCCCCATCGGCTTCAGCACCAGCTTCGCCAGGGCCTTCCGGTCGATCGCGCGGGCCACCGCGCGGCGCACCCGCTCATCGGCGAGCGGGCCCTTGGTGCCGTTGAGGGCGAGCTGGGTGTAGGCGGAGTCCAGGGCCTTGCGCAGGGTGAACCTGCTCAGCGCCCGGGTCTGCGACCGGTTCTTGTCGGTGTCGCCAGTGGCCCGTCCCTCGGCCCCTCCCTCGGCTCCGGCCGCCTCCCGGCCGCCGGTGGACGGCTCCGGCGCGCCCGCCTTGCCCGGGGCCGAGGAGCCCTGCTTGGTGCCCGCGGCCCGCTTGTCCGGGGCGGTGGCCCGGATG
Organism: Streptomyces sp. NEAU-YJ-81; assembly: GCF_017592595.1. Classification (NCBI taxonomy): domain Bacteria; kingdom Bacillati; phylum Actinomycetota; class Actinomycetes; order Kitasatosporales; family Streptomycetaceae; genus Streptomyces; species Streptomyces sp. NEAU-YJ-81. Next base: position 85,578 of record NZ_JAGFNO010000008.1, on the reverse strand, counting down.
CGCCGGGCGGTGGCCCGGTCCACCTCGGCCAGATCGAGCTGCCCGGCGATCAGGGCTTCGGCCCGCTTCTCCGCCGGCACCGCCTGGAAGACCACCCCGCTCAGCCGCGCCCGGTCGCCCCACCAGCGGGGGTTGCGGACCAGGGTGACGGAGCCGTCCGAGACCTCGCGGACCATGAAGGGCCCGGCGCCGACCGCGAGCCCCTTGGCGGCCGGTGCGGTGAAGACCGCCGGGTTGCCCATCACGCTCTTCGGGTACAGCGGGGTGAACAGCGAGCGCCAGTCGGTGTACGGCTTGGCGAAGGTGACCTTGACCTCGTGTTCCTTGTCCCCGGGTTCGATCTTGGCGATCCGGTCGTATCCGGCGTTGCGCGCCGTCCCGTACGCCTCGTCGGTGCCGCGCAGCGCCCGCCACTGGGCCTGGAAGTCCTCCGCGCCGATCGGGCGGCCGTCGCTCCACACCGCCTTGGGGTTGAGCTTGTAGACCACGACCTGCTTGGGGTCGGACGAGGTGACGTCGGCGGCGGTCAGATAGTCGCCGTTGCGCTGGGGCCTGCCCCGGGCGTCGAGGGTGTAGAGGGAGGGCAGCACGGCGCCCGCGATCCGCTGGGTGCCCGTGTCCGCGGTCTTCTGAAACGCGTTGAGGGTGCTGGGTGCCGCGTCCAGGGCCCAGCGCAGGGTGCCGGTACCGGTGGTCGCGCTGCGCGGCGCGGAGGCGATGTCCCAGGCGGCGGGCGGCGGCGGGCCGTCGTCGTCCGAGCTGCAGCCGGTCAGTACGGGCAGCGGCAGCATCACCCCCGCGGCGAGCAGCATGGCGCGGCGGCGCTTGGTGAGGGGCATGGCTCGTACCTCCGCAGGGTGACGGATATATGCGCATTTGGCATAGTGTGACGCTGATCGCATATAGTCCTCACTCAAAGCGACGGTTTATGGGACAGCACGCCGAGAAGGCCATGGAGACGGCCATGAGGGGAAAGGATCACCCGACCGGATCAATGCGGCGGGCGCGCACTCCGGCGCGCGGCGGCGGAATCGCGCCGGTGGCGCCGCCAATCCCGACAGATCCCTTCACAACCACGACCGTGGCGCGTAACACTCGCTGTCGCATGAGCGTCGCCAACCGCAACCGCGGAAGTGAGGGCAAGTCATGTCCTTGACCGACGACTTGACGGCCGTCCAGCGCTGTCTCGATGACCTGGTCCGTTCCGTCTCCCGGCTGGAGCAGCGGGTGGGCGCCGGCGGGCTGGAGATACGCCGTGTCCGCACCGACGCGGACCACCTCCGCGAGAGCCTCGCCCTCCTGCGCGAGACCGCGCCCGAGGAGCGACCACGCCCCGAGATGGTTCCGGTCCCCGACGCGCCGTACAACAGTGCGCTGTGGTCGGACGTCGACGACGAGGGCCTCGGCGCGCGCGATCGCCACGCGCCCTAGGGACGGCCCGGCGCGCCTCCCGTCGTCGGGGCGCCCCCCATCGTCCCCCCATACCACTCCACCGCGGAGTTCCCCTTGGCCACAGGCACCGACCCCCAAGCCACCACACCCGCGCCCGCAGGCGGCGGGACGGCCCCGCACGGCGTGCACGGCGCGTCACGCGCCGCCATCCCCGCCCGTCATCTGCGCAGCGACCGCTGGTGGCTCTCCCCGGCGATCACCGCCGCCGGACTGTTCGCGTTCATCGTCTACTCCACCTGGCGGGCCTTCGCCGGGGACGACTACTACGCAGAGCCGTATGTCTCCCCCTTCTACTCGCCCTGCGTCGCCCAGAACTGCGTGCCCATGAAGGGCGGCGCCAACTGGGAGATCTTCGGCGCGTGGTGGGGTCTGTCCCCCGCGCTGCTGATCCTGATCTTCCCGCTGGGGTTCCGGCTCACCTGCTACTACTACCGCAAGGCGTATTACCGGGGCTTCTGGGCCTCGCCGCCCGCCTGCGCCGTCGCCGAGCCGCGCGCCAAGTACACCGGCGAGACCCGCTTCCCGCTGATCCTGCAGAACATCCACCGCTACTTCTTCTACTTCGCGGTGATCGTCGCGGGGATCCTCACCTATGACACCGTGCTCGGCTTCCGAGACGAGCACGGACGCTGGGGCCATATGGGCCTGGGCACCCTGGTGCTGCTCGCCAACATCGCGCTGATCTGGGCGTACACCCTCTCCTGCCACTCCTGCCGCCATATCGTCGGCGGCCGGATGAAGCACTTCTCCCGGCACCCGGTGCGCTATCGGCTCTGGGGCTGGGTGAGCGGGCTCAACGCCCGCCATATGCAGCTGGCCTGGGCCTCTCTCATCAGCGTCGCCGTCGCGGACTTCTACGTCTATCTGGTGGCGAGCGGTGCCTTCGACGATCCCCGCTTTTTCTAGGAGAGGTGCTCATCGATGACGCAAGTCGAGCGGCAGGCGTGGGACGTGGTCGTGATCGGCGCGGGCGGCGCCGGGCTGCGGGCCGCGATCGAGGCCCGCGAGCAGGGCATGCGCTGCGCCGTCATCTGCAAGTCGCTGTTCGGCAAGGCCCATACCGTGATGGCCGAGGGCGGCATCGCCGCCAGCATGGGCAATGTCAACGAGCGCGACAACTGGCAGGTGCACTTCCGCGACACCATGCGCGGGGGCAAGTTCCTCAACCACTGGCGGATGGCCGAGCTGCACGCCCAGGAGGCCCCGGACCGGGTCTGGGAGCTGGAGACCTGGGGCGCGCTCTTCGACCGCACCCCGGAGGGCAAGATCTCCCAGCGGAACTTCGGCGGCCATGAGTACCCCCGCCTCGCCCATGTCGGGGACCGCACCGGCCTGGAGCTGATCCGCACCCTCCAGCAGAAGATCGTCTCCCTGCAGCAGGAGGACAAGGCCGCGACCGGCGACTACGAGTCCCGGCTGAAGGTCTTCCAGGAGTGCACGGTCACCCGGATCGTCAAGGACGGCGACCGGGTCGCCGGTGTCTTCGGCTACGAGCGCGAGTCGGGGCGCTTCTTCGCGCTGGAGGCCCCGGCCGTGGTGCTGGCCACCGGCGGTATCGGCAAGTCCTTCAAGGTGACCTCCAACTCCTGGGAGTACACCGGCGACGGCCACGCGCTGGCGCTGCTCGCGGGCGCCCCGCTGATCAACATGGAGTTCGTGCAGTTCCATCCGACCGGTATGGTCTGGCCGCCCTCGGTGAAGGGGATCCTGGTCACCGAGTCGGTGCGCGGCGACGGCGGGGTGCTGCGCAACAGCGAGGGCAAGCGCTTCATGTTCGACTACATTCCGGACGTCTTCAAGGAGAAGTACGCGCAGTCCGAGGGCGAGGCCGACCGCTGGTACGAGGATCCGGACCACAACCGCCGCCCGCCCGAGCTGCTCCCCCGCGACGAGGTGGCCCGCGCCATCAACGCCGAGGTGAAGGCGGGCCGGGGCTCCCCGCACGGCGGGGTCTTCCTCGATGTGTCCACCCGGATGCCCGCCGAGGTCATCAAGCGGCGGCTGCCGTCCATGCACCACCAGTTCAAGGAGCTCGCGGACGTCGACATCACCGCCGAGCCCATGGAGGTGGGCCCGACCTGTCACTACGTGATGGGCGGGGTGGACGTCGACCCGGACACCGCGGCCGCGACCGGGGTGCCCGGTCTGTTCGCCGCGGGCGAGGTCGCAGGCGGAATGCACGGCTCCAACCGGCTCGGCGGCAACTCCCTCTCCGATCTGCTGGTCTTCGGGCGCCGCGCCGGGCTCCACGCGGCCCGCTACGCCCAGGAGACCGCGGCCTCGGGCACCCGTCCGGTACCGGACGAGACCCAGCTGGACCTGGCGGCGGCCGAGGCGCTGCGCCCGTTCAGCGCCGAGGCCGGTGAGCCGGACGAGAGCGCGGGTCCGGCCGGGCCGCCGGAGAACCCGTACACCCTCCACCAGGAGCTGCAGCAGTCGATGAACGACCTGGTGGGGATCATCCGGAAGGCCGGGGAGATGGAGGAGGCGCTGCACCGGCTGGCCAGTCTGCGGGTCCGGGCGCGCCGCGCCGGGGTCGAGGGGCACCGGCAGTTCAACCCCGGCTGGCATCTGGCGATCGATCTGCGCAACATGCTGCTGGTCAGCGAGTGCGTGGCCCGTGCCGCGCTGGAGCGGACCGAGAGCCGTGGCGGGCACACCCGCGACGACTGCCCGGAGATGGACCGCGAATGGCGGCGGCGCAATCTGGTCTGCCGGCTCTCCGACCCCTCGGGCGGGCTGGCGGCACCCGACACCGGACACGGCCAGATCCGGCTGGAGCGGCGCGAGATGCCGCCGATCCGGCCCGATCTGCTGAACCTGTTCGAGAAGGACGAGCTGGTGAAGTACCTGACGGACGAGGAGCTGACCCAGTGAGTGCGTACGAGGCCCACTTCCGGGTGTGGCGGGGCGACCAGGACGGCGGCGGTCTGAAGGACTTCCACGTCGAGGTCAACGACGGCGAGGTCGTGCTCGACATCGTCCACCGGCTGCAGGCGACCCAGGCCCCCGATCTGGCGGTCCGCTGGAACTGCAAGGCGGGCAAATGCGGTTCGTGCAGCGCCGAGGTCAACGGCCGCCCCCGGCTGCTGTGCATGACCCGGATGTCGGTGTTCGACCGGGCCGAGACGATCACCATCACCCCGCTGCGGGCCTTCCCGGTGGTGCGGGATCTGGTGACGGACGTGTCGTTCAACTACACCAAGGCCCGCGAGGTGCCGTCCTTCGTCCCCCCGGAGGGGGTGGGGCCGGGCGAGTACCGGATGTGGCAGGAGGACGTGGGGCGGTCGCAGGAGTTCCGCAAGTGCATCGAATGCTTCCTGTGCCAGGACACCTGCCATGTGGTGCGGGACTTCGAGGAGAACAAGGAGGCGTTCGCCGGGCCGCGGTTCCTGATGCGGGTCGCGGAGCTGGACATGCATCCGCTGGACGCGGCGGCCGACACCGGGCTGGACCGCAAGCGCACCGCCCAGGAGGAGCACGGACTGGGCTACTGCAACATCACCAAGTGCTGTACGGAGGTCTGCCCCGAGGAGATCAAGATCACCGACAATGCGCTGATCCCGCTCAAGGAGCGGGCGGTGGACCGTAAGTACGATCCGCTGGTCTGGCTCGGCAACAAGATCCGGCGCCGGGGGCAGTAGCTCCCCTTCGTGTCGCGGGCCCGCCGATGGCGGGCCCGCTGCCATGACCGCGCCCGGCCCGCCGCTATCACCAGAGGCTGAGCAGCGCCTCCACCGAGTCCGGCCCCGAGGACCGGCCGTCCGGCAGGGCCAGCTCGAACCAGACGGTCTTGCCGAGCGGGGTCCTGCGGCTCCCCCAGCCCGCGCTGAGCAGCCCGACCAGCTGCAGCCCGCGCCCGCCCTCGTCGGTGTCCCGGGCGCGCCGCCGCCGGGGCTGGACCAGACCGCCGTCCCAGACCTCGCACACCAGCGTGCGGTCCAGCAGCAGCCGCAGCCTGATCTCGCCCTCGCCGTACCGCAGGGCGTTGGTCACCAGCTCGCTGACCAGGAGCTCGGTGGTGTCCACCAGACCGTCCAGACCCCAGGACTCGAGCTGCTCCCGGGCCAGTTCGCGGGCCCGGCCCACGGACTGCGGGGCGCTGGGAAGGTGCCAGTCGCCGACCGACTCGGCCGACAGGCCCTGCACCCGGGCCATCAGCAGGGCGATGTCGTCCTCGCCGTGGTGGGTGTCGAGGGTGCTCAGGACGTGGTCGCAGACGTCCTCGAGGGATCCGGCCGCGGCGTTCCCGCCGTCGGCGCCGTCAGGGGTGTCGAGGGCCGCGCGCAGGGCCTGGAGTCCCTCGTCGAGGGTGTGGTCGCGGGACTCGACCAGACCGTCCGTGTAGAGGGCCAGCAGCGCGCCGTCCGGGAGCTCGACCTCGATCTCCTCGAACGGCTCGCCGCCGACGCCGAGCGGCATGCCGGGCGGGACCTCCATCAGCAGGGCGTTCTCACCCGGTTCCACCAGGACGGGGGGCGGATGTCCGGCGTTGGCGAAGGTACAGCGGCGGGTGACCGGGTCGTAGACGGCGTAGACGCAGGTGGCGAGGTAGACCTCGGTCAGGTCGGAGGAGTCGTCGGCCTTACTGCCACGGGCGCGCGATCCCGGCCGCGCGCCGGCGTGCGAGCCGCCCGGTGTGCCGAGACCGAGGGCGATCTCGTCCAGCGCGGAGAGCACCTCGGCGGGCTCCAGGTCGAGCAGGGCGAGGGTGCGTACGGCGGTGCGCAGTTCGCCCATGGCCACGGCGGCGCGCAGCCCCCGCCCCATCACGTCGCCGACCACCAGCGCGGTGCGGTGGCCGGGCAGCTCGATCACGTCGAACCAGTCGCCGCCCACCTCGGTCGCCGCGTTCCCCGGCAGATAGCGGCAGGCGATGTCGAGCCCGGCGGCCTCCGGGTCGCCGGGCGGGAGCAGGCTGCGCTGCAGTATCAGCGCGCGTTCATGTTCTCTGCGGTACAACCGGGCGTTGTCGATGCTGACGGCGGCGCGGGCGGCCAGCTCGACGGCGAGCGCGCGGTCCCGTTCGCCGAAGGGCTCGCTGCCCTTGGTACGGGAGAACTGGGCCAGGCCCACGACGGTGTCGCGGGCGACCATCGGCACCACGAGGGTGGACTGCAGCATGGCGCCGAACTCCAGGCTCTCACTGCCGTCCCGGCCGGGGACGACCCGCACCTGGGCGGTGCGCAGGGCGTGGGCGCACAGGGAGTTGAAGGGGTAGCGGTGGACCTCGCCGACCTGGATGGGCTTGGGGTCCTCGGCGGTGTTGACGCGGCAGATGTCGCCGAAGGCGACCGGGCCGTCGGAGACCGCGCTGGCGAAGGCGACGCGGCGCAACTCGGCGCTGCCGTCGGCGAGTCCGGGCGGGGTCTCGTCGCCGGAGAGCAGCCCCTGGTAGAGGTCGACGGAGGCCAGGTCGCAGAACTGCGGCACGGCCACGTCCAGCAGCTCCCGGGCGGTGGTCTCCAGATCGAGCGAGGTGCCTATTCGAGCCCCCGCCTCGTTCAGCAGCGCCAGATTGCGCCGTACGCCCGCGGCCTCCTGTTCGGCGCGGCGGCGGCCGGTGACGTCCGTGGCCAGTCCGGCGATGCCGATGGGGCGGCCGGAGCCGCTGTGCAGCCGGTAGAGCGAGACCGACCAGCGGCGGCGGTCGGTGCTGCCCGGGGTCTGGCCCATGAGCGGCATATCGGTCAGCGCCTGCCCGGAGTCCAGGACCTGGCGCAGGGCGGCGGCCAGCCGGTCGGCCTCGCCGCGCGGCAGCAGATCGTGCGGGGTCACCCCGCGGTATTCCTCGGCGGGGCGGCCGAAAACCTTCGCAAAACGCTCATTGACCCGGAGCATCCGCAGATCGGTCCCGAAGAGGAAGAAACCGAGCGGAGATTGACCGAAAACGGCCTGTGAAGAAGCAAGATCGGTTTCCAGCCCGCGCAACGCACTGACGTCCACCGCGATACAGAGCGCGGCCCGCTTCCCGTCCTCATCCTGAGCGGGCATCACATAGACCTCGGCGATGCCATGTCCGCTCGGCGCCCGGGGGCTACGGTAGGGGACCAGCCCGGTCCACTCCCGGCCGTCCAGGATGTCGGCGACCGCGCGGTGGCCGGTCTCCTGGTATTCGGGCGGTACGAACGCCTCCACCGGATCCTTGCCGATGGCCTGACGCGCCGTCAGCCCCAGTAGTTCCGCGGCCCGTTCGCTCCACTGCGCGATCCGGCCGTCGGAACCCAGCGCGAAGGAAGCGACCTGGATGTAGTCATAGATCGAGCCGGGCGGGCTGCTCTGCCACACCGCCGACATCGAGGACATGGGCGACATGTCCGGCACCGAAGACCCTTGTGACACCGGCGACACCTGCGAACCAACCGTCTCCTCGGGGATATCAGCCCCCGCTGGCTTCTCGCTCATGCGCCCGTCCCCTCCGGCTCAGGTGCTCCGACCGGCTCCAGATAGCCGAGTATCCAGCACATCGGCCATCCCGAGTACGGTCTTCACGATCACAGCACTATCTCAGCCCGCCATCGGTTTCCGTCCCGGCTTTTGGTGAAGCGCTCATGATCAGCGCTCCCCCTCACTCCTAACCAGGTGGAGGCGGCTCGAACCCCATGGATTCTCCCTGTACGAGACCTCGAACAGGCCCCGCGCGGGACGGTCTCAAGGGGTACGCGGAGGGGCGCCCTCGGCGCCCTGCTCGGCGCCCTCGGCCGCGCGCAGCCGGCGGGCCGCCTCGGCCACCGCGGGGCGGTCCTCGTCCAGCCAGTCGACCTCGTCCACCCGGTCCGGGGGAAGCCAGCGCAGCTCGTCGTGGTCCTCCAGCGGGCGCGGCTCACCGGAACGCAGGGCCGCGGTCCACACCCGCAGCACATAGCCGGGCTTCAAGGGCCACTCCCCCGGCAGCGGTTCGAGCGGCTCGACCTCGACCCCGAGCTCCTCGCGCAGTTCGCGGACGAGCGTCTGCGGCGGGGTCTCCCCGGGCTCGGCCTTGCCGCCGGGCAGCTCCCAGCGGCCCGCGAGCTCGGGCGGGGCGCTGCGCCGCGCGGCCAGCAGCCGCCCCCGGTCGAACACCGCTCCACCCACCACCACACGCACGCTCATGCGCCGCACCTTAGCCTGCCTGGCCTGCGCCGATACACACCAGGGCCCCGAGGCGGACGCCCCGGGGCCCGGGAAGATGTACGTATTCCTGCGGACGGGCCGGATTCCTGTGGGCCGGCCCAATTCCGGGAAGACTGACCGGATTCCTGCGGGCTGACCCCATTCGGGGGCTGGCCGGATCCTTACGGGCTGACCCGAATCCTGCGGGCGGGCCCGGTTCTTGCCGGCCGAGCCGATTCCCGCGGGCCAACTGGTCCGACCAGCCGGCCGGACTGACGGCCTAGCCGGACTGACGGGTCGCGGCGGTCCGCTCGACCACGTACAACTGCTCCTGGCCCTGGCCCTCCAGGCGGTCGGCCACCTCCTGGGCCTCCGTCCTCGTGGCGTAGCGCCCGACGCGGTAGCGGTTGCCGTTGGTGTCCTGGCGGATCACGAGCCAGGGCAGCACAGCGTTCCCGTCACTCATCTCCCCGCCCTCTCCGCTGTGGCCCGCCCGGGCGTACGCCCCCGCGACACCATGAAGGAAATCCCGATCCGCATATGCCCGAGCCTACGCCCTACCTTCACGCAGCGGATACGTGTTCTTACAACGAGGCACTCATCCGGCCATGTCTCAGTTGTATGTCCTCAGACGTATGCCTCACACGCGCGCGTCGGCCTTCGCCCGGTCGTCGTCCTCACTGTCCTCACTGTCCTCACCGGCCGGGGCGGTGCCCAGCTCGCGCTCGGCCTCCAGCAGCGTCGGATTACGCCATGCGCTGCGTACGCCCCAGACGTAGAAGGCCAGCCCGATCAGGGCGACGACCAGGATGTCCCAGCCACCCGGCAGATAGCCGCGGCCACCGAACTCCTTGCCACCGGCCCACGACACCGCCGCCATGACCAGCAGATACGTGACCATCCAGGCACCGGCGGCCAGATGCGGCCGAAGCTGTGCCCACGGCTTGCGCAGCTCGTACCAGGCCCAGATCGGCAGCCCGATCGCCATGATGAAGATGACCTTGCCGGTGAGCGGCCAGCGGGCCCAGTACAGCACCAGCGAACCGAAGACCATCGCGATCGGCGCGATCACCGGCATCGCGCGCAGCTTCACCGGGCGCGGCAGGTCCGGGGAGAGGCGGCGCAGCGACATCACGGCGACCGGACCGGTGATGTACGAGATCACGGTCGCGACGGAGACAATCTCGGCCAGCGAGCCCCAGCCGCGGAAGACCGCGAGGAAGATGAAGGCGATCCCCAGGTTGAGCAGCAGCGCCGGGCGCGGAATGCCGGTCTTGGGGTCGACCTTGCCGAAGATGCCCGGCAGATGGCCGTTCTCCTGGACGCCCTGGATCATGCGGGAGGTGGTGGCCGCGTAGATCATGCCGGTGCCGGACGGGGAGATGAAGGCGTCGGCGTACAGCAGCATCGCCAGCCAGTTCAGGCCCCAGGCCAGGGACAGATCGGCGAGCGGGGAGTTGAAGGAGAGCCCGGACCAGCCGCCGTGCCGCAGATCCGCGGCGGGGACGGCGGTCAGGAAGGCGATCTGCAGGGCGACGTAGATCACCAGCGAGATGAGGATCGAGCTGATGACGGCCTTGGGCAGCGACTTCCCGGGGTTACGGGCCTCACCGGCCATGTTGAGCGGGGACTGGAAGCCGTTGTAGGCCCAGACGATGCCGGAGACGGCGACCGCGGTGAACACGGAGCTCCAGCCATTGGGGGTGAAGCCACCGTGGCCGGTGACATTGCCGGTGTCGAAGTGCGACAGCAGCAGGGCCCCGGCGGTCAGAGTCGGCACGACCACCTTGAAGACGGTGATCGCGGTGTTGGTCTTCGCGAAGAGCGTGATCGCGAACCAGTTGAGGAAGAAGTAGAAGAGCAGCAGCACGGACGCGAGCGCGACACCGCTGCCGGTCAGCTCCTTCCCGTCGTACAGCGCCTTGGCCCAGCCGAAGTCCCAGGAGCTCATGTACTGCACGGAGGCGGTGGCCTCACCGGGGATCACCGAGACGATGGCGATCCAGTTGGCCCAGGCGGCCAGATATCCGGCCAGCGAGCCGTGGGAGTACTGGCCGTACCGGACCATGCCGCCGGCCTTGGGGAACATCGAACCCAGCTCGGAGTAGGTCAGGGCGATGGTCAGGGCGACGGCGGCGCCGATCACCCAGGCCAGGATGGCGGCGGGCCCGGCCAGCGCGGCGGCGCGCTCGGCGCCGAAGAGCCAGCCGGAGCCAATGATCGACCCGAGACCCACGGCGGTGAGGGCCACCGGTCCGAGTGACCTTCGATAATGCGAGTGGGAACCCTGCTCCGTGCTCAACGTTCCTGGCACTCCCTTCGCCCCCCGACGACCGGACACAAACCGGACCATCGTAAGAGCGAAATGGATGATCACCTTCCAGTAACCCCTTTCACCTGCGCCGATGTGAGTTTTGCAACAGCGGACGCTGGAACCGCGCTCGGGCTCCGGTGGCGGGAACCGGGCGCAGGAGCCGTGAGCGGGGCCGGGGCTCAGGAGCCGTGGGCGGGGTCCACGATCAGGTGCCGGTGGTCGGGCCCGTACGCACACTGGGGAGCGGCATCAGCACCGGCTCGCCCGTGGGCGCCTTACGGCAGACATCACCGCACTCGGCGTCCAGTGAGCAGCACAGCGAGCAGACGGCCCCCGCCCGCACCGGGCAGTCGGCGATGTCCGGCAGCTCGTACGCCGTCTCGCACGAGGCGCAGAGGTGGGTGGCGGTGATGTCCGGGACCTCGGCACCGGGCCCGTTCACCGGGTTCTGCCGGGCCAGGTAGTAGCGGCCCCCGGTGAGCCAGGCCAGCAGCGGGCAGAGCACCAGCGCCAGACCGCAGGCGATGAAGGTCGAGAACGCCTCGGCCACCTCCCCGAAGGCCCCGAAGAAGGCGACGATCGAGACCGTCGAGGCGATCACCATCGCACCGAATCCGGCGGGGTTCACCGGATGCAGATACGCCCGCTTGAACTCGATGTACTTCGGGCTCAGCCCGAGCGGCTTGTTGATGACCAGATCGGCGGCGACGGCGGCGATCCAGGCGATGCCGACGTTGGAGTAGAAGCCCAGCAGCTTGTTGAGCGCCGCGAACATGTTCATCTCCATCAGCGCCAGCGCGATGGCGAGGTTGAGGAAGATGTACCAGACCCGGCCCGGGTGGCGGTGGGTGACCCGGGAGAAGAAGTTGGACCAGGACAGCGAGCCGCTGTAGGCGTTGGTCACATTGATCTTGATCTGGGACACCACCACGAAGAGCGCGGCGGCGGGCAGCGCGACCGAGCCCAGCCAGGGCTTCAGCGCCTCGATCTGCGGGGCGATGGGCTCCAGCGCATGGGTCTTGCCGACCGCGCCCAGTGCCACGAACGCGAGGAAGGCGCCGCCGATCTGCTTGGCCGCGCCGATGACCACCCAGCCGGGGCCGGCGGCCAGGACCGCCAGATTCCAGCGCCGCCGGTTCTCCTCGGTCTTCGCGGGCATGAACCGCAGATAGTCGGCCTGCTCACCGATCTGCGCGATCAGTGAGAGCGCGACGCCCGTGCCCAGGCCGTATCCGATCCAGTCGAAACCGGAGCCCGCGCCCTCGGTCCCGCCGAAGGAGGCGAACGCGCCCCAGGAGTCCGGCGCTTCGAAGGCCAGCGCCACGAACGGCAGGGCGAGCCCGATCAGCCAGACCGGCTGGGTCCACGCCTGCACCTTGGCGAGCGCGCCCATGCCGCGGAAGACGATCGGGATCACGATGAGGGTGGTCAGCAGATAGCCGACCGGCAGCGGGATATGGAGAGCCTGATGCATGGCCTGCGCCATGATCGAGCCCTCCAGCGCGAAGAAGATGAAGGTGAAGCTGGCGTAGATCAGCGAGGTCAGCGTCGAGCCGAAGTAGCCGAATCCGGCACCGCGGGTGATCAGGTCCATGTCCAGGCCGTAGGTCGCACAGGCGCGGGCGATGGGGATACCGGTCAGGAAGATGATCGTCGCCGCGGTGAGGATCGAGGCGATACCGCTGGTGAAGCCGTAGGTGAAGACGATGGACGCGCCGATGGCGAAGTCCGCGAGATAGGCGATCCCGCCGAGCGCCGTCGAGGCGACCATGGTCGGCGACCAGCGGCGGTAGGAGTGGGGTGCGTAGCGCAGCGAGTAGTCCTCGCGGCTCTCGTCCGCCGCGAGCCGGGCGTAGCCACGCCGCGAGGCCGCTGCCGCGGACGCTCCCGCCTCGGGTGCGGCCGTATCGACCGTGCCGACCGCATCGACCGTATCCGTCATACCGGCTTCCCCTGTCGCTCGGGCCGTTCCGTTAGCCCCAGGAAGCTAGAAGCCGCAGGTGACGGGCGGCGGCGGTGCGGCATTGCCGGACCGTTACGGCGGCGGGGAGGCGGTTAATTCGCGGTAAGACGCGCCGGGGCGGACCGCCCGACTATCGGTGAGCGCCGGCGGGAGCGGCGAACGGTGACGGAGACGCCGAGCACCCACGGGCCGAACGAAGAATCACTTCACCGGCAGCCGATAGGCGACCCGATAGCGCTCGGCGAGCACCACCACATCGGCGGTCTCGACCGGACGGCCGCCCGCGAAGTACGTACGCGAGGTGACCAGCACCCAGTGCCCCGGCACCCCGCCGAGCGCCAGCACCTCCTCGGCCCGGCCGGGGCGCGCGCCGACCTCCTCCGCCACGTTGTCCACCACCAGATCGAGGGCGGCCATCCGGTCGACGACCCCGCGCCCGGCCAACGGACCCTCCTCGGGCAGCATCACGGGCGTACGGCCGGTGACGGCGAACGGCTCCCAGGAGGTGGAGAGCATGACCGCCTCCCCCTGCGACTGGAACACATAGCGGGTGCGCATCACCCGCTCCCCCACGTCGATCCCCAGCCGCCCGGCGATCTCCGCCCCGGCCTCCTCCTGCTCACTGTGGGCGTCCCAGCTCCCGATGACCCGCTCATCGGCCTGCTCCTGCCGGAACGGCGTGGCCTCCCCAGCGGTATGAAACCCACCCCGCACCACCCGCCGCGGCACCGGCTGGGCCCGCACATACGTCCCCGACCCCGACCGCCCCTCGACCAGCCCCTCGGCCATCAGCACCTTGCGGGCCTCGAGGGCGACGGTGTCCGAAACCCCGTACTCCTCCCGGATCCTGGCCTGAGAGGGGAGACGCGCATGCGGTGGCAGCTCACCCCCGGCGATCTTCTTCCGCAGATCGTCGGCGACGCGGAGGTATGCGGGCTGGTCACCAAAGGCCACGTGCACTCCCTGGGTTGACAGTCAGCCACAGCTTGGCAACCCAGCGTTGTCGATTGCAACTCAAGGCCATAGCTTCACTAGAAGTGGTGAACTGCAGCTCAGAGACGTTTAACTCGCCCAAAGCCCGCTGAGCTGCCCAACCCCGGCCCCCGCCCCGCCCTTTGCAACCGCGACGCGCTCTCGCCCCGTCAGCTCACGCTCTTCTCGATCGCCTCGAAGATGTCCGCGTCCGTCTCCTGCTGCTAGTCGGGGAGTTCAGCCCAGTCGGCCACGTACCCCGGCTTCGGATCCTCGAAGTGCTGATACATCTGCGCGATCCAGCACGTCGCGACGAAGCCGCCCTTCTGCTCACGCGTCAGGCGCACCTTCGGTCTGCGACATATCCATCCCCTCCGTCACATCACACTCAGTGCCTTGATCTCGGCGTCCAGATCCGCGATACGCCTCTCACGAGCGAGTGGGCCGAACTCCGAACGCAGGGCTTGGAGTCTATGGGCGACATAGCCGGAGGAGAATTCTCGCGCCAGGTGGAGCGCCTCGCGGGTGTACGCGACCACCTGCTCCGGGTCCTCGCGCTTGACCCCGACGGCGGCCTCCAGGAAGCCAGGGCCCAGGTCGTCGCCGCGCCGGAGCCGGGGCACATCGGAAGACTGATCGTGGAGGCGGCGCGGGGCTGGTCCTGATGGCCGCCGGGCGGGCTCCGGATCTCCGCCGGGCGGGCCCCGGTGCCAGCTACTCTCCTGAGCAGCAGCCGCCGAAGCGTAGGGACCGCGATGGACGACGAACCGCTCGCCTGGGAGCCCCACCGCGTGGCACCCAGGACCGTTCGCCGCATCTCGCGGGTGCTGCCCGGCGTGCTGTTCATGGCGCTGTGCGTCGCGGGCTGCACCGGTGGCTCCGGGGCGCAGGGCGCGGCCGGGGCGTCCGGCGCCGGTGCGGGCACCGCGGGGGTCGGCGACGCGCTCTTCCCCCGGCTCGGCAACGGCGGCTACGACGTGCGGAGCTACCGCCTGGCACTCGACTACACCCCCGCCTCCCGTCACCTGAAGGGCACCGCCCGGATCACCGCCCGCGCGGACCGGGCCCTGCGCTCCTTCCACCTCGACCTCGCCGGGCTGCGCGTCCGTAAGGCCACGGTGAACGGCCGCCCCGCCAAGGCCGCCCGCAGCGGCACCGAGCTGGTCCTCACCCCCGCCTCAGCCCTCCCCAAGGGCCGCGCCTTCACGGCCACCGTCGTCTACGACGGCAAGCCGAAGACCCTCACCGGCGAGGACACCGGGAAGGAGGGATGGATCCGCACCGACGACGGCGCCGTGGCGCTCGGCGAGCCGACCGGCTCCATGGCCTGGTTCCCCGGCAACCACCACCCCTCCGACAAGGCCGCCTACGACATCGACGTCACTGTTCCCGAGGGCTACACCGCCGTCTCCAACGGAGAGCTGAAGGGCCGGCAGACCCGCGACCGCCACACCACCTTCCGGTGGCACACGGGCGAGCCCATGGCGAGCTATCTGGCCACCGTCGCCATCGGCCGCTTCGACGTCCGCACCACGACCACCGGCAAGGGCCTGCCGGTCCACGTCGCCGTCGACCCCACCGAGGCCGACCGCGCGAAGCGCATCGCCGACCAGGTCGACGACGTCATCACCTGGGAGAGCCGCACCTTCGGCCCGTACCCCTTCTCCTCCACCGGCGCGGTCGTCGACCACCTCCCAGGCCTCGGCTACGCCCTGGAGACCCAGACCAAGCCGTACTTCGACGCGGCCCCGGACAAGACGCTCGTCGTGCACGAGCTCGCCCACCAGTGGTTCGGCGATTCGGTCACCCCCCGGGTCTGGAAGGACATGTGGCTCAACGAGGGCTTCGCGACCTACGCCGAGTGGCTGTGGGAGGAGGACCACGACGGCCGCACCGCCCAGCAGATCTTCGACGACTTCTACGACGGCACCGACGACGAGAGCGAGGGCATCTGGGACTTCCCGCCCGCCGATCCCCCGAGCGTCGCCAGCGTCTCCGACCCGCCCGTCTACGGCCGCGGCGCGATGGTGCTGCACCAGCTCCGCCGGGCCGTCGGCGACAAGACCTTCTTCTCCATCCTCCGCACGTGGCTGAAGGACCACCGGCACGGCAACGCGGACACGAAGCAGTTCATCGAGCTGTGCGAAGGCAAGTCCGGCAAGGACCTGACCCGCCTCTTCGACGTCTGGCTGTACGACAAGGGCAAGCCGAAGAAGCCGTGACGGCAGGGGAAGGTGGCGCTCCTCCGTCGCCCGAAACCGCTACCGTTGAGCCATGACCGCACTGCCCGACTGGATGCGCCCACCGCGCGCGGAAGGCTGGTTCGCGGAGGACCTGGACCGCCTCCCAGAGGCGCCGCGCCACACTGAGCTGATCGACGGAGCTCTCGTTTTCATGATGTCGCCCCAGCGGTCATGGCATGGCCGTCTCGTCACTGCCCTGACCACCACGCTGATGGAGCAGGCGGCAGACGGCTTCGACATCGAACGTGAGATGACCATACGGCTCGACGCCCGCAATCGCCCGGAACCCGATCTCCTGGTGACCACGAAACCGTTCGATCCCGATCGCACCTGGTACGCCCCGGAGGACGTACAGCTGGTGGTGGAGGTCGTCTCGCCCGAGTCCGCGCACCGCGACCGCACGGTCAAGCTGCGCAAGTACGCGGAGGCGGGGATCCGGCACTACTGGTGTGTGGAGGAAGAAAACGGCACGCCCGTCGTACACGTATACGAGCTCGACGGGCCGACCGGTGCCTACGCACCCGCCGGAATCTTCCGGCAGACACTGGAGCGGCCCGTCCCGTTCAAGGTCAAGATCGAGCTGAGCGAGCTTCTACCGAACCAAAGCAGCTGAGGAATCGAAGGGAATCCGAAGGGGCCGGACCACACAGTCCGGCCCCCTTCGCGCGTCAGCGGATCGCCGTCGCACATTGCAACGAGTCAGGGCCACCTCGGTTCGGTGTCGATGGTGACAAGCCGCAGCCGACTGCGGGAGGCTCTCGTCGTCACCCGGTCGCCTGCGGGAGTCCGCAGGCTCTGGTGCTCCCTGGGTCGTCCATCACGATCCCTACGACCGGCTCGGTCGGGACTCCAGTCAGTAGTGATAGCGAGCCGCGAGGATCACGATCTCCTTGTCCGTGACCAGGTAGACCAAGCGGTGCTCGTCGTCGATCCGCCTCGACCACGCTCCGGGCAAGTGGTACTTGAGCGGCTCAGGCTTGCCGATCCCCGCGAAGGGGTCGCGCTTGACGTCCTCGATGAGCCTGTTGATCCGAGCCAGCATCTTGCGATCGTTCTTGAGCCAGGACGTGTAGTCCTCCCAGCCCTGATCCTCGAAGACAAGCCTCACGCGCCACCCTCACCGGTCGCATCCGGCGAGTCGGGGTCGATCAGCTCGCGCTCCGACACGTTGATGTTGCCCAGCGCGTTCTCGTACGCCTTGAGCAGTCGTCGTGCGTTCGCAGGCGAGCGCAACAGGTACGAGCCCTCGCGCAGCGCCGCGTAGTCCTCGGCCGAGACAAGCACGGCGTTGCCATGCTTGGACACGATCTCGATTGCCTCGTGATCGTCGTTGACCTTCTTGATCAGCGGAAAGAGAGCCTTGCGGGCTTCGCTCGCAGTTATGGACATGACCTACCCCTTCCCGACAGTGGTACTGAATAACGTACCACTCCTATCCCGGCACCGTCCCAGCACGATGGCGGCATGCCCGTAAGGGGGCTCAGATGCCCCCTCGGCCCGACGCCAAGGACGCCCCTGACGCATCGGCCCCGACCATGCCGGCCATTCCGGGAGAAACCCTCAGCGCCGCCGCCACGAACGAGGCGAGCAGCGGGCGGCGGTCCTGTTCGTTCCAGGCGAGCACGAGGCGGCTGAGCGGGGCGTCGGACACCGGTACACCGACCAGGCCGGGCGGGAGCGGCTCGACGAGTGACCGGGGAAGCACCCCGATCATCCGGCCCACTTTGATCATCTGGAGCAGTTGGACCACGTCGGCGACCTCCGGACCGGTGCCGTCGCCCCCGGGCACACCCTTCCAGCGCGGCAGTGTCTCACCCTCCAGGTCGGCCATCCGCACCGCAGCGAGCCCGGCCAGGCGGTGCGCGGAGGGGACGATGGCCACCCGCTCCTCGGCGTGGAGCGTCTCGTGGTCCAGGCCGGCGAGATCGTCGAACGGTACGTAGAGCAGACCGACGTCGGCCCGGCCGTCGAGCAGGAAGTCGGTGCGGTCGGCGGGGCCGCTGAACAGGACGTCCACCCGGCGGGCATCGGGCTGGTTGGCGTACTCGGCCAGGATCCCGGAGAGCAGGCCGGCGTCGCCCCCGGGCTTGAGTACGAGCCGCAGGTGGGCCTGGGTGTCGACGGCGCGCCGGGCGCTGCGGACGGCGGCGGCGACCGCGTTGAGCGCGTGCCGTCCGTGCTCCTGCAACGCTTCCCCGGCCGGTGTGAGCTCGACGTGCCGGCTGGAGCGGAGGAATAGCGGCACGCCGAGCCGGGTCTCGATCCGTCGGATCGCCTTCGACAGCGCCGGCTGGGCGATCGAGAGCCGGGCGGCGGCCCGGCCAAAGTGCAGCTCGTCGGCGACTGCGATGAAGTACTCGAGCTCGCGGGTCTCCAGTTCAACCATGCCTGTAGGTTATCGCTGAATTCCATACTGATCTTGGACACTTGTGGCATACGGTCGCAAGAATTGCCACATGATCCAGCACACGATGATCGTTTCCTTCGATCAGCCTCTGCCTGACGCGGAACTCGACCAATACCTCGGGGATATCGAACGGGCCATGCTCGACACCGGTCTCGCGCAGTCGGTCGTAGCCCGCCGCCACATTCCCGTCCCCGGGGAGGAGGCCATTCCCGCGCTGATCGCGACCGCGATCGTGCAGTTCGCCGTGGCCGACACCGACGCTCTGGCGAAGGGGTTCGCCGCGCCCGCCCTGCACGAGGTCATCCACCACTGGCAGTCGCGGCACCCGTACAAGGTCGCCTGGGCCAACCACGAGCCGCTGGCATGAGCGCCGCGTCCCGGAAAGCGGGACTGATCACCGGCGCGGGCAGCGGGATCGGCCGCGCGGCGGCGCTGGAGTTCGCCCGGTGCGGCGCCGCGGTCGCCGTGCTCGACATCAACGAGAGCACGGCCGCCGAGACCGTCGAGATGATCAGGGAGGACGGTGGGGAGGCACTGGCCCTCCCCGTCGATATCGGCGACGAACACTCCGTGCGGGCGGCCGTCGAGCGTACGGTCGCGGAGTACGGGGGCCTCGACTTCGCCGTGAACAACGCCGGCCTGGACTCCCATCACCGGCAGCTCGAGCAGATGACACTGGACGAGTTCGAGCGCGTGGTGCATGTCAACCTGGCCGGGACCTTCCTGTGCATGAAGTACGAACTGCCCGCACTGCGCCGCCGCCAGGGCGGCGCGATCGTCAACATCGCCTCCAACGGCGGCTTGTACGCGATCCCGACCGCCCCCGCCTACGTGGCCGCCAAGCACGGCATCGTCGGGCTCACCAAGGTCGCCGCGGTCGACTACGCGCCGGACGGCATCCGGGTCAACGCCGTCTGCCCCGGCCCGACCCGCACTCCCGGGTTCGAGCGGGTGGCGGCCGGTACCGACCTGATCGCCATGCAGGAGGCGATCACGCCGCTCGGCCGGATGGCCAACCCGGAGGAGGCCGCGGCCGCCGCCGTCTGGCTCTGCTCGGACGCGGCGTCCTACATCACCGGCATCGCACTGTCGGTCGACGGCGGACGGCGGGCCTGACGAACCCGCCGCGCACGGGTACTAGGCCCTCCTGAGGTCACGTGGCCCCCGCCCCCGCCCTCTCCGTCGCCCGCGCTCCTGAGGAGCCGGGTGCGGAGGGGGCCGTCGGGGCCCGAGCCGGCGGATCGCGCTCGGGCCCCGGCACTCAGTGGGAGGGGTGCGGGGATCCCGTGCCGTACCCCGCGCCCCACCGGGCACGGCCCAACCCACCCTGCCCGGACCCCACGAACGAGCCCCTCCCCTGACCCGGCCCACCCCGGCGGGCCGCACCGACGTACCTCCGCCGTTCCGCGCATGGCCGTGATCAGCGGCGCAGCGCCCGGGTGAGAGGCGGTAAGAACGGAATCGGATCCTTGAGCACACCCGCGTTCCCCCGCACGGGCGGGAAACCGCCCCGCAGCCTGCCCACGCCGACCGGCACCACACTCGCCGTCGGCCTGGCGGTGATGACACTGGAAGGCTTCGATCTCGTCGCCTTCGGCGCGACCACACCGCTGCTGCTCGACTACCGGCCCTGGGACCTCACGGTCGCCATGGTCGGCCTGCTGGGCAGTCTCACGCCCATCGGTATGCTCGTCGGCTCCCTGCTGGTCGGCCAGTTCACCGACCGGTTCGGCCGGCGCCGTACGACCCTGGTCAGTGCCGCGCTCGTCAGCGCCGGGATGTTCGCCTGCGCAGCGGCACCCCTCCCGTCCCTGTTCGGTGCGGGCCGTTTCGTCGTCGGACTCGGCGCCGGTGCGATCTACCCGGCGATGGCCCCGCTGATTTTCGAACTCGCTCCTGACAGACGGAAGAATCTGTACTCGGGGATCGTGCAGTGCGGGACGCCCATCGGCGGCGCGTTCGCGGCCTTCGCCGCCAATACATTGCTGAGCGGGCACAGTTTTCATGCGGAGTACCTGGTCGGCGGGCTCGCCGGGCTGCTCGTACTGCCCATGGCGTACGCCTGGCTGCCCGAGTCCACGGAGTACCAGCAGGCGGTGAGCATGTCGGCCCCGGCCCCCGGCAGCCGCGGTGTACGGCTGGTGCTGAGGCCGCCCTACCTCACCACCACACTGCTGTTCTGCGCCATGGCGGCCCTTTCGTTCCTGCTCATCTTCGGCATGAACACCTGGCTGCCGGAGCTGATGAGGACCGCGGACTATCCGCTGCGATCCTCGCAGACCTTCCTCATCCTGCTGAATCTCGGCGCCACCGTCGGCGGACTCGCCATGGCGCTGCTGGCCGACCGTGCCGGATCGAAGGGAGCGGTCACCGCCAGTTTCGCCCTCGGAGCCGCCGCGATCGTCGGCATGAGCGCCCAACTGCCGCTGCCGGTGCTCTACGGCATCGTGATCCTCGGCGGCTGCGGCGCGGTCGGGGTCCAGGGACTGCTCAATGTGTACATCTCTCGCACCTATCCGGTGACAGCGCGGGCCAGCGCGGTGGGTGTCGCGCTCGGGGTGGGCCGCATCGGCGCGATCGCCGGCCCCACGCTCGGCGGCTGGCTCCTCGCGGCCGACCTGGCACCCCGGTGGAACTTCATCCTCTTCGCCGTCCCCGCCGTCCTCGGCGCGGCCCTCGCCCAGGCCGCCGGCGGACGAACCCCCACGACCAGGGCCGTCCCACACCCGCGCCGCGCCATCAAGGCTTCGCTGCGTCCCTGACGCCGCCTCGTCCGCTGGTCTCCGCGGACAGCGCACGGGCCGGCAGACGCCCCGGGTACCCGTGCGACCGGCGCTCAGGCGTCGTCCGCGTCCGGATCCGGTGCTGGGGAGGTCAGGCGGAGGTCGGTGCCCTCCCCGCGGATGCCCTCCGCCGCGGCCTCGGTGAGGCCGGTGTCCGTGATGATCACGTCGAACGACCGGAGCGAGGTGACCTTGTACTTGCCGAAGGTGCCGTACTTCGACGCCCCTGCCACCAGAACCGACTGCGAGGCCGCCGCCATCGCCGCCTGCTTGACCTCCACCTTCTGCTCGGAGGGGGTGGTGACCCCTCGGATCAGGTCCCATGAGCTGGTGCTGATCAAAGCCGTGTCCAGGACGAGTTGCCCCACCGTGGCCGCGGCCAGCCGTCCCACGCTGGAGCGGTTGTCCGGTTCGACGAGCCCGCCGATGTGGATGACCTCCAGGTGGCGGGCGCCGTTCAGCAGCTCGACGGCGTTGAAGTCGTTGGTCACGACGGTGAGTTCGCGGTGCTCGGCGAGGTGCGGCACGAGCGCGTGGAGCGTGGTGCCCGCGTCGAGGTAGACCGTCATGCCGTCCCGAACCAGTGTGGCGGCCTCGCGCGCCATGGCGCGCTTCTCCCGCTGCTCGGTGAGCGACTTGGTCTGGAAGCTCGGCTCGTGGGGGACGTGGCTGGCGATCCGCACGCCGCCCGGCACGGAGAACACCAGGCCCTGTTGTTCCAGTTCCGCGATGTCCCGCCGTACCGTCATGTGCGAGACGCCGAACAGCTGCTTGATCTGCTGCACGCTCAGCACACCGTCTCGCCGCAGGTGCTTGAGCAGCAGTTCGCGACGCTGGTCGGGGATGAGCGGCGGACGCTCCGCCTGACGCGAGGGGGTCATCCCGGTGTTCTCCGTTTCGAGCGGGTCGTCCTCCGGACCACTATCGGCCTCCATCCTCCTCCAACCTCAACCGACCATGGTGCTGAGGAGCAGGATGCCGCCCAGACTAAGGACGGACTGCACCGAAAGCATCAGCGTCCAGGTGCGCAGGGTCTGGCCGACGGACAGCTGGAAGTACTCCTTGAACAGCCAGAACCCGGAGTCGTTCACATGCGAGAGCATGACCGATCCGGACGCGGCGGCCAGCACCATCAACTCCGGGGACAGACCGGGGTGGGTGGCCAGCAGCGGGGCGGCGATGCCGGCCGCGGCGGTGGTGGCCACGGTCGCGGAGCCGAGGCAGATCCGCAGCAGGGCGGCGATGGTCCAGGTGAGGATCAGCGGGGATATGGGCCAGGAGTGGGTGTAGTCCACGATCGCCGTGTTCACGCCGGTGGCGGAGAGCATCTCCTTCAGCGCGCCGCCGGCGCCCAGGATCAGCACGATGGCCCCGATCGAGCCCAGCCCCTTGCCGGTCATCTTCTGCAGCGCCCGGCCCCGGAAGCCGGAACGCAGCCCCAGTGCGAGGGCGGCGAAGACCACGGCGGTCAGCAGGGACAGGATGGGGTTGTCGCAGGCTTCGAAGAACGGGTAGGCACCGCTGTCCTCGCCGATGTTCTTGGTGCCGAGGGTGCCGATGAGCATCAATACGGGCGGCAGCAGCACGGTGATCAGCGACAGGACCAGGGATGCCGGACGACCGTTCCCCTCGGCCCCGTCGCCTTCCGGCACCGGCCCGTTGTCCAGGTCGGGGGCGGGCCCGAACCACCGGCTGGCGACTCTGGTCAGCACCGGGCCCGTCACCACGGCCATGGGAATGCCGATGCACAGGCCGTAGACGATGGTGAGACCGGTGCTCGCGTGAAAGGCGGAGACGGCGGCCGTGGGAGAGGGGTGCGGGGGCAGCAGGCCGTGCGAGACGTACAGGCCGGCCGCCATCGGCAGCCCGACCCACAGCAGGTGCGAGCCGGTGCGCTTGGCCGCCGCGTACACCAGTGGCACCAGCATGATGAAGCTGACGTCGAACAGGTGCGGCATGCCGATGAGCAGGGCGGCGGCCGTGATGGCGGTGGGTATCCACTTCACCGGCCGGGCGCCGAGGAAGGCGTCGGCGATCCGGTCCGCGCCGCCGGTGCCGAGCAGGATGGCGCCGAGGATGGTGCCGAGGCCAATGGTGACGCCGGTGTCGCCGAGGGTGTCCCCGAACCCGGTCTCGAAGTGGTCCATCACCGTGTCCGGGCCGAGGCCGTTGGCGAAGCCGAGGCCGAGTGCCGCGAACGACAGCGCCAGGAACGGGTGCAGCTTCAGCTGGGTGATCAGCAGCACCAGGACGACGATGGCCGCTCCCGCGAGCAGCAGGTGCTGTGCGTTGTCGCTCATACCCGCGCCTTCCCGCCGGTGCCGCAGGAGTCCGCGTCCCCGGCGGCGCCCGCGTACCAGGCGTCGGCCAGCTCGGAGTCGTAACCCTCGATGTCGGCGAAGGTGATCAGCCCGCCCGCGGGCACGTCCCGGGTCAGCCGGGAGCCCGCGGCCAGGTACAGGGGTGCGGCGTCCGCGGGTGCGTCCTCGCCGCGGAGCAGCACGGCCTGCACACCGGCCAGGTCGTGGTGGTGCCCGCCCATGGACAGCTCGGTGCCCGCGGCGAGGGCGTGCCGGGCGCGACCGGCGAGCACCGCGCGCAGGCGCGGCTCGGTGCCGCCGGACGGCCGGTGCTGGAGCACCGCGGACAGCAGGGTCACCGGGGTCTCCACGCCCATCAGGTGGTACGGCAGGTAGATCGCCGCGTAGCGGCCGTCGCGGCTGACCACGTGCCCCTTGCCGCGCAGGGTCTCCCAGGTCTCGGGGTCGTGGGTACGCACCACCACGAACACGCCGCCGGCGAAGGACGCCTCGCCGGGCAGCCGCAGCGCGCGGAAGACGTCGACGGCGCCCGGACGGTGCAGCAGGCCGCCGTGCTCGCGCAGGGCGTAGACGTCGGCCAGTTCGGCGGGGCGTGCCACGGGGTAGTGCAGCAGCTCGGTGTCGGGCAGATGGCCGGTGCTGTTGGCCACCACGGCCATCTCGCAGTAGTCGGCTGTGGCGCCGGTCGGCAGCGCGGCCACCGCCGCCGCGCGGGCGGCCAGCGTGGTGCGGGGATCGTCGCCGAGGGTGAGCAGACCGGCGAGGGCGGGCGCGTCAATCGTGGTGTCCAGCATGCTGACGGTGGACCGGTCCGGATCGAAGACCAGGTCGTACTCGCTGGACTTGCCGGCGGCGACGATGTCGAGGCCCAGTGTCTCGGCCCAGGTGATCAGGCCGATGAGGTTGGCGGGCTGATCGCCGTCCGCGGTGGTGTAGACGACGTCGCGGGCGGCGGCGAGCGCGGCGAGCCGTGGGCCGGCGACGGAGTCGACCTCCTTGCTGACCATGGCGACGTGACGGCCGGCCGCGATGGCCTCGCGGGCCATCCGGAAGCCCTGTGCGGGATTGCCGGTCGCCTCCACGAGGATGTCCCACCGGGCCGTGCCGAGCAGCGCGGGGTCGGCGACGAGGGCGATGTGTCCCGCCTCGGCGGCCCGCGCGACCGCGGCCGCGTCGGCACAGTCCGCCAGGTCGGCCTCCGGGTAGCCGAGTTGGCGGCACATGGTCCGCAGTCGGCCGATGTCGAGGTCGCAGAGTGCGACGGGGGACAGCCGGGGGATGAGCCGGGTCTGGGCCAGCAGGGTACGGGCGAAGCCGCCGGCCGCTCCCGACAGGGCGTAGCGGACCGACCTCCCGTCGCTGTCGGCGAACAGGTGGTGGAGGTTCATGCGCGCTCTCCTCACTGAGCCTGAGCAACGCACAATTTCTAGCCAGAATGTAACTTCAGCGTCAACTCTTGTAACATATATTCACATCAAGGCTCCTGCGGATCGCCTGGGGCCTGGGAGAACGACGAGGGAGAGTCGATGCCGTACCTGGGGGCCATCGCCGACGACTTCACCGGCGCCACGGACCTGGCCACCATGCTCGTGGCCCGCGGATTCAGGACCGTGGTCACCGTCGGGCCACCCGGCGCCGCCTCCACCGCCGACCCCGGCACGGGGAACCCAGGTGGGCCGGAAGAGGAGGAGCCGGACGCGGTCGTCGTCGCCCTGAAGTCACGCACCGCACCGGTCGCCGACGCCGTAGCCGACTCTCTCGCGGCGCTGCACGCGCTACGAGCCGCCGGTTGCCGGCGCTTCTACCTCAAGTACTGCTCGACCTTCGACTCCACCCCCGAAGGCAACATCGGCCCCGTCGCGGACGCGCTCCTCGACGAGCTGGGCGCCCCCGGCACGGTCGTCGTGCCCGCCTTCCCCGCCACCGGCCGCACCGTCTACCGGGCCCGTCTCTT
Organism: Streptomyces sp. NEAU-YJ-81; assembly: GCF_017592595.1. Taxonomy (NCBI): domain Bacteria; kingdom Bacillati; phylum Actinomycetota; class Actinomycetes; order Kitasatosporales; family Streptomycetaceae; genus Streptomyces; species Streptomyces sp. NEAU-YJ-81. Next base: position 60,077 of record NZ_JAGFNO010000008.1, on the reverse strand, counting down.
CGTCCATGACGAACTGCTCGACGAGAGCTCCATGCGGGACCATCCGCTGACCCCGATGCGCGACGCCCACCTCGGGCGCCTGCTCGCCCCCCAGACCCGGCGGCCGGTCCACCTCATCGGCCACGACACCGTGCGTGCCGGCGCCGACGCCGTACGCCGTGCCCTGCACGAGCCGTCGGCCCGGGAAGCGCTGAGCGTCGTGGACGCCATCACCGACGACGACCTGCGCACCATCGCCACCGCCACGGCCGATCTGCCGCTGGTCACCGGGGCCGCCGGGCTCGCCCTCGGGCTCGCCGGACCCCACGAGGGAACAGCCTCCCGCGCCCGCTCCGCCGCCGGGCCGGGACCCGGTGCGATCCTTTCCGGCAGCGCGTCCGCCACCACCCGGGATCAGGTCCGGCACGCGCGCGAGTGGCTGCCGCACCGCAAGCTCGACCTGGCCGCCCTGCGGGCCGATCCGGACGCCGCCGTCACCGCGCTGGTGGCCTTCGCCCGTGACGCCTGGCGCGCCGGCCCCGACCGGCCCCCACTGCTCTACGCCTCCGACGGCGCCGAGGACGTGGCCGGGGCGCTCCCGGACGCGGCGGGCCTCATCGAGTCGGCCCTGGCCCGCTGTGCCGTGGAGCTCGTCGCCGCCGGGGCACACCGCCTGCTGGTCGCGGGCGGCGAGACCTCCGGCGCCGTGGTCACCGCGCTCGGCGCCGGCACGCTGCGCGTCGGCGCCCCCATCGCGCCCGGTGTCCCGTGGGTGCACACCGAGGCCAGGCTCGCGGACGGCCGCAGCCGCCCGGTCGACCTCGCGCTCAAGTCCGGCAACTTCGGCGCCCGTTCGATGTTCACCACGGCCTGGAAGGAGCTGGCGTGAGCGAGCCGCGCGACGAACTGGCACGGGCGGGCGCCCACCTGGCCGCGTTGGGCCTGAGCCCCGGCTCCTCCGGCAACCTCAGCGTCCGCGACGGTGACACCGTGCTGATCACCCCGACCGGCGCCGACCTGGCAGCGGTGGATGAAGCCTCACTGAGCGTCATCGGCCTGGACGGCAGCCACCGCGCGGGGCCCCGGCCGTCCAAGGAGTTCCCGCTGCACCTGGCGTTCTACCGGCGCGATCCGGACACCGCCGCCGTGGTACACCTGCACTCCCGGCACGCCACCGCGGTCAGCTGTCTGCCGCCCTGGTCCGAGCACTCCGCCGTGCCCCCGCTCACCCCGTACTTCGTCACGCGCGTCGGCACCACCCCGCTCATCCCGTACGCGGACCCGGGCGATCCCGCACAGGCCGACGCGGTGGCCCGGCTGTCCTATCCGTTCCGTGCCGCCCTGCTGGAGAACCACGGACCCATCACCGTCGGCCGCTCCATGAGCGCGGCCGTCGCGGCCGCGATCGAGCTCGAGGAGGTCAGTGCGCTGCTCCTGCTGCTCGGCGATCGCACACCCCGGCTCCTGCCCCCCGACGTCGTCCGCTCGCTCGCCCGGCGCTACGGCTCGCCCTGGTCCGGCTGATCTCCGCCGCGCGCCTGTGTCCCTCGATCACGAGCGAGGGACACACGCGGTGGCCGCCCACCGTGTCCCCTCGACGATGACCGGCTCGGCCGCCTGGTCGGGGTCGATCAGCTCCCGCTCCGACACGTTGATGTCGCCCAGCGCGTTCCCGTACGCCTTGAGCAGTCGGCGAGCGTTCGCAGGCGAGCGCAGCCGGTACGAGCCCTCGCGCAGCGCCGCATAGTCCTCGGCCGAGACGAGCACGCCGGCAGCTCTGCCACGGCCAGGGCGGCACAGCCGACGAGCGGGCCGCCGCCGCCCGCCGGCGGATGGCGGGCGGGCCGGGCCGAGTGGCTGCCGCGTCGTCGTCCTCACGCGGGTGATCCAAAGCCGCTTCCGGGGCGGACGGGTGGTTCATCCGGTCGAGTGATCCGGCGGGGCCGGCGGGGCCGGTTCGATCCGAACGTCCTTGCCGGTCAGTCTGTCTGCCCGCCCGGCCGCGGACTCGCCGCGGACCGGTGCGCGTTCCAGTCGGCGCGGCCGCCCGCGCCCATTACTCCGGTGCCGGCGGTGAACTTGGCCCCGCTCCGGCGCCGCAGCTCGCGCCGGGAGATGTGGGCGACGAGGGCGGGGAAGACCGGGCGCAGCGGCTGGCACCAGCGCAGCCAGGGCGGCGCGTAGACGCGGGGAGCGCGGCGGACGATGCCGGCGGTGAGCAGGCCGGCCACCCGCGCCGGGGTCTGGACGCGGCGGGCGAACCGGGGCTGGTGTGCGCGCAGGGCCCGCAGTACCGGGTTGTCATCGATGCCACCGATCATGTCGGTGCCGGTCCAGTGCAGGTAGGCGACGCCGACGGCGATGCCATCGGGTTCGAGCTCGCAGCGCAGGGCCTGGGCGAAGGACTCCGCGCCCGACTTGGAGGCGCAGTACGCGCTCATCATGGGCGCGGAGCCGAACGAGGCGGTGGAGGCGACCTGGAGGAAGTAGCCGCGAGTGCGGGTGAGGTGGGGCAGGAAGGCCCTGACGGTGTTGGCGGCGCCGGTCAGGTTGACGTCGACGACCCGCCGCCACAGGCCGGGATCGGTGTCGCGGAAGGGCCCGCTGACGGCGATGCCCGCGTTGGCCACGACGACGTCGGCGGGGCCGAGCCGTGCCTCGACCTCGCGTGCGGCGGCGTCCAGGGCGGCCGGGTCGGTGACGTCCGCCTCGACGCACAGGGTGGGCGCGGGCAGCCCGGCCGCCGCCTCCCGCAGCCTTTCCTCCTCCCGGCCGAGCAGCGCCACCCGTACTCCGGCCTCGGACAGCGCGGCGGCGAGGGCCGCGCCGACGCCGCGGGCGGCTCCGGTGACGACGGCCACGCGTCCGCGCAGCGCTGAGACGCCGGTGTGCGGGCTCGGGCGACGGGCGATGCCGTGGCGGCCGAGTCCTCGTCCGCTTGTCTTCATGGTCCGCCTCTCCTGCCGACGGGTCTGTCCCTGCGGTTGTTCCGGCGTCCTCGTCTGCGCAGGAGCGGGTTCGGTCCGGCGGGACCAGTCCGGTCCCGCGAGGCCGATCAGTCCGACCGTCCGCGGACGGCGGGTGTCCGCCCCCACGTGGCCAGGGCCCTGAGAGCGCGCTCGAAGTCGTCGGAGAGGATCGTTCGATACCGCAGCGGGGCGATGTCCCCCTCGACCGGGAAGCCGGTGCGCGGACGCACCCTCAGTCACCGCCACTCGGCCTGCACCGCCGCGTCGAACCGCCCGGGTCCGCCCCCAGTAGCACCAGGTCCGTGGGGGCGGGCGCAGCGGACCGGGCGGCGCGTCCACCAGCACCACGGACGGCGTCCGCAGGCCGGGAACGCGTCCGGCGAGCCGGTGGGCCGGCGACAGCCCGGCAGCGCCCGCCCCCACAACGGCCACGTCCGTCTCCGGCACGGCGCCTCCCTTCCTCGGTCTGCTTCCGAACTCGCGGCGGCGGGGTCCTACAACGGTGATGGGCTCCGAGGGTGATTGCCGTGCCACCGCGTGGCGGATGTCCCACGGGACCCCGTTCCCGGATGTCCCGGCCCGGTTTTCCACATTGTGTACCCCGGCGGATGCAGAGCACCTCCTGACGGCGAGCGCCGGACACGGCACCGTGAAGGGGCGGTGGTCGCCACGATCGCGTGGGGCGTTCGCGCATCCGTCCGCGCCGTCCGCGCCGTCCGCGCCGTCCGCGCCGTCCGCGCCGTCCGCGCCGTCCGCGCCGAAGCAAACATGAGATGAGAACGACGGACACGGCGGAAGGAACCAGGATGCGTCCCACCCACGCGAAGAACCACCCTGCGACCGCGCCGCCGCGCCTGGTCGCGGTGGCGGAGGCGCCCGTGGCGTCACCTCTGTGCAGGCCGGTGGTCGACGGCGGCGCAGGACATGGCACAACGGAGGCGTGGCCCGCGGCGAGCGGGCCGCTTCCCACCGGATCCGCCGAGGTGCGCCAGGTCGACGCCGACGTGCCCGGCGCCGTCGGCCGGATGCTCGACCATGTGCTGGCGGAGCGCCTGCACCGCGCTCGACTGGCGGATCCGCTGTTCGCCGAGGAGCTGGCCGAACGGGTGACCCGCTTCACTCTGGAGGGCGGCAAGCGCACGCGCGCGCAGCTGGTGTGGTGGGCCTCGCGGGCCTGCGCCGGCCGGGACCCGGCGTCCGCTGCAGCGGCCCTGCGGATCGGAGGCGCCCTGGAACTGCTCCAGACCTGCGCGCTCGTCCACGACGACGTGATGGACCGGGCGGTGCTGCGGCGCGGCCGACCCGCGCCGCACACGGACGTGGCCGATTGGTACGCCGACCGGTTGGGGCGCGAGCGGGCCGAGCGGTTCGGTCAGTCGGGGCTGAGCGGCGCGCGAGGCGTTCCCGAGCCGGCCCGCCGTGTCCCCGCGACCCGCATCTCAGTCGCGTCCGAACCCCGGACGCCGCATCCCGCCCGGGAAACGCCCAGGAAAACCCGCCCCCTCCAACTCGCTGGCCGAGCGGCTCCGGATTCCCCCCGGACAGCGCGTACACGGTTCTGCCGCGGGCAGACCCGGTTGCCCCTGGCGCAGGGCGCCGAACTCAGCGCGCAGCGAGATCGTCGTACGCCGCCCATTGCGGGAAGAAGCAGCCGACCAGCACGGGAAAGGCCAAGAGCCCGCCCCGAAGGGTCGAGCCCTTCTGACCTGCCTTATCCCATCCCATCTGACCTGCGCATTCGCCAGGTTCAGCGACGTGCTGGAGTTCACACATTGAAGCGGAACGTTCAACGCAGTGCTCCCACCTGCAAAAACGTCGGTCACGCTGATCGCATCCAGCACCGATCCAGCACCGTCGGAACTCATCCAGCACATCCAGTACGTCACGCTGCGGAGGAAGACGCCTGCGAGCCTGTCACAGCCGGGCGCATGGCGTTCTGCATGACGTCCCGACAACGGTCCCACGCTTCGGGACCAGGTGACCGTAGATGTCTACGGTGGTCTTGATCAACTTGTGGCCGAGCCAGCGCGAGACCTCGTGGATCGGTACCTCAAGAGGGATCGGTCGCCACATCCTGGCGGCGTCGTTCGGGTTCCCGGAGTACGGGCTCGACCCCAGGTGCGGGTGCTCGTCCAGGAGCGCTGTCACCTGGGCCGGGTCGGGTCGAGCTGGGCCGCGAATAAGGCCGAGGCCGTCCGCAGGACCTCGTTCGCCGGCTTGAGCTGGGCATTCTCTTCCGCAGGGTGGTCAGCTTCCCACGCTCGGCGGTGGTGAGCAGGTCGTCGCGTTCGCCGACGTCGGCGTCGGCTTCGGCCTGGCGGATCCAGTCCCCTTGCTCAGGGTGGATTTCTGGTGGGTATCGATGCGGCTCCGCACCTGGGCGGGGCTCGCGCCGCCGCATTCCAGGGCGCCGTTGATGGAGCGGATTGTCTCGCCGAAGCCGGGACCGCCGGCTGTGGCGTCGTGCGGCGGCGTCATGTTCCAGGGGCCGGTCTGGGTGTTCCAGTACCAGAGGCCGACTTTTCAGGCCACCGCGGAGTTGGTCTCCACCAGCGCGGGGTTGTTCAGCAGATCAAGACCGAGGGTGTCGCCGGCGGCTTTGTAGCGCAGCCGGCCTCACCGGACCCGAAGGTCTTCAGGTCTACACTTGCATGATCGCGTCACTTAGTGACAAGATATCGCTTAATGACAGAACGGGAGGGGGTGGAGCGCCATGACGACGAAGAAGGGCGGTGGAGGGGGATGAGCGAGCAGCGGCGTGCGCGGCTGCGGCTGGAGATCTCCCGGGAGGCGGCGCGCCTGTTCTGGGAGCAGGGGGTGGCCGCTACGAGCGGCGATCAGATCGCGGCGGCGGTGGGCCTGTCCACGCGCACCATCTGGCGGCACTTCCGCAGCAAGGAGAGCTGCGCGGAACCGGTCATCATGCAGGGTGTCGTCACCCTGGTGTCGTTGATGCGCAGCTGGCCCCGGCACAAGTCCCTCGACGACCATCTGGCGACGGAACTGACCAGGATCAGTCACGAGCCACCGCCCGTCGACAACCTGCTCGCGATGAAGATGATTCGGCTCGCCGACACCGAGCCGGCGCTCCGCACCGTCTGGCTGATGGCCTACGACCAGGTGGAACGCGAGATGTGCGTGATCATCGGTGACCGTCTTGAGCGCCCGGCCGGTGATCTGGAGGGGCGCATGTACGCCGCGGCGGCCGCCGCGGTCGTGCGGGTCCTGGACGCGCACATCGGCGCCGCCGTCCTCACCGGCGCCGAACTCACGCCGTTCACCGACATGACGGCCGTCGCCCGGCGCATCTCCCACGCGATCCGCACAGCCACCGGTGGAGTCGTCGGCGGCCCCATCGCCTGAACGGAACCGCGCTGAACCGCACGGCGCCGAACTGAGCTGAGCTGAGCTGAGCTGAAACCAGAAGGAGTGTCCGCATGTCCGCCATTCCGCGCGAGGTTGGCGCACCTCGCTGTCGAGGACTTCTTCAGCGCGCCCGTCCGTACCGGGGCCTCGATCTCGCCCGACGGCACCAGGATCGCCTACCTGGCGCCGTGGCGGGAACGACTGAACGTCTGGGTGGAGAGCGTCGATTTGGATGAGGAGGCGCGCTGTGTCACCGCCGACGACAACCGCAGCGTGCATACCTACCACTGGACCGACGATCCGCGGTGGCTGCTCTACGAACAGGACGGCGACCGAGATGAGAACTGGCACCTCTACCGGGTCGACTTGGAGAACCCGGATGCCGAGGCGGTCGATCTCACCCCCTTCCTCGGTGCCAAGATCATAGGCTTCGAACCGCAGGTCAGGCGGCCGGGCAAGGCGATCCTGAGTCTGAACCGCAGGAAGCTCACGGAGTTCGACCTCTTCGAGCTCGACATCGCCACTGGTGACCTCACGATGCTGGCCGAGAACCCCGGCCAGGTCGCCGGGTGGCTGTGCACGCCTGACGGGGAGCTGTACGCCCATAGCTGGACGGTTGACGGTGACATCGAGCTGGCGCGGTGGGAGGCCGGGACGGGGACACTGTGCCCGGTCACCACGTTCGACGGCGCCGACTACCCGCTGGGCGTCCAGCCGTTCCAGCTCACCCCGGACGGTACCGGTGCGTGGATCGGCTCCAACCGGGACAGCGACCTGACCCGGCTGGCGAGGCTCGACCTGGTCACGGGCGAGGAGACCCCGGTCGACAGCCACCCGTTCTTCGACCTCGACACACGTTCCACCGTTTCCCCGTCGCTGCCGTCGCCGCTCATCCGCGACCGGCGGACCGGAGAGCTGCTCGGGGTGCGCTACCTCGGCGAGCGGCAGGTGATCCACCCGCTGGACCCGCGCTTCGGCGCGGTGCTGGAGAACCTGGAGAAGCTGTCCGACGGCGACCTGTCCACCCTGTCGTCCGACGTGAGCGGGCAGCGGTGGGTGGTCGCCTTCACCCATGACCGCGACCCCGGTGTCACCTATTACTACGACCACTCCACGGGCGAGAGCCGGCTGCTGTTCAGGCCGTATCCGCATCTGGGTCCCGAGGTCCTCGCCCCCATGACACCGGTCACGGTCCTCGCACGCGACGGACTGGCCCTCCCCTCGTATCTGACCCTGCCCACGGGGGCCGAGCCGGCCGGGCTGCCGCTGGTGCTGCTGGTGCACGGCGGACCGTGGTACCGCGATGGCTGGGGGTTCAACCCCGTGGTGCAGTTACTGGCCAACCGCGGCTACGCGGTGCTTCAGGTCAACTTCCGCGGCTCGACCGGTTACGGCAAGGCGTTCGTCAAGGCGGGCATCGGGGAGCTGGCCGGGAAGATGCACGACGACCTCATCGACGCGGTCGACTGGGCCGTCCGGAAGGGGTACGCGGACCGGGACCGGGTCGCGATCTTCGGCGGCTCCTACGGTGGCTACGCCAGCCTGGTCGGCGTCACCTTCACCCCCGACGTCATCGCCGCGGCCGTCGACTTCTGCGGCATCTCCAACCTCGTCACCTTCCTGCGCACCGTACCGGAGTTCGTTAAGCCGCACCTGATCAACAACTGGTACCTCCACGCCGGCGATCCAAGCGACCCGGAGCAGGAGGCGGAGCTGTGGGCCCGCTCGCCGATCAGCCGGGCGAACCAGATCCGCACACCGCTGATGGTGGTCCAGGGGGCAACGACCCCCGCGTCGTCAAGGCCGAGTCCGACCAGATCGTCGACGCACTCCGCGCCCGTGGCGTCGAGGTCGAGTACCTGGTCAAACAGAACGAGGGCCATGGCTTCGTGAACCCGGACAACACCATCGACATGTTCCGCACCGCTGACCGCTTCCTCGCCCGCCACCTGGGCGGACAGCAGCCCGCCGGATCGGTCTGCCCCGGCCGCACCCCCTGAGAAAGACAGACGCACCAGAGCCTGCACCCCCACGCCACGACTCCGGGCCCGGCGACCTCCAGGACGAGAAGAGACAACACAAGGATGACCATGAGCCGAGGCCACGTCGTTCGAACACTGGGCGCGTGCGAGCGAACCATCGACTTCTACATGCGCCGCAACCCGCTCCAGTTCTCCCTGGTCGCCGAGGTGAATCGGCGCGTATCGGCGACCACGCTGGCGTCGGCGCTGGCGGCGCTGCAGGATCGGCATCCGTTGCTCGGGGTCGCGGTTGATCACGGCGCGCCCGAGGCCGTGTTCCGGGTTTCCGAAGGCGCGATCCCCGTTGAGGTAGCCGCCCACGGCACTCCGTGGCAATCCGTCGTCGCCGTCGAGCAGACGCGGCCGATACCCCCGACGCCAGGGCCCCTGGCACGGGCCACGCTCATCCCACGGGAGTCGGGGTGCGTAGTCGTGCTCACGTTCGCCCACCAGATCGCCGATGGCGTCGGCGGCCTGCGGGCCCTGCTGGACCTGGTGGCGGCCCTGGGCGGTGAGGAGCTGCCGCCGGGCACCGTCCCACAAGCGCAGGAGGAACTCCTCGCCCACGTCAACGGGGCGGCGGACACCGGCGACGCGACGACCAGCGCGCCCGCGGAGGAGGACGCGCGCATGAACGCCGTCGGCGAGCTCACGCCTTTCTCCGGGCACACCCCGCACGTCGACGCTCTTGCCCTGGATCAGGGACTGACCACGCGCCTTGTCCGTCGGTGTCGTCTTGAGCGCACTTCCGTGCATGCCGCGCTGTGCGCCGCCGCCACGGTGGTACTCCACCGACGAGGGCGCGAGTTCGTGCGGGTCCTGAGCCCGGTGGACCTGCGCCGTGCGGTCGATCTGCCCGACGAAGTGGTGGTCCGGTTCATGGGCGCCCGGACGGGGAGCGACGCGCACGACGCGCACGACTTCTGGACGCTTGCTCGTCACTCCCGCGCCTCGCTCTCCCGTCAGCGCACACCGAACGCGCTCAAGGCCGGTTCCGCGGCTCTCGCGGAACACTCCCCATCGAGCGGCGACGACGCCGAGGCGATGATGGCCGCCGCCACCGCGGCCGACATTCAGATCACCAACCTCGGGGTCGCGCACCCGAGTCGGCGGAGCGGGAACGCGCTCACCGCGCTGTGGGGCCCGGCGCAGATCACCCAGTTGCGAGGCGAACACGTTCTGGGTGTCGTCACCGTCGGCGGGCGGCTCCGGATGACGGAGCTGACTCACACCCCCGTCGCCGGACTCGTCCCGGAGATGGGCGCCGTACTGGCCGAAGCCTGCGCCGAGCCACCTCGCGCATGAGTGTGTCCACCCGCTCGCCTTCCGCGCGCTGATTACGCCCGCTGACACTCCTTTCAGGGCGGCTCAAGCGCGACACCCTCCCCGTCGGCGTGACCGCGTCGACGGAGCCGCTTTCGAAACACGGGAACGATCAATGGCCTGGAGCACCCGCGAGATCGCCGAGATCGCAGGCACGACCCTGCGGGCGGTACGCCATTACCACGAGGTCGGTCTGCTCGAGGAGCCAGAGCGACGCGCCAACGGCTACAAGCAGTACGGCGTCGCTCACCTCATCCGGGTGCTGCGCATCAAACGCCTGACCGACTTCGGGTTCTCCCTGTCCCAGATCGCCGCAATGGGCGACTCCGACGACCAACCCGAGGAAGCCCTGCGCGCTCTCGACACCGAACTCGCCACCACCATCGAACGACTCCGACAGGCTCGCATCGAGCTCGGCCTCATCCTGCGCCAAGCCGCGACGACCGACCTGCCATCCGAGTTCGCCCCGGCCGCCGCAGAAGCGCAACTGTCCGACGTCGACCGCTCATTCATCGTCGTCATGACCCGAATCCTCGGCCCACAGGGTTTGCGGGCCTACTCCGAGCTGCTGCGAAGCCGTCCCACCTATCCCTTGGCATCGGAGTTCGCCGCCCTGCCCGCCGACGCCGACGAACAGACCCGGCAGGATCTGGCCGAGCGCACTGCCCCTTACGTCCGCGCGCTCCACGCGGAGCACCCCGGGCTGCGGAACGCCCACGCCGACGCCCCGGGCGGCGCGCACTTCGCCGCGCAGACGATCGGCAAGGCCATCGAGGACCTTTACAACCCCGCCCAGCTCGACGTCCTCCGCCGCCTGCAACCGCTTCTCCACGCAGCACCGGATCCACCCCACCCGGCCGGCGCGGAGGGCGTCGATCGACACGGCGTAGATTCCCTGCACGTAGCGATGTGCGTATATGCATCGCTGGTACACGCGTCTGAGTCGGATGGCCCCAGGCCATAGCGGGGAAGCGCAGGAAGCGCGGCAACCACCGTGCCAAGCCGACCGGCGTGGTACGCGTCCCACATCTGTTCCACATGCTGAGCCGTTGGCCTGGGATGCGGAAGCTGAGCCAGCCTCCGGTCCGGACCGTAGCCGCGAGAGGCGCCGCGGGCTCATCAGGGCGTCACGTACCGCCGGCACGTGTGCCCTCGGACGTTAGCTGATCAATGCCGGTGCGGGTCAGAGCCCTGAGATGGGGTCAATCAATCGATGGAGCCCGTGATCGGCTGCCGCCGCGTCCGGGCGTAGCGGCCGGAGCGGCGCCGACGCACCGCCGGGCGCCTGACCCTCACCGTCGTCCGTGGCGCACTCACGCGGGTCGTCGGACATCGGAACTGAGCGAGCCGGCCAATCCGGGACAGGTCGACGGCGATCGCCGAACCGCCGTACGGACCGCGCCGCCGTAGGTAACGACGGGCGACTCGCTGACCAGGGGCTTCGTCGAGTGTGACCCAGATCACGGCACACGCATTGGTTTCTCGCGTCACTTACCGCCAGAATGGCATTTAGTGACACCCCGTCCTCCCAGATAAACCCGGAAGAGCTGATCACCATGCAGACCACCAGGCCCCAGGAGTCGGCGACCGACGTGCAGACGGCAGGCCGACGGAAGCAGAAGTCGGCGCTCGAGCAGGCGGGCGGCATCAAGGGGGTCATCTTCTCGGCGCTGCCCGCCGTGGTGTTCGTCGTCGCCAACAACGTCGGCGGACTCAAGGTGGGCATCCTCGCCGCCCTGCTCGTCGCCTTGGGCATCGCGGTGGAGCGGCTGGCGCGCAAGGAGTCGCTCCAGCCCGCGCTCGGCGGCGTGTTCGGCGTGGCGGTCGCCGCCGGCATCTCCTGGTACACGGGATCCGCCAAGGACTTCTTCCTCATCGGCATCTGGCTGAGCCTGGTCGGCGCCGTCGCCTTCGCCCTCTCCGTGGTACTGCGCTGGCCCCTGGCCGGCCTGATCTGGAACTCGGCGACCGGCAAGGGCACCGTCTGGCGGGCGGACAAGCGCTCGCGGCTCTACTACGACATCGCCACCCTGGTGCTGGCCACCATCTTCGGCGCCCGGTTCGCCGTCCAGCAATACCTCTACCAGGCCGACGAGGTCGGCTCGCTGGGCTTCGCCAAGATCGCCATGGGCTACCCGCTCCTCGCCGTCGGCTTCCTGGCCGTCGCCTGGGCCGCCCGGGCTTCCGACAAGCGACTGAAGGCCGCAGGACTGCTGCCCGCCAAGCGCACCTGACCGACGCCCTCTCCGCTCCCAGTCCGTGCCGGACGGGCCCCCACGGCCCGTCCGGCACAAGTGGCGTTTGTTCCCACGGATAGATGACGAGGTGACCCCATGCAGGTGCGCAATCGCATCGGACCTGGGATGAGTGAGCGACGACGCCGCCGGATCCACCGTTCGCCGGGTGTGACACAGGCCAGGGAAGACTCAGTGACGACCGACGGTTCACCCGCGACGAAGCCGGAAGCGGCGACGATGCCGCCCCGGCAGGTACTTCAGGCGGTCTCCGGACTGGTGGCTGGCTTGTTCGTCGCCATCCTCGCCGGAACCGTGGTGGCCAACGCGCTGCCCCGGATCACCGCCGAGCTGGGGGCGAGCCAATCCTCGTACACCTGGGTGATCATCGCGGAGCTGCTGGCCATGACGGCCACCGTTCCCTTGTGGGGCAAACTGTCCGACCTCTACAGCAAGAAGGTGCTCCTCCAGATATCGCTGGGACTGTTCGTGGTCGGCTCGCTCGTGGCCGGATTCTCCCAAGGTGCCGGCATGCTGATCTTCAGCCGGGTGGTGCAGGGCCTGGGGGCAGGCGGACTCACGGCACTGACGCAGGTCGTGATGGCGGCCGTCATCCCCCCGCGGAAGCTGGGCAGGTACTCCGGCGTCTTCGGCGCCGTCTTCTCCGGCGCCACCGTGGCCGGCCCGCTGATCGGCGGCCTCCTGGTGGACACCTCCTGGCTCGGCTGGCGGTGGTGCTTCTTCATCGGCGTGCCGTTCGCGCTCCTTGCCATCGCGCTGCTGCAGCGCACACTGCACCTTCCGCACGTCCGCCGCGATGTGAAAATCGACTGGCTCGGCGCCTTCCTGATCGTCGCCGGTGTCAGCCCACTGCTCATCTGGGTCTCGATGGCGGGCAGCACGTTCGACTGGTTCTCCTGGCAGACGGCCGCCCTGGTCGGTGGCGGAACGCTGCTGCTGGCGGCTGCCGTCCGGGTCGAGTCCCGGGCCGCCGAGCCGATCATCCCGCTGAGCATCTTCCGCATCCGCACTGTGGCGCTGACCAGCCTGGCCTCCCTGCTGGCCGGTGTCGGCCTCTTCGGCGGCACCGTCTTCCTCTCACAGTTCTTCCAGGTGGCCATGGGCAAGTCGCCCACGACCGCCGGTCTGATGAGCCTGCCGCTGATCCTGGGATCGCTCACCGCCTCCACGTTCGCCGGACACCGGATCAGTGCGACCGGCAGGTGGAAGCGGTACCTCGTGGCAGGCACCGTCCTCATGACCGCCGGCCTCGCCCTGCTGTCCACCATCGGATCCCACACGCCCTTCTTTGTGCTGAGCGTCTACATGGCCGTCCTGGGGACCGGCGTCGGCATGCTGATGCAGAACCTTGTCCTCGCCGCGCAGAACGACGTGCCCGCCAACACTCTGGGCAGCGCCACCTCCGTCCTGTCCTTCTCGCGCAGCATGGGCGGGACCGTGGGCACCAGCGTCCTCGGGGCGGTCCTCGCCCACCGCGTCGCCACCGAACTGTCCGCCGGCCGCGCGGCGGGAGGTGACACGCCGGGAGGCGCAGCCGGGCACGGTGTCCCCGACCCGACGACCCTGCCCGCCCCCTTGCGCGCGCTCGTGGAGAACGCCTACGGCACCGCCACCGCCGAACTCTTCCTCTGGGCCACCCCGTTCGCCCTGCTGGCGCTGATCGCCGTTCTGTTCATCGAGGAGAAGCCGCTCAAGACAACCACCAGCACGGAGCGACTCGCCGAGGAGAGCGCCATCGCCACCGGCGGCCGCGCCCTCTCGGCCCCCGCCGACACGCCCCGTGCCGACGTCGCCGAGGGGTCGACCAGGGGGGTGGAGGAGCCCTGCGGCCAGGGGTCGGTTCCGTCCGGTCCGGGCGGCGGCCGTAACGAACGAGGCCGGAACAGCAGGGTGGCCGGGACGGTGGATCGTCCCGGGCACCCTTCGTGATCGGCTGGCTGGTGTGCAGTCCACGATCCAGTGGTTGTCGAACCAGAAGTCCGTGTCCGTTGCGAGCAGCCGTATCGCCTTCCTGACGGTGGTTCAAGGAGTGGACAGGGGCTCGGCGACGATGGCCGTGGAGCCCCTGTCGGTCTCAGTGGAAGACCCGCTCCACGAACGCGTCGAGGTTGCCGCGCATCGGACTCATCCGTCCAGGGTTCGCTCTCGGTCGTCAGGACGGCCGACGATGAGGGAGCGCCCCGGGGGCCTTGGTCGTCCGTACGGCCATGCCGACGAGGGAGAGCGCCCCGGGGCCAGGTGACGCCCACGTCGTGGTCGGCCCCGTACTACCCACCCGCGGGCTCCCGGCGACGGGCCGGTCGGACGGCAGGCCGGCCCGCAGCTTCGCGGCCCCCGTGGTGTGGACCCCGCCCCTTGCCATGGACACCGGAGCCGTCGAGCAAGACCCGTCGCGAGGACCAGCTCCGTCGTATTCACTGACTGGTCAGCGGCGTCACTAAATGCCATCCTTTCACTTGCAGTCGGGAGCAAGGAGCAAAGGGATGGCCGGTACGGCACCGACCAAAGGACGTGGCGGCATGAGTGATCAGCGGCGCCACCGCCTGCGTCTGGATGTCTCACGGGAAGCGTCCCGGCTCTTCTGGGCGCAGGGCGTCGACGCGACCAGCGGAGACCAGATCGCCGAGGCCGTGGGCCTGTCGACGCGCACCATCTGGCGCCACTTCCGCAGCAAGGAGAGCTGCGCCGAGCCAATCGTGATGCGGGGCGTGGAGTGGGAGATGTCCACGCTGCGCAGCTGGCCTCCGCAGCTCTCGCTGGAAGTGCACTTCGCCGCGGAGAGCAGCAAGTTCGGTCGTGAGGCCAGTGACGTGGAGCGGATGGACACCGAGCTCGCGATCAAGATGATCCGGCTGGCCGACACGGAGCCGGCCATCCGTACGGCCTGGCTGATGGCATGCGACCAAGTAGAGCGCGAGATGGCCGAGATCATCGCGGAGCGACTCGGACTTCCGGCCGAGGACCTCGACGTACGCCTGCACGCCGCTGCGGCCTCGGCCGCGCTGCGGGTCCTCAACGAGCACATCGGCGCCGCCATCCTGGAGGGCACCGATCCCCGGGACTTCGCCGACGCGCCTGCCCGGATCGCACGAGCGGTACGCACGGCCACCGGCGGAGCCGTGGGAGATCCCGTCACCGCCTGAGCGACCACGACACGCCGCGGACGGTACAACGGGTCGGGATACCTGCCCTGGCAGCAGGAGCCCTGACGACGGCGCTACGCCCGGTCCGGTGACTCCACGACGCGAGCCGGTCTCGCCGGTCCTTTTGGAGGACCGGCGAGACCGGCTCGTGGTACTGGTACCGCTCGGTGACGAGGATCAGCGCTGCTCGCCGGCCGGGGCACCTCCCACCCACGGGCCTGCGGCCCAAGCGGCAGCGGATGGACCGGGGCGGATGGTGAGACATCGGGGAGCCGGGCCGCCCCGGCGCAGCGCGCCAGGGCGGCCGACTGTTCTGCGCCTTGGGAAGTGGTCAGCGCACCCAGACGGTGTACTCGGCGCGACCACCCGGACCGTCGCACCACACCTCGTCATACCCGTTGTGCTGGGCGTTCGACAGCTCCTCAGCCTCGCACTGCCCCTTCGAGTCATACGTCATACCACCAGCCACGTGCCAGCCACTGCCGGGCGGGGGACTGGCGACAGCACTGGTGGCGGTCAGCGGGATTGCGATCGCTGCGGCACCGACGACGAGGCCGGCGGTGATGCGGGAACGCCACGACTTCATAAGTTCTCCTTCTGTGCGCTGCACTGTTCATCAGGTAGGGCACCAGGGATCCGGTGCGTGGTTGCTCCGCGGCTCGCAACGCGTCTTGATCGACATGCTGCCCCCACACAGCCCCGGCACTAACTGCCATTATGACATTTAGTGTCGTCAACGGTCCCCCTTGGGGGAGTGACCTGAGTCATAGCAAGATCGCCGCATGGCAGGCCCCGCACTCCTTGGTCAGCGGCCACCAGGGCCGGTAGGAGATGCGGGAGATCGTCAACGCACCCCTCCACCAGGGCCGCACCGGCTGCCAGTGGGACTTGATTCCCACACGACGCGTCACTGCCAAGGGACTGCTCGATGCGCGGGTAGTCGTCCTCGGCCAAGTGGCCTGGCATCCGAGAGCCGTCACACCCAACCTTCCCGACCACACCGCGGCCGACCACGAGGCCACCTCGGCCCCGGAGCAGTCGGTCACCCTCGACATGCCGGGCAAGCTCGCCGAACTCCTCCGCGCGACCGAGCCCGACGACGCCGAGCGGGCCGCGCTCGACCAGGGCGTGACCGTACGGCGAGGCCGGGTTACGCGCTGCGCATCGCCGCCGCTCCCGCCGTGCGCTGCCAGCCGCTCGGCGGCCCACAGGGCGCCCCGACCGCGCCGGACGCAGCGCACAAGGCCCGCCGGGGGTACGAGAACCGCATCGACACCCTCGCGGCAGCCGTCCAGCGCTGAGCAGTCAGCGCCGGCTCACAAGGGTCATCCCGTGGCGGGCCGACCGCGCCTGGGCCGTGCCCACACTTCGGATACAGACGACGATCTTCCCGCGTGTGCGTCCGCGCTCGGCGTGCGCGTGGGCGTCGGCGATTTCCTCCAGGGGATAGGTCTGTTCGATACGGGGTGTGTAGCGGCCTTGCCGGCCCAGTTCCGCGGCCGCGGACAGGAGGGTGGAGTCGTTGTCCGCCCCTAACACACGCGCGCCCACGCGCTGCCCGCCCGCTTGGTCGGCGAGCGTCACGACGCGCGTCGGGTCGCCCGTAATCGCGACGAGGTCGTCCAGCGAGGCGGAGGCCGTGGTGTCGAGGGCGATGTCGACGCCGTGCGGAGCGAGAGCGGTGAGGCGCTGTGCGAGGCCGGGGCCGTAGGTGGCGGGAACGGCGCCGAGAGAGGTGAGGAACTCATGGTTGGATTCGCTGGCGGTCCCGATCACGGTGGCACCTTGCGCTACAGCGATCTCGACTGCGGCGCTCCCCACGCCTCCGGCGGCGCCCTCGACGAGAAGGGTGCGCCCCGTGAGGGAGCCGAGCGCGTTCAGTCCACGCATCGCGGTCACGGACACCAGACCGGCGCTCGCGGCCTGCTCATCGTTCCACGTGGCGGGAGCTTGGCCCAGGCCGAGAGGATGGCCAGCTCCGCGGTTGCGCCGGTGACACCGCCCAGCCCGAAGACACGGTCGCCGATGCGCATGCCCCGCACTCCGGCACCGATTTCGTCGACCACGCCGACGGCCTCGCGCCCGGGAATGGCGGGCAGGTCCAGGGAAACCAGCCGCTGCAGCGCGCCGGTGCGCAGCTCCCAGTCGATGGGATTGACGCTGGCCGCCGCGACGCGGACACAGATCTCACCAGCTCCGGGGTGGGGGTCGGGGGCCTGCTCGATCACCAGGCTCTCCGCTCCGCCGTATGCACGGAAGCGGGCTGCGCGCATAATGCCCTACCTTGCCTTCATGAATGAAAATGCAACATTTATTCATGCAATTCCAGGACAGACCGGTCCGACCGGTCCTGTCCGACTCCGGGTGTGCCCTTTGGCGAGCAACAACGGGACTACGGCGCCGACGGTTCAGCCGGAGGCGCGGCTCCGAGGGCCCCGGCCGCGGAGCCGTCGGCCCTGCGCCCCCGAAGCCACGCCGAAGCGACATGTAACTGAGAGTGACGTTCTGCTCCATGCCGGGTGTTGAGGGCGAGAACCCGGAGGCCACCTCTGGATGGCGTCGCCAGGTTGGATGACTGCGCCCCGCGGGCGAGTCGACGGTCCCGGCGGCGTCGGCGGTGCGGAAGCGGGGCCGGGAACCGACTTGCCTGAAAGCTTCAGGCAATTGCATGATGGCCTTCGTTGGAGCGGAGGAGCACATCATGGCCCGAGCAGGACTGAACCTGGACAGACTGGCCCAGGTCGGCGCCGAACTGGCCGACGAGATCGGCTTCGGCCAGGTGACCCCGTCGGCCCTCGCCCGGCATGTCGGCGTGAAGGTCCAGAGTCTGTACGCCCATGTGGCGAACGCGCAGGATCTGAAGACCCGCATCTGCCTGCTTGCCCTGGAGGAGATGGCCGACCGGGCCGCCGACGCGGTGGCGGGGCGCTCCGGAAGGGACGCCCTGGCCGCACTCACTGCCGTGTACCGCGACTACGCCCGGCAGCACCCGGGCCGGTATCAAGCCTCCCGCTTCCAGCTCGACTCGCAGACCGCGGCCTCCAGCGCCGCGGTGCGGCACTCGCAGATGATGCGGGCCGTCCTGCGCGGCTACGGCCTGCCCGAGCCCGAGCAGACCCATGCGGTCCGCCTGCTCGGGGCCGTCCTCCATGGCTTCACCGACCTGGAGCTCGCCGGATCCTACGCCCACAGCAGCCCCGATCCCGGCGAGTCGTGGACCTGGACCATCGATGCCCTCGACCGCCTTCTCCGCACCTGGACCACCGCCTGACCGCTGCTCCCATCCCCCGCCGGGGGTGGGCAGGGCTCACAGATCATGAGGGAAGCAATGACAAGAACGAACGTCCGGCGCACGGTTACCACCGGTGCCGTTGTCACCACCGCGGTCGCGGCGACCGTCGCTGTCGGCCTCGGGGCCTCGGCGGCGCAGACCACGGGCAAGCCCGCCGCCCCGGGTCGTCGCTTCCTGGAGCACCCGGCCCGCGAGCCCTGTACCGGGCCGAGAACCAGGAGCTCTTCGGTCTTCGCCAGGCGGAGCAGTGACGGATGTGATGCACCAGCACAGCCACTCGCCCGCCCTGCTCGCCGTCGTGTCGGGTGAGTGCGCAAGAACAGCACAACGCACATCAGGAGGAAATTGATATGTCCGTAACTTCCCCGCCTTTCCGCTCGTTCGTGGATGACATCCTGGATTCGCTCGGGGCCGCACCCGCACACGAGGCGCTGGTTCACCAAGGCCGACGGATCACCGCCGGGCAACTCCGCGACCTGGTCCACCGGTTGGCACACGCACTGCGCACCCAGGGCCTTGGGCGCGGGCAGACCGTGACGCTGCTCAGCGGCAATCTCCCCGAGGCCCTGGCCGCCCGCTATGCCGCCAACCTGGTCGGCTGCCAGGTCAACCACCTCTACAACAAGCTCTCCGCCGACGCCCAGGCCGCCATCGTGCGCGACGTGGAGACCCAGGCGCTGATCGTCGATCCCGCTCACGCCGAGCAGGCCGCCGAGGTCATCGCCCGGGCCCCGGTGCCGCACGTCCTGACGCTCGGCGTCAGCAAGCTGGGCACCGACCTGCTGGAGCTGGCTGCCGCCGAGTCCGCTGAGCCGATATCGGGCCTGGCCCGCCCCGGGGACATCTGTTCCATCCGCCACACCGGCGGCACCACCGGCCACCCCAAGGGCATCTGCACCAGCTTCGAGAGGGCCGGCCGGATGCCCCGCACGCCCCGCGGGGAAGAGGCCGCCCTGCCCCGGCAGTTGGTGGCCACCACCCTCGCGCACGGTGCCGGGCTGATCGCTGACCACCTGCTGGCCGAAGGCGGCACCGTGGTACTGCTGGAGGACTTCGACCCGGGCCAGGTGCTCGCGGCGATCGACCGCGAGCGCATCACCCACCTCTACTTGCTGCCGCCGCTCCTGTACCGGCTCATGGATCACCCGGACGCGGGCCGTACCGACACCTCAAGCCTGCGTCAGCTGATGTACGGCGGCTGCCAGGCGTCCCCGGCCCGCATCGCCGATGCGATACGCCGCTTCGGCCCCGTCCTCCTGCAGGGCTACGGCCAGACCGAGTCCGGCAGCATCAGCGTCCTCGGGCCCCAGGACCACGACCCGGACCGCCCCGAACGGCTGCGCTCCGCGGGCAGGGTCCTCGACGGCGTCGAGGTGGCCATCCGCGACCCGGACGGCCACGACCTGCCCCACGGCGAACACGGCGAGATCTGCGTCCGTTCCCAGCACGTCATGCAGGGCTATTGGAAGCAGCCCGAACTCACAGCCGAGGTACTGCGGGACGGCTGGCTGCACACCGGCGACGTCGGATTCCTGGACAACGAGGGCTACTTGACCATCGTCGACCGGATCAAGGACATGATCGTCGTGGTCGGCGGCCACGTCTACACCACCGAACTGGAGGACCTCCTCAACTCCCACCCCCAGGTACTGCAGAGCGCGGTCTTCGGCGTGCCCGACAGCGACCGGACGGAACAGGTGCACGCGGTGGTGGTGCGGGCCCCGGAGGCCGAGGTGGACGCAGGCGAACTGCGGGCCATGGTCCGCAAACAGCGCGGAGCCATGTACGAACCGACGCGCATCACCTTCGCCGACCAACTGCCGCTGACGGACGCAGGCAAGCCGGACAAGAAGCTGCTGCGGACGCGACTGCACAGGTAAAACGAGGTCAGCCCGCTCTCCATCGAGGAACAGGCTTTCGTCCTGGGCCGTCAGTGGCCCAGCTCGGACTGGCCGAAGTAGGGAGTACGGCCGCTGAGCGGCCTGTGGCACTTGGCGATCAGGCACTTACTCCACCTGCGGCCTGCCCGAATACTCGGTGTCGAAGGCCCCGGCGCCGTGATAGGTGAGCGTGATCGTCGGATTCTCGTCCGTGCCGAGTCCCGCCCATGCCACTCTGGGATCCCGTTTGGCATGGTGCCCGAAAGGCTGAGGTTCCGGTGACGTCGGCCAGGCGGCCATGAAAGCTCGGTGCGGCGTGGCCGGTTCCCGCTCACCGGTGGTGAATCCACCGGTCGTCGGCGGTAGTTGTGGCATGTACGGGGTGTGGTCCGGATACGGCGGTGTTCCCTTGCGGCGTTTGCCTTGCTGTGGCGCGGCTTGTTCCCCGTCGCCGCTCGTAATCACGACGGTGACGCCGACGATGATCAGCAGGAGCCCGGGGAAGGATGTGGGCTCGACACCTTGCCCCATCAGCCACCATGCGGCGAGAGCGGCCACCGGAGTCTCCAGCAGCAGCAGGACACTCATCGTCGTTGCCGATGCCCTGCCGAGGGCGAAGTTCATTGAGCCGAGCCCCAGAAGCTGGGGGAAGATGAGCAGCCCGAGCAGCGACAGGTGGGTGGATGTATCGAATCCTGTGAGTGGGATGTCGGCCAGCCAGCAGACGGCGAGGAGTTCCAGGCCGCAGACCAGCGAGGTGACCGTCGAATACATGGGGGTACTGATATCTGTGCGAGCCTTTTGACTCAGGGCGGTGTATCCGGCCTGAGCCACGGCCCCGGCGAGGGCGAGTAGATCGCCCATCAGTGCCGCGCCGCCGGACTGTATGTCGAGACCGGCGGCCGCGGCCGCTCCCACCACGGCGAGCGTCAGGCCCGCCCAGGTCCTGCGAGCGACCCGGACGCCTTGGCCCGCGGCGATGAGGGCCTGCCAAACGGGCTGAGTGGCCACGAGTGCCGTGGACATGGCGACCGTGGTCATCCGCGTGCTCGTCATGAAAGCCGCGAAGTGGAGGGCGAGCGACGTGGCCGCGAGGAAGCCGTAGGCCAGGGGCCGCCACTGCCCCCGGCGCAGCAGGCCGCGTTCACCGCGTGCGACACGCACCACCTCGCGGCGGCGCAGTATCAGCAGGAACGGCCCGAGCGTGACGAAGCCCAGGGCGTTGCGCCAGAAGGCCATGGCGAGCGGCGCGGCGGAGGCGGCGGCGGTGAGAGGGGCGGTGGCCGAGATGGCGACCACGGCGACCGCCATCGCCGCGACGGTCAGCGGATCGATTTTGGATTTCACGCGCCCCCACCGCCGGCCGCGGTCGGTCGGGTCGTGGCCGGCACCGAGGCTTCGCGGTCGCCGTCCGGCAGATGAACGGTATGCCCCGAAGGCAAGGGCATGAGCGTGGTGAAGTCGTTCGACTTCTGTCCAGTATTCACTATTAAGTACATGTCTTCTGTGTCCCCGAAACGGGGGGTGACGGGGTAGCGGGGAACGAACCCTGAAGGCTTCGGAAGAGAGGTGGGGCGGGCCACCGCTGACTCGTCCTCAGCGGTCAGTTGGCCCGTGGGCAGCAGATGCATGGTGAGAACGGCGGAGGAAATGTGGCGTGGCGCGTGACCGGGGGGTGCGGTCCTTGGCGTCGCTCGTCTCAACGTGGAAAAGCTCGCCGCGGTTCATTCGTGTACGGGAGGACGAGGACCCGTGACGGGTGGCCGGGTGATGCCCCTCCACGCCGAGCAGGGGGAATGGGGGCCGGTTCACAGCCTGCCTTCGCGGCAACCGGGCCTCGGCGGCCAGCGCCGCCACTGCTGCCGCTCATTCGGATGAGGGAACAAAACGGGGCATCCCATGGCAAGTTGGTCACGAACCTCGCCGGGTACGCGCATACCACACCAACGGCGCAGGGGCCGTGAAGCAACGTGTTGATCCGGTCCCTTGGGGCTCGCGTTGTGAGGACGCACGCATTCTTAGGTTTGACTTGGTCAGCTCCACCCGCCGCCGACAGACCGACTGGAAAGCACCGAGTTTGTCAGGGCTTTGCGCAGGCCCGGTATTCCTCGATCGAATGTCCTGGCGAATTCCTCAAGCGTGCGCTTGTACTTACGGCGCTCGGGACGGTCCAGTACGACCCCCATGGTCGCGTCGCTTTCCAGGGCGATCACCGGCAGTGCCACTTGCGCCAGGGGCAGCGAGGACGGGTCGGGAGTGGTGGTGACCCGCGTACGCAACGCTTGCTGCACGGCTCGGGCCTCCTCTTCCCGCCGCAAGACAACCTTGCTCCCCGTAAGCAGGCTCAAGGTGCGGCCGGCCTTCTTTTCGATGATCCCAGCAGCCGTCAACTGGTCTTCGACCGGCTTCTCCGCCTTGTGCGCAGCGTTGTGCACCAGTGGCATCCAGCGCTTCGGCCTCCTGCGCAGCTCTTCCCAAACAGAGGCGAGAAACGGGTCGGTCGGTGGCAGGTCTCCAAGTGGGCGAACGTGGCGTCCGTCGGTCTCAGCCTGTCCCGCAAGGATCAACTCGACCAGGGCCGCAGCGCGCAGCCGCTGACCGCGGAACTGCAGAAGAGTAGCCGGGAACTTATTCTTTTCGAAGGCGTAGGCGCACAGGTAGATCTGCTGGGGAAGCGTGAGATCCATGTGGACTCCTTGAATGCGTGGAAACAGGACGGGGTGACTATTGACACCCTTTGCCATCAGTTCAAACTGATGTGGCGCGACACACAAAGGGCGCGTTCCGTTAAAGCACCGGCTGAGGTTCCCCCTGCAGGGAAGGCGCTGACGAGGTCACCGTGAGCGGCTTCACCAATGCGTCACTAAATGCAAGTCTGACACTTAGTGACACGCCTCGACCACCCCTCGCATGCGTGATCTGCGCCACGCATTGACCGTCGCCGCGCGGGCGGCTCAGCGTGTGGCGCACTTGCTATGACTGTCACTTAATGACAATGTCATTAAGTGACAGCTCCGGTCGCGGCCCGGAGGCTGCGGATCCACCTAGAGCCCCTGCCGTTCAGTCGCGGGGCCTCACCACTCGCTGTCGGGCACAGCCACAGGAAGGACCGACATGGCATTGCCGAAGACCATCAGCGTCGAGGAGTTCTTCGCCCCTCCCGTCCGTTCGAGAGCCTCCCTCTCGCCGGACGGCACCAAGATCGCGTACCTGGCTCCTTGGGAGAACCACCTGAACCTGTGGATCGAGAGTGTCGACACGCCCGGGGACGCCCAGCGGGTCACCTCCGAGGACCGCAACCTGCTGAGCTACCACTGGACCGACGATCCGAGGTGGCTGCTCTATACCCGGGACCAGGGGGGCGACGAGAACCGCCACCTGTACCGCGTCGACCTCGAAGACCCCGACGCAGCGGCGACCGACCTGACCCCCTTCCCCGGCGCACGCATCATGGATCTGAAGCTGCCCGCCGCGCGGCCGGGTAAGGCGGTGTTCTCCTTGAACAGCCGGAACCCCGCTGCGTTCGACCTCTTCGAACTGGACATCGCCACCGGTGACCTGCGGACCCTCGCGGAGAACACCGAAGGCGCTGCCACCACCCTCTTCTATGGCGGCAGCGGAGACCCCTTCACCATCGACGTCACCGAACAGGGCGACCTCCGGCTCTCGCGTCGGCACGAGGCCACGCAGACGTTGCGCCACATCGCGCAGTTCGACGGTGCGGACTATCCGCTGGGCGTCTATCCGCTGGAGGTCACCCCCGACGCCGGCGGCGTGCTCTTCGGTTCGAACCGGGGCTCGGACAGACTCCGCCTGGCCAGGATGGATACAGCAACCGGCGAGGAGACGGAGGTCGACTCCCACCCGCAGTACGACCTGGACACACGAGCCCGTGTCTTTCCCGCACTGCCCTCGCCTCTCATCTTCAGCCGGCGTACCGGCGAGCTCATCGGAGTTCGCTACCTCGGGGAACGACAGGTGATCCACGCACTGGACCCGCACTTCGCCGAGGTCCTGGAGAACCTGAGGAACCTGTCCGAGGGCGACCTGGCCTCCATCTCGTCCGACGAGAGCGAGCAGCGGTGGGTCGTCAGCTTCACCGACGACCGCGATCCCGGGGCCACATACTTCTACGACCACTCCTCGGGCGAGAGTCGCCTGCTGTTCCGGCCCCGTGGTCACCTGGATCCCGAGCAGCTGGCGCCGATGACACCGGTGACGTTCACCGCTCGGGACGGTCTCGCACTCCCCTCCCACCTGACACTGCCAATCGGGACAGAGCCGCACCGACTGCCGCTGGTCCTGCTCGTGCACGGCGGTCCCTGGGACCGGGACAGTTGGGGATTCAACCCTCTCGTCCAACTGCTGGCCAACCGGGGCTACGCGGTGCTTCAGGTGAACTTCCGCAGCTCCACGGGGTACGGCAAGTCGTTCATGAAGGCCGGCATCGGGGAGCTGGCCGGCAAAATGCACGACGACCTGATCGACGGTGTGAACTGGGCCATCGAGCAGGGATACGCGGACCCGGACCGGGTGGCGATCCTGGGCGGCTCCTACGGGGGCTATGCGGCACTGGTCGGAGTCACCTTCACCCCCGATGTCTTCGCCGCCGCGGTGGACATCTTCGGAGTCTCCGACCTCGCCAGCTTCATGCGCAGTCAGCCGGAGTTCGTCCGGCCGGCCCTTGCCGCCAACTGGTTCCGCTGGGTCGGCGACCCCGCGGATCCGCAGCAGGAGGCCGACATGCTGGCCCGCTCACCGATCAGCCGGGTGGACCAGGTCCGTACACCGCTGCTCATCGCCCAGGGCGCCAATGACGCCCGGGTAGCACAGGCAGAATCCGACAACATGGTCCAGGCCCTCCGGGCACGGGGGGTTCCGGTCGAGTACATGCTCATGGCGGACGAAGGGCACTCCGTCGAGAACCCGGAGAACTTGATCGCTTTGTACCGCGCCGTGGAGCGCTTCTTGGACGAGCATCTCGGACACGGCCGGGACGCGACGTAAACCGCCGTCCGGGCCGTGGCGGTCGGCGGTCGGCGGTCGGCGGTCGGAAATCCGTGAGGACCCGCAGCCCGAGGCCGCAGTCTCCGCGGCCGCCATCAGCGGATGCTCTGCCCAGCGGCTGCGGAGGTGCTGTGGGAAGCGGGGGCGGGAAAGCGCGAGGTGCGAGCGCCTGAGGGAGCCTCGGCGAGCCGGAACGGAGCCAGCGCCCGCTCCGTCAGGGAGGCCGGCCCCGTCGCCGCGGACCTATCGCGTACGGGGCCACGGGTAAGTCGCCGATGGCCATACGGTTCACCACCGCGACCCAGGATCTGCCGGATAGGACGTCGTCTCAGTAGGGACTGTTATGTCGATGCGTCGGTGAGCTCGTGGGCCCGCTGCCACAGCCGGGCACCGAGATCCGCGTCCGCGGCAGGGGTGCGCAGTGGCTCCGGCTCAAGCCGGTTGTAGAAGACGTCTCTCAGTTTGCTGCGGTCGGTGGTGGCGATTCTGATGATCGGCTCGGCGCCCTCCTCCGGTGACCGCGTCAGGCGCCGACCGATCAGGCTTGCCTTTGCTGCCGTGACCAGTGCGGAGTCGCGGTCGAGGCCGGAGCGGACACTGCCAGGGTGGAACGCAACAGCGGTCATCGTGTCCGGTGCCCGGCGGTTGATCTCGGCGGCATGTACGACACTTGCCAGCTTCGAGGCGTTGTACGAGCGCATCTGCCCGTAACGGCTCCGATTCTGATCCAGATCGTCCGGGCCGAGCTTGCCGAACCGGTAGAGGCTGGAGCTGGTGTTGATGACAAGGGCGGAGGGGGCCTGCAGGAGCTTCTCCCAGAGAAGCGATGTCAGCAGGAAGGGAGATAGGAAATTGACCTGCACGGTCAATTCATGACCGTCTGACGTCGTTTTCCGCTTGGGCGAGACGATGCCGGCGTTGTTGACCAGGATGTCTATCCGCGGTACACGGGAGATCAGGTGCTGAGCGAGTTCGCGCACCTCGCTGAAGCGCGCGAAGTCCGCGGGAAGGGCGGTGCCACCGACTTCGTCGGCGACAGCACGGGTTCTGGTCACCGCACGGCCCACGACGACGACGGACGCACCCATCGCGGCCATCCGCCGTGCCGCGGCCGCGCCGACGCCGGAACTGGCGCCGGTCACGACGGCGGTCAGGCCGTCAAGTGTTTCTGCTGCCATGGACCCGACGCTAGATCCCGCGTCGCAGCCGAGGCTCGCCCAGGCTCTACGGCTCGACGAGTCCGCGACCACGCACTTGTTCGCGCTCGCCAACTCTGTCCCGCGTTCGCGCCGGCATGCTCACCGCCATCGGGTGTCTCCCACCTTGGCCCGGCTGATCGACTCCTGGCCGGCGACGCCCGCGTTCGTACAGACTCATACCTTCCTGGTGCTGGCGGCGAATCCGCTGGCCCAGGCCCTCTCCCCCGCGCACACACCGGGAACCAACCTCGTCCGAACCGTGTTCTTGGAGCCGGACAACTTCCTGGTCGAACCGGATCCGCGTCAGGACTTCGTGGCCTGCCTGCGCGAGCTGGCCGGCACGGAGGTCGACGATCCGGACCTGGAGGCGCTGGTAAGCGAATTGTCCCTGCGCAGCGAGAGCTTCCGACGTCTTTGGGCCCGGCACGATGTCGGGGGCCGCGATTTCGGCTGCCTGACCGGATGGTCTACGACGGCGGGCCAACCACGTCGTCGGTGCGCGACCGGTACCTGTGGTCTCAGGGTGCCGCGCGCAGGGCCGCACCGGCTTGTCGGGTGAGCCAGTGTTCGGCTTGGTCGAAGGTCCAGCCGCTGTCGTCGACCAACGTGAAGAAGCCCGCGTAGCCGAGGTAGAACCACAGCACGTCGGTCGCCTGCTCCACCGTGCAGTCGGGGTGCAGGCCGCCGACCTCGTCCAGCCGCCTGGCGAGGGCGGCGACTGCATCCCGGTACCGCCCGGTCGCGACGCGCAGACCCTCGGCGACCGCGGCGTGGTGCGGGGCGGTGGCCAACGCCACCCGCATGATGTCCCCGTACTCCTCGCGCATGCTCCGCACGGTGGCGGCCGCGTTCCGCAGGATCTCGTCCGTGTCTGTGAGTTCCGCCCGGCGGCGTTGTGTCTCCTCGACGATCGGGGCCTGGCTCCACAGGTCGACGAGCGTGCTGATCAACCCCTGCTTGCCGCCGCCGACCGCGTAGACGGTCGCGGGCGCGACCCTGGCGGTTTTGGCGATGTCCTCGACGGTGGTCGCGAAGTATCCCTGCTGGGCGAAGAGTTGGCGGGCGGCGTCGACGATGGCGGCGCGGGTGGCTTCCGCGTACTCGGCGCGGCGGCTCGTGGGCGATGACGTCATGGCCTGGTGAGCATAGCGTTTAAGCCGAGTTCAGAGCGTTCAGTTGTTCATCAGAGATTGACTCTGATGAACAGAGTCATATTCTGAACACGTCACCTACCCCTCTCCGAGACAAAGGCAGCTCGTGACCACATCGACGGACAAACGGATCGACCGCCTGGCCGACGCCCTCCGCCGCACGATCGACAACGGCCAGGTCGTCACCTCCGGGTCCGCCTACGACGCCGGCGTGAACGTGTGGAACGGCGCGGTCGCACACCGCCCCGACGTGGTCGTCCGCTGCGCCACCCCCGCCGACGCCCGGGCGGCAGTCCTGGCCGCCCAGGAGCACGGCGTCCCGCTCTCGGTGCGCGGCGGCGGACATGACTGGGCCGGCCGGGCGCTGACCGACGGCGGTCTGACCATTGACCTGTCCGGCATGCGTGAAGTGCGGGTGGACCCGGACACAGCGGTGGCCGAGGTGGCCGGAGGAGCGACCGGCGCCGACCTCGCCCGCGCTGCCCGGCCCTTCGGCCTGACCGCGGCGACCGGCACCGTCGGCACCGTCGGCATGGCGGGCCTGAGCCTCGGCGGCGGCTACGGACCGTTGAGCGGCCGGTTCGGGCTCGCGCTGGACAACGTGCTGTCCGCGGACGTAGTGCTCGCCGACGGCTCACTGGTCACGGCCGATGCCGAGCGGGAGCCCGAATTGCTGTGGGCGCTGCGCGGCGGCGGCGGCAATTTCGGCCTGGTCACCGCGATGCGCGTCCAGCTCCACCGGACGCCGACGCTCCTGTCCGGCACCATCCTGTTCCCCTGGGCGCAGGCGTCCGCGGTGCTGGCCCGGCTGGCGGAGTTCGTGCCCGAAGGGCGCGACGAGCTGACCGTGCAGTGCGGCGTCCTCGCCGGCCCGGACGGAGCGCCCGCCGTGTTCGTCATGCCGACGTGGAGCGGCGACGACGCCCGAGCCGGCGAGGAAACGCTGGCGCGGCTCACCGCCCTCGGTGAGCCTCTGGTCGCTCAACTCGGCCCCACCACCGGTCACGACATGCTGGCGAGCACCGACGCGATGTTCCCGTACGGCAAGCACGTCGAGATCCGCACGCGGACGGTCCCCGCGCTCACTTCCGCTGCGCGGGCAGCGCTCCTCGACGCGGGTGACACTTTGACTTCGCCGCTGTCCGCCGTCTCCCTCCACAGCCTGCACGGCATCGCGTCCCGGATACCCGCGACAGACACGGCATTCGGAAACCGCACTCCCCATCTCATGGTGGAGACCATCGCCCGCTGGGAACCGGGCGACCCCCGGGAGCCGGAACACCGCGCATGGGCACGTGACGTTTCCGCGGTGCTGGAATCCGAGGCGATGCCGGGCGGTTACCCCAACCTGCTGGGGCCCGACGAGACCCAGCAGATCGCACACGCTTACGGACCGAACACCGAACGGCTGCTCGCGGCGAAGCACCGATTCGACCCTGATGGGGTGTTCCGCGCTATTCCCCTGCCGGTCCCGTCCGTCTGAGGTCCGCGTCTTGTCATTGTCGGCCATCGCTTCGGGCTCCGCAATAACCGGTTGTGAGCCTGTCTCCGGAGCCCAGCGGCGCTGACACCGGTGCCGGAGCACCACGTGGAGGGGACGGGCAGACGGTGAACAGCACTGGAGCGAAGGTCGACGGGTCGCGCGGTGCGTTCCCTCCTGGACTCCACCAGCTCGGGCGCCGGGCCGCGCACGTTCGACGCCTTACAGCACGTGTGAGAGACGCAGATCGGCGATGTCTTCCCACTGCCGGCCTTCAGTCCGGCCACAATCGGTGACCTCCGGGTCAAGGGCCGCGCCGCCAAGGTGTACGACGCGGCCATCACCGCAGTGCCCGGACACCCTCGCCCCCCGCCGCCCCGGAGCAACTGGCTTCCAAGCTGCCGCCCTTGTCCCGGCGGACACAAGCAGGCCGCGCGCCTGCCCGAGGCCGAGAAAGCCCGCACCCGCCTCCTGCACCAGGCCGACGAGCAGCGCTCGCCCAAGAGCGCCGGCACCGTGGCGTCGCCCTCGACCGCCGACTCGGCGTGGCGGAGCCGGAGGCCACCTCGCCCGAGGGCGTCGAGGGGACAATCCGCGACTACCGCAAGCCAGCCTTCGGCACGCTCAACGAAGCCGGCCTCGAGAGCCTCACGATGCCCGACAGAGTCGAGCTCAGGGAACGCGGGCCCGGGCGGCGGCCAGTTCGGGGCTCCAGCACATCGCACCTGCCTCCTTGAGCTCACGGGCTATCCGCTCGGCCACCGTGTCGATGTCCACCTCGGCTACGGGCTCAACAACCACGCCGAGCAGATCTTCGCCAGCGGTCTGGGAGCTCGCACGAGTTCCGGTTCACACTCCGGGGCCGAAGTCCCCTGCCTGTTCATAACCGAGTTCCAGCAGGGCGGCACGGAGCTTTGCTGCGGCTTCGTCCATAGCTGACTGATCCTCCTCCTCCTTGGCTTTGCTGAAATCAAAGTCGGACATGTCCCAGACCGGCGCGACATGTATATGCAAATGCGGTACCTCAAAGCCTGCGATGACGAGGCCGGCGCGCGGAGCCTTCCAAGCCCGCTGCACCCCTTGCCCAATGGCCTGGGCTACCTCGAAGCAACGCGCCAGGAGGGTCCCGTCAGCGTCCGTCCACCGGTCGACCTCACGCCGCGGCACAACAAGAGTGTGACCAGGCCGCAACGGAGCGATGGACAGAAAAGCGACGATCTCCGGATCCTGCCAGACGAAGCGCCCGGGCAGCTCGCCAGCGATAATGCGTGAGAACAAAGTAGTCATACGTGACATTCTGTCACACAAAGCAGCGTCCATATTGCTCGGGGATCGGAAACTGCGGGTCGTCCAGAATGGCCTCGAAGGCTGTCTGCATGGCTGGCCCGATAAACCGCCCAAGGCGTCCATCGCAATGCCCTGAGCACAGATGACCAAGTCCGACGCAGCCCGGACCACCCCGGAGATCGGCGCACGTCGTGCCCCCCGCGGCTGGCAGCACGCACCCCCTTCTCGGGTGGCCCGGTTGGCATACGACGGGGCGGAGCCGGACGCCGTACGAAAGCAGCGCGCGGCGAACCGTGGCCAAGCTCCTCACCTCCGCAACCACGCGCGTGATCGGGTGAGTCCGGCACCGCTCGATCAGCAATCAGCCAGAAGAATTCCAAGAATGAGTGGATGTACGCATTTTTGTCCGTGCCAAGAGAGACGTCAGGCCGCGGACGGCGAATCGGGCAACGACGGCCAGAGATGCGCCCACGGCCACGCCCGCTCCAGCTGCGCGGCCAGTGCCAGCAGCTCGAACTCCGAACCCGGGCGCCCGACGAACTGGATACCGAGCGGCAGCCCACTCGACGTCCGGTACAGCGGCACCGACGACGCCGGACGCCCGGTCACGTTCGCCAGCTGGGTGAAGGGCGCGGGCTCGAGGTTCGCGGTGGCCAGTTTCTCGACGAGGTTCATCCGGCCCAGCACACCGCCGAGCCGGGCAGCCAGCAGCCTCCGTGTGGCGAGCCGGACCGGCAAGGCGAGATCGAACTCGCCGATCGGCCACGCCGGCCGGGCCGTGGTCGGGGTGAGCAGCATGTCGTAGCGCTCGTGGAACGCGGCCAGCGCCCGGGTGTGCTGGTGCCAGCGGGACTGCGTGGCCAGATATCTCGGCGCCGAAAGGCTCCGGCCGATCGCAGCCATGATCCGGGTCTCGATCTCGAAGTCGTCCTCGGCACAGCCGGTGAACTCCCGTGCGGCGGTGACCTCGGCGGCGACCATCGCGTACCAGGTCGTGAGGAAGTCGGTGGCCAGGCGCTGCCCGTCGATGGCCGGGGCGGATTCCTCCACGACGTGTCCGAGTCCGGTGAGCAGCTCCCCCGCGTCCCGAACCGCAGTGGCCGCCTGCGGATCAACCGGTCCGCCGAGCGAGGACACCGTGGTCAGCCCGATCCGCAGCGGGCGCGGGGCGTCGACGACGGCGTCGGCGTACGGACGCTCCGCCGGAGCCACCCGGTACGGGCCCTCCGGTGCGGAGCCGGCCAGCACGTCGAGCATCGCGGCGGAGTCACGGACCGTGCGCGACAGCACGCCCTGCACCGCGGCGCCGTGGAAGACCTCGTCGACGTCCGGCCCGGACGGGACGACGCCACGCCCCGGCTTGAGCCCGAACAGCCCACAGGCCGCAGCCGGAATCCGGATGGAGCCCCCGCCGTCGTTCCCGCCCGCGACCGGGACGACCCCGGCCGCGACGGCCGCCGCGGACCCGCCGGAGCTGCCACCGGGCGTCCGCGACAGGTCCCAGGGGTTGCGGGTCGGGCCCCCCGCGACCGGCTCGGTTATCGCCCGAGCACCGAACTCGGGGGTCGCGGTCCGGCCGAACACGACCAGACCGGCGTCGAGCCAACGCTGTACCACCGTGGACGTCTCCGGGCGCGGGAAGCGTGCCAGTGACCGATTCCCACTGCCGGTCGGAACCCCGGCGAGATGCTGGCCCAAGTCTTTGATCAGGAACGGGACGCCGGCGAACGGCCCGGACAGCGGGCCGCGAGCGCGGGCAAGGGCGTCGTCGTCGAGTCGGTGGCGGATCGCGTTGATCGTCGGTTCGACGGCATCGGCACGGTCAATCGCCGCCTGGAGCAGTTCAACCGGGCTCACCGCCCCGGACTTCACCAGCCCGGCCAGCCCGACGGCGTCGTGCTCCCGGTACTCATCCCAAGTAATACCCATACGAGTGTTCCCATCAGAGCGATAAGGGGGCCGGTCCGCGGCATGTCCAACGTCACGCCTCGGTCATCGGCGTCCCGGCCACGGCCTCACGCAGGTCTCGGCCGGCCGGTCACGACCGCGTCAGACACTGCGTAGCGATGTTGATCAGCCCTGACCTGAGTCAACACTGTGCCGCAACGGCACAGTCAAGCTCATGGATACCGGAATCACACCACGCCGAGTTCTGGGCGCAGCATCGGACGCGGGCACGCGATGAAGCTCAGGCTGACCGGAGGCAGAAGGGGTGTCCGGCTGCCGGGCCGGCGTAGGCCCGTCCGCCGTCTTGCGATGCCGAGTTGACGTCGTCAGTGGGCTGCGGCTGATGCGCGCCATTTCGCGCGGTCTGGCCTTCCCAACCCCGACCTGGCACCTGACCCTCACCGTCGTCCGGGACGTACTCGCGCAGGTCCTCGGGCATCGGCGTCCGACGACCCGCACCCGCGCCACCCGGCACGCCCGGCGGTTCACGACGACGGGTACCTCCGCGACGGTGTCGCCGAGGTACCCGTTTACCGTTGGCTGGTGCTCCGGACCCACAGGGCCCACGGATCTGCGTCGCCAGCGGAAGCTGTCCACCTCGTCACTTCCTTACAGTCGCCATCCGCTGTGCGCGCAGATCCGCCTAGCGACTGCTCACGGAGCCGGGATCGCCGGGAGCAGCAGGTACGACGTCACATCGGGACCGAAGTGCAGGGTGACCGTGCCGCCGAAGATCTCTGATGGACGATCCTCCGGGTCGGTGTGGATGAAGGGGCCGACGCCCGTCGTCGGGTACATCGCGTTCTCGATTTCCGTACCTTGGTTGCTGTAGTCGCGACCACCGATGCCCAGCTCGAGGACGTAGCCGGCCGGGACCACGATGCTCGTCGGCCATATCTCGATGTCGACGTCGACGGGCTCGCCGGGGACGAGGAACTCGATGGTGTCGTGGCTGTGCACCGGTCGATAGGGTTCGGACCTGTCGGTGTCGAGTCGCCGATGGGAGGCGCGGAGCCATCCCAACGCGATCGGCACCTTCGGGTCGTTGGACCCGATGAACGTGACCTCGGTGCCCTGCGGGTCGTAGAGCCTCAGGCTCAAGAAGAGATCAGCGTCGGCCGTGGCGGACGAGATCCGCAGTTTCGCTGCGGCTGGACCGGTGAACTCTCGATCGTGACCGGCAGGCGGGAGCCTGAAGCGCAGGTCTTCGTGCTCCGGCTGGTAGCTCAACGTGCCCGAGGCGCCCGGCGAGGTGCGCAACTCCATGGTCTCCGGACACAGATGGAATTCGGTCCACTCGGTCCGTGCGATCGGCCACTCCTGCTCGAATCGCGGTTCGAACCTCTCTCCTGGATGGCGCACGAGAAGCTCGACGGGCGGCCGATCCAGCCAGCCGTTCTGTTCCCCCTTCAAGAATGTGCCGAAGAACTGCTTCTGCAGCCCGAGCCCGCGATCGTTGTAGAACGGATTGAAGTGGGTGTCCCCGTGCATCTCGAGCCACTTGAGCTCGGATCCGGCTGCCAGGAACCCCTCTACGTTTCCGCGCGTGTGCAGTCCCATCCCGCCCCAGTTGCCAGCCGACAGCAAGGGCACTTCGATCCGGGACAGATCGGCGGAGCGCTCCTGATAGAACTCTCCGTTCACCGGGCGCGCAAGGAGCTCCGCGTAGAGGTCGCGCCGGTTCTGCCGCAGGACATCGTCATCGAGATCGACGTCACCAGCGACGGGACGGCCGGTGTTGCGGTCGGTCGGTCCCCGGCTACCCATGCCGTACTGGACGGTGAACATCTGGCGTGCCTGCGCTCCCTTGACGAACTCGCACGCGATTCCGCCATGGCGCGCACCCTCGCGATAGTGGTCGGCGAAGCCCTCCCATACACAGATCGCCGCGAGATGAGGTGGCCGCAGGGCGGCCACCTGCCACTGGTTGGCCGCGAAGTAGGAGATACCGAGGAGGCCGACCTTCCCGTTGCTCCACTCCTGCTGCCCGGCCCACTCGATGCACTCGTAGAGGTCACGAGCCTGGAGCGCGGTCAAGACGTCCAAGAAGCCCGGGGACCGTCCGCTGCCCCGGGAGTCGACACGAACACACACATATCCATCGGGGACCCACTTCTCGGGGTCCGCCATCTCCCAGTTCTGGTAGCGACCCGTCGACCCGTTCGCCACCTCCGGGTACGCCTCATGCATGCGCCGCCAGTTGGCCGGGTAGCCGTCGGCCAGGTGCAGCCCCTTTCCGTAGGGGCCCATCGCCAGGATCACGGGGTAGTCGCCCGGCTCCGTCGGACGGAACACGTCTGCGCGCAGAACCGTGCCGTCGCTGACGCGGATCGGGGCGTCCCAGTCGATCGTGATCCCGTCCACCTCGGCGGGTTGGTCTCGCATGTGTGCCATCATCAGCTCAGCTCTCTCTTGAGGATTTTTCCGGTGGACGTCATGGGCAGCGCATCGCGGAACTCCACGAGGCGCGGGTACTTGTAGGCGGCGAAATGTTCCCTGCCCCAGGCGACGAGCTCGTCCGCGGTGACCTTGGCGCCGGGCTCGGCCACGACAACGGCCTTGATCTCCTCGCCATGGGAGTCGTGCGGGACACCGACCACCGCGACGAGCGAGATCGCAGGATGCGTCATCAGCACCTCTTCGAGTTCGCGGGGATAGACGTTGTAGCCGCCACGAATGATCATGTCCTTGGACCGGTCGACGATGACGAAGTAGTCGTCGCCGTCCTTCCTGGCCAGATCGCCGGAGCGGAACCAGCCGTCCTTGATCGCCTCGGCTGTGGCCTCGTGCCGGCCGTGGTAGCACTTCATGATCTGGGGGCCCTTGATCGCGATTTCGCCGATCATCTCGGGGTCGCCCGTGGGTACGTCGCTCCAGTCGTCGTTGATGAGTTTCATCTCGACGCCTGCTATCGGCTTACCGATGGAGCCGACGCGCGGGTCTTCCCCATAGACGCTGAATGACGAGATGGCAGAGGTCTCCGACAGCCCGTATCCCTCGAGGATGGTGACGCCGAAGCGATTCTGGAAGTCCGTGTGCACCTGGGCAGGTAGTGCTGAGCCACCTGCGGCGGCGACGCGGAGGTTGGCGGCGATCTCGGCGACCGGGACGTCGGGGGTCAGCGCGCCGAGCAGAGCCCAGTACATGGTGGGCACACCTGCGAAGAACGTGACCTTCTCGCGAACCATCGTGGCGATCGCGGATGCGGCCTCGAAACGCGGCAGCATCACCACAGTGCCGCCGAAGGCGAACGCAGCGTTCTGGATCACCGTCTGGCCGAAGGCATGGAACAGTGGCAGTGCGCACAGGTATGTGTCGGGTCTTTCTGCGTCCGCGCCGTACATGCCCTTACCCGACAGCGCGGTGAAGTGCATGTTGCGGTGGCGCAGCTCGGCGCCCTTGGGCTGACCGGTCGTTCCCGAGGTGTAGAGAATCACCGCGGTGTCGTCGTCGTGGCGCTCGACTCTCTCGAAGGCGGGCGACTGCTGCGACCACGGCGCCGGCCCGCTCCCGAAGACCATGAGAGCGACATCAGTCCCGTCGACCGCTTGGCGTGCCGTGTCGCCTGTAGGGAGTTCCGCCGTGCCCTCGAAGGCGAAGTAGGCGACAGCGCCGGAATCATTGAGGTGGTAGGCCACCTCGCGCGCCTTCAACAGCACGTTGAGCGGCACGACAGTCGCGCCGGCTTTCAGAATGCCGAAGTAGACGATCGGGAAGAAGGGCAGGTTCGGACACGAGAGCGCAACCTTGTCGCCGGGCTTCACGCCGTACTCGACCAGCAGGTTCGCCACCTGGTTCACCGCCCTGTCCACCTGGGCATAGGTCAATCTGGTGTCGCTGAACACGATTGCGGTGCGCTCCGGATACATACCGGCCGAGTTCTCCAGCAGGCCGGCGAGGTGACATCCAGTCATGGCCGTTTCCCTTTCGATGAGGCGACTCACTCGATGCGGAGCGGACTGTCCGACACCAAGGCGGCTCGAGCACGCGTTGCCGACTCACGAAACGCGCTCCATATGCGCTCCGGTGATGGGGGCCATCCAGCGGCCCGGTCACTGCGCGACCCGGCCGGGACGGGCCACGACGGTGTTGCGCAAGGTGCCGAGACGCTCGACCTCGACGTCGACGACGTCGCCGGGCTGCATCAGCCAGGGCGGCGTGCGCGCGTAGCCGACTCCTGAGGGGGTTCCGGTGGCGAGCAGGTCGCCCGCACGGAGGGCGAACGTGCGGCTGATCAGCGCGAGAGTGTCACCGACGGTGTAGACCATCTGGTCGGTACTGCCCTCCTGCACCACCTCACCGTTGACCCGCGTCCGGATGGTGAGCCCGTGGCGGAGGTCGCCCACCTCTGTGGCGGGTACCAGCGGCCCGAGCGGTCCGGAACGGTCGGCGTTCTTCCCCAGGGTCCACTGCGAGGTCAGCTTCTGCGCTCTGCGTGCGGTGACGTCGTTGAACGTCGAGTAACCCACCACCGCACCGAGTGCCTCTTCCGGCGTCGCGTCGGTGAGGGTCGCGCCGACGTAGGCGACGACCTCCCCCTCCCAGTCCAGACCGTCCTCATCGAGGGGAACCGGGATCTCCGCCCCATCCACCGTAAGTGAGGCCGGCCAGCGAGCGAACAGCGTGGGATGAGGAGGGATCCCGTCTGCTGCGTACGTTCCCTCGGCCAGATGCGCCAGGTAGTTCAAGCCGACGCAGATCACGCGCGCGTCGGGAAGCACGGGCGGAACCAGGTCGACATCGGTCGCGGGCAGCGAAGGTCCGGTCGGTGGCAGCGTCACCGCATGGTGGGGATCGGCCCAGAACTCTTCCAGCCCACAGATCGGCGCGACGCCGGCGCCATCCTCGGCGAGCCTCGCGACGACGGTGTTCCCGCCGGTCTCGCGCAAACCAACCAGCCGTATGCCCATGTGAGGTGCCTTCCTGGAATGTCGCAACGTTCTCGAGCCAGTGCCGGAGCCGGAGTTGACGTCGGGGGTCGCGCGCGGCGTCCGCAGCGGTTATTGCGCGACCTGGTATTTTTCGAACGAGGCGGGATCGATCGAGACACCTGTTCCTGGCGCCTGAGTCACCGCCACGAAACCGTTCGTGACCTCCGGACGGACCGCGAAGAAGTCTTCTGGCAGCCAGTCGTAATATTCGACTACCAGGGCTGTGGTTCCACAGCACACCAACTGACTGTGCAGTTCCCATGAGGTGTGGGGAGCCACGGGGATGTTCCAGGTGTCGGCGAGTGTGAGGACGCGCATGAACTCCGTGACTCCGCCCATCCGATGGGCATCGGGTTGCAGGATGTCGACGGCTCCGTGCTCCAGCAGCTCTCGGAATCCGTAACGCGAGTACTCGTTCTCACCGGCGGCGATCGGCACCCCGATCGTGCCGTGCAGCCGACCGTAGTCGTGGATGGAGTCTGCGAGGATCGGCTCCTCGAGCCAGGTGATGTCCAGGTCGGTGATCGCGGCGGCGAAACGACGCGTGGTGAGCAGGTCATAGCGCTGGTTCGCGTCGACCATGACACGACCGGACGGGCCGACGACGTCGCGGACGATCTCGACCCGTCGGACCGCGTCGTCGAGGTCTGCTCCGACCTTCAGCTTGACGCCCCAGAAGTCGCGGGCGGCGTAGGACTCGGCGGCCGCCCGTAGCTCGTCGTGTGACAACGAGACCCAGCAGCCGTCTCCGTAGACGGGGACCTCGGGGGCCACGCTGCCGAGATGGGCATGGAGCGGCTGATTCGCCGTCCTCGCGCGCAGGTCCCACACCGCGATGTCGACCGCCGAGATGGCGTACATGGCCACACCCTTGCGGCCCCGGCTCAGCGAGTGCATGAACATGCGTTGCCACAGGTCGCGGACACGTGCCGGGTCAGCCCCGATCACCAGCGGAACCAGTTCGGTGCTGAGGAAGGACGCCACGGAGGCGCCACCGCCGCCGATGACGGTGGTCCACCCCTCCCCCACCCTGCCGTCGGTGTCCGTGACCCGCACCACCACCACACCGAGGACATCGAGGGCGGACCCGTAGCTGCTCCGGATCGGGTGCGGCTGCGGGACGGCGAGGTGGTGCACCTCGGCCTGGGTGATGACGGCCACGTGGGGTCCTTTCGTCGGAAGGGGGCGCTTTGCTGGGTGCTGCTGTCACGGACTGCCGTCGACGGACAGGAGGATTCAGTGACCTCCCGACTGCGATACAGCTGAGTCCGTCGTCGCGGGCTCGTCGCCGACTGACCGCGGAAGCAGTAACAGCGTGAGGCCGGCAAGGAGTGCGGCTGCTCCACAGGTCGTCCACACGGTGAGGTATCCCGAAAGGGGGGCGTATCCCTCGTCCAGCCCTTCCAGCGAACCAGTCGCGGACAACACGATGGCGAAGACAGCTGTCGCGATGGTGCCGCCGATGGTCTTGGCCGCATTGGTCATTCCCGTAGCGAATCCCGTTCGATCCGATGGCGCCGCCGCCGCTGCCAAAACGGGAAAGGCAGCCATGACGGCTCCCGATCCCAGACCGGTGACAACCAGGTTGACCACCGCTTGGCCGGGCGAATCGTGGAAGGGAAGCCAGAGGCCAAATCCGGCCGCGCCGACGAATGCCGCGGACACCACCGCCCGGCGTGCTCCGAGCCGACCTGCGACAAACGGGAAGACGACCGCACCGATCGCGATGAAGATGACGTGAGTTCCGATCGCGACGGACACGAACTGTGCACCGGCGCCCAATCCATAGCCTGTGACGTCGGGGTCCGTGCGGGCGAAGGTGACGAGCGGGATCTCGGCGCCGAGAACCGCGATGCCGAACAAGAGCGCCGCCAGTTGCACGGGCCACTGCGCGCGGATCTTCAAAAGCCGCACGTCGATCACGGGTTCGCGCTGTCGTGCTTCGTAGCGTACGAACGGGATCTGGATGAGCAGGCAAGCGACGACGAGCAGCCAGGCGAGTGGACTCGTCGCACCCTGGAGATGCAGGAACACCATGCCGGCCAGGAACAAGGCAAGCGAGGCCGCCAGCAGCCCGAGCCCCACCCAGTCCGGACGCGCCGCAGAGGCAGTCGGCTCGTCACTTTCGATGCCGAACCGGACGACGATGATGCAGGCAGTGGTCAGGACGGCTGGGATCGACAGCGACACCGGGAGCGGCACCGCGCCCGCCAGGGCGCCGCTGGAGACGGACCCGGCGATGATCGAGATGTAGAACGCACCGACAAGAAATCCTGCCGCGTGTCGGCTCAGGCGGTGGTGGTCCTTGGACCCCGCTGTCCGTCGATAGATGATCGCGATCTCGATCGGGAGCCAGACAGCGCATGCCCCCTGCAGCGCGTAGCCGATGAGAAAAGTGGTGAACGACGGGGCGAACACCAAAATCCACGACCCCACCGCCGTGAGAGACGTCGTCCAGATCAGCACCTGCTTGTGCCCTCGGACGTCACCGAGTCGGGAGAAAGCGAGCACCATGAGTGCTCCCATGCCGTGCTGGGTGGTCTCGAACCAGTTGAAATCGCCATCGGAGATACCGAGGTGGTCGGCGACATCGGTGATGATCGGGCTGTAGAAGCCGCGCATGATGCCGTAGACGAGTTCGGTGAAGACGAGGAGTCCGATCACCTTCGCCAGTCGCGAGACAACCAGGCCCCGCGGTGGAGCGGCGGCTGAGTGTGTGTCGGCTGCCATCGGGAGGGGAACCTTTCGATCTGTGGACCACACCGGGCACAGCGTCAGCACTCAGCTGCATGACGGAATTCATGCGAGTCTGCGGAAGCTGCGCCGGCGACGCTGACCACGGTCATAGCGGGTGTGCGGAGGTCAGTCGAACAGATCGGGAGAGTCCGCGACGATCTGGTCCCACAGAGGCCGGAACTGGAACCAGCCGGCGACCGGATTCCCGGTCTGATGGCGCACGTCCACCGCGGTGTCGTGGTCGATGAGGGTCGGCGTGCCGGCAGCCATCGCCAGTAGTTGGGTCTGGCACGAGCGCTCCATGGTGATGAACCACCACGCGGCGGCCGCGACGGACTGCCCCACGGTGAGGAGACCGTGGTTTTGAAGGATGACCGCCTTCGCACCGCCGAGCGCGACACCGATCCGGCGGCCCTCCTCGGTGTCGTTCACGACGCCGCGGAAGTCGGAGTAGAGCCCCTGATCTTCGTAGAACGCGCACGCGTCTTGCGTGATCGGCGCGAGCGGGATGCCGAGCGTGGCGAAGGTCTTGCCGTACGGCGAGTGGGCGTGGGCGGCGGCGACCGCATCCGGCCGGGCCTTGTGAACCTCGGAGTGGATACAGAACGCCGCCCGGTTCACCGGTCGCTTGCCATGGAGCAGGTTGCCGACGTGGTCGACATGGATCAAATCCGACACCTTGATCTGGTTGAAGCTCATGCCGAACGGATTGACCCAGAAGGTGTCGGTGTGTTCCGGATCGCGGGCGGTGATGTGGCCGGCCACTCCCTCGGAGAAACCGAGCCTGCCGAAGACCCGGAACGCGGCCGCCAGCTCACGCTTGCGGTGCTCCCGCTCCTCCTCGACGGTGAGGTTGACCGGAGGTAGCGGCAGTTCGAAGTCGTCGGGAGCCGGCCCGATGCTGGCGCGGACCATCTCCAGGACCTCGGGCGTGACGGCGCTTGTCATCGCTACTCCTTTTATAAGATACAGCCCTGTATGCGATAGGGCCGATACTTGGCCCTATCCGGCCGACCTGTCAAGCGGCGCGGTCCACCCGGGACCGACGAGGGTGGCGTGACCGGTGGCCGCATGGGCCTCTTACCTGCGAGGGAACGCCAGTCAGGGGGGAACGACCCGTAGCGGCCCGGGGGTTCCACCGCTCGGCCGGTGCGCGCACCACTCACGCCACACCGGCAGCTCTGGTGAGAAGCGTCGCTATCGACGCACGCTGGCTGGAGGTTTTCGGATACACTCATGTATCTTGCAGGGACGAGCATGGAGGAGCAGTGCCACGAGGATCGACCGGCCAGCGTGCCGTGACGACCGCCCGGCTGCTGGCGAGCGCCGCCGAGGTCTTCGCCGAGCGTGGCTTCAACGGGGCCAGTATCGGAATGATCTGCGAGCGGGGCGGCTTCACACGCGGCGCGTTCTACTCCAACTTCGCAAGCAAGGACGAGCTCTTCTTCGCTATGTTCGAGGCGCATGCCGATGTGACGCTCACACGGTTGCGTACCGCGCTGGAGCAGGCTTCTGGAGCGAGCGATCCGCTCCAGCACTTCGCCAGCCTCGCGAGCCGCCAGTCCGACAACGATCGGCAGTGGTTCCTCATTTCGACAGAGTTCACGCTGTATGCGATCCGGAACCCCGCGGCGGCGGCCGCCCTGGCCCGCAAGGACGAGGAGGTCCGTCAGGAGATCGGGCGGATCTTCACCGAACTACTGGCGATGGCCGGCCGCGAGTTCGTCATTGATCCCGCTCTGGTGGGCCGCTTCGCGGTCGCCTTGCGCGAAGGTGGCAACGCCCAGGCGTTCGTGGAGCCGGGAAGCCTCGATGCCCGGCTCATGGAGCGGTTGATGCTGCCGACGGTTCTCGACGCATTCTCGCGGGCCTCCTCCGACCCCTCGAGCGATTCCCAGAGGACCGACCGCCAGTAGGAGCGAGAGACGAGATGGCCAATTACGCGGACTTCAATATCGGGCTCTACTTCACGGGGCTCGGGGGCGACAATCCGCCGCCGTACCCGGTGACTTTCGCGGGCCTGGAAGCGGCTGCGCGGGAGAGGCTGGAACACCGACTGTTCGACTACGTCGCGGGTGGGGCCGGTGATGAGCACACCCAGCGCGCCAACGTCACCGCTTTCGAGCAGTGGGGGATCATGCCGCGCATGCTCGCCGGCGCAGCCGAGCGCGACCTGTCGGTCGAGCTGTTCGGCCACCGGCTCCCTACCCCGCTGCTGATGTCACCGATCGGTGTCAT
Source organism: Streptomyces sp. NEAU-YJ-81 (assembly GCF_017592595.1). Classification (NCBI taxonomy): domain Bacteria; kingdom Bacillati; phylum Actinomycetota; class Actinomycetes; order Kitasatosporales; family Streptomycetaceae; genus Streptomyces; species Streptomyces sp. NEAU-YJ-81. Next base: position 17,873 of record NZ_JAGFNO010000008.1, on the reverse strand, counting down.
CGGCGTGATGACCGACGACGAGCACGGCGACCTCGCAACCGCCGCTGCCTCGGCGACCTCCGGTGTGCCGATGGTGGCCTCAACCCTCATGCAGGACCCACTGGAGGACGTCGCCGCCGCACTCGGTGACACTCCCGGATTCTTTCAGCTCTACACACCCAACGACCGCGACCTCGCGGAAAGCCTCGTCCGCCGCGCCGATGCCGCCGGCTTCAGCGGCATCGTGGTCACCCTCGACACCTGGACCCTGGGCTACCGGCCCCGCGACCTGCGGCACGCGACATTCCCCCAACTGCGGGGATACTGCCTGGCCAACTACTTCAGCGACCCGGTCTTCCGCTCACGGCTTGCCGCCCCGCCCGAGGAGGATCCAGAAGCCGCAACCATGCACTGGGCGACGACCTTCGGCAATCCCACCCTGACCTGGGACGACCTCACCTGGCTGCGCAGCCTCACCGACCTCCCGCTCCTGCTCAAGGGCATCTGCCATCCCGACGACGTACGCCGCGCTCGTGACGGTGGCGTCGACGCCATCTACTGCTCCAACCACGGCGGCCGGCAGGCCGCCACCGCCCCCGCCCTCGACCTGCTGCCCGCGGTCGTCGAGGCCGCCGACACCATGCCGGTGATCTTCGACTCCGGTCTTCGCTCAGGCCCTGACATCGTCAAGGCCCTCGCGTTGGGTGCCACCGCCGTCGGCATCGGCCGCCCCTACGGTTACGGCGCCGCGATCGGAGGCCAGGCCGGTATCGAATTCGTCCTCTCCTGCCTGCTCGCCGAAGCAGACCTGACCATGGGCCTCAACGGCTACGCCAGCATCGCAGATCTCACCCCGGACGTGCTCGTCCGAGGCTGGGACAAGAAGGCTTCCGCTTAGGAGTTGCTTTCAGCGAGCGCGGCCCAGCCCCGACCCGTGGGCCTGTCCGCGACGCGCAATCCGCGAAGTGATGCGCCGTTCGCGGAGCCGTCGGCGGCAGATGTCGCGGTCGTACCCGCGATCGGCGTAGACCGCTCCCGGTTTGCGGCGGGGCCGGCCCCGCTTGCCCCGCACCGGCGGCAGGTCATCGACCAGCGACAGGAGCTGGGTGACGTCGTTGGGGTGGGCGCCGGTCAGCGACACCCTCAACGGGATACCGTTCCCGTCGGTCAGCACATGGTGTTTCGAGCCCGGCCGTGCGCGGTCAACCGGACTCGGACCGACTTTTGGGCGGCTTCGCCCCCGCTCGGCCTGCACAGGCGAGGGATCGATCGCGGCACGGGAGAAGTCCGGGCAGTCCGCCGCCCGCAACCGGTCCAGCAGTACCTGCTGAAGCTCACTCCACACACCGGCCGCCTGCCACTGCGCCAGCGCCGATCTCCCACGGCTTCGGCCGAGCCATCCCCCCTGAGGAACAAGACCACCTACCCCACAGCGTGCCTCATGAAGAACTTTCTCCAAGGACTCGTTGGTCCTTCTCCGCGCAGGGTGCGGCCGGGGCGCGACTCCTGGCAGGGTTCCCCGAAGGGTGGGTAGGCGGTCGGACCCATCAGCGGGGAGCGACGAGCTGGTGGATCGCCGCGGTCGCCCCTTCACTCTGTAGACACCTCTACCAGCGGAGCTGGCGGCTGGCAGGATGTGCCACCGTGACGACGATGAGTGAGCGCATCGACCGGCTCGATATGGACCTGCGCCGGCTGGGGGTCACCCGACGGGTCCACCCTCGAGTACGGATCGCCGCCGTACGGCGCGCCCACGTGCGGCTTGGCTGATCTACACATGCGGACTCGGCGCCCTCACCATCGCTGACCGGGAGGGCACGGGCTCGCGTGGGGTTGCTGAACTGGAGTCCGGTCAAGGCCCGTTGGGTCGGGTCCGCCGAGCGGGCGGAGGCCGGAAGAGGGCGAGTGACCTGGATCCGGGACTGCGGCCGGCGCTGCTGGCGCTGGTCGCGCGCCGATCCTGCGGCCCGACCGGGCGAGCTCCGCGGAGCAGCCGGGGCCCTTACATTTCTGAACACTTACGGTGATTGGGTGGTGAGGAGGGAATGGCGAGGGAGGAGCCTTGAGCGCGTGTGTTGGTTGTCGAGGATGAGCTGTATCTCGCTGATGCGATCCGCGCGGGGTGTCGCTGGGCGGCCATCGCCGCTGACGTCGTGCATGACGTACAGGCCACGCGCTGGAGCTGATCGCAGTCAACAACTACGGGGTGATGGTGCTGGACCGGGATCGGCCCGGGGTACACGGTGATGAGGCGCGCACAGGACGCGGCGGGAAACCCGCGGGTGTCGGGTGCTGATGCTCTCGGCCGCGGGATCGCTGCGGGACCGGTTGTCCGGCTTCGCTGCTGACGACTACCTGTCGAAGTTCGAGTTCCCTGAGCTGGTCGCGCGGTTGAGGGCGCTGGAGCGGCGTATCCAGTCGGCGCGTCCGCCATTGCTGGAGTCATAAAGCGTGCGGCTGGATCCGTTTCGCCCGAGGTGTGCCGGGAGGGCCGTCCGGTGCGGTTGACCCCGAAGGAATTCGCGGTGCTGCGGGCGCTGATGCAGGCCGAGGGCGGGGTGTTGCGCGCGGAGCAGGTAGGCGAGCAGGTGTGGGACGCGAACGCTGGCGTGTTCACGAACTCGCCGCGGCCCTGCTGCGGGCACGGGCTCGGACTGGCCATCGCACACGACGGCCGGTTACGTCTGACCCCGAACCACGACGGCGGACTCATCACGCACCTCGATCTGCCGCGTGCCAAGGCTGAAATCTGAATCTTTCCGCAACGTCGGCCTCCCTGACATTCGTCTCGATCTCGTCCACGTCGATTAGGAGCACGAGTTGTGCGTACGGTAAGAGGAGTGCGGCGCGGTGCCGGTGTGGTGCTCGCTTTCGGGATAACGGCGGTGCTGACACTGGAGAACAGCACGGCGGCGCCCGCCGCGGACAATGAACTCACCACGTTTTACGGGCAGAAGCTGGACTGGCAGCAGTGCGAGGATCCCGAGCCGCTGCCCCCCGAGGAGCAGCCCGACGACGGGGTCATCGTCGATCCGTGGAAGGGACAGTGGAAGTTCATGGAATGCGCCACGGCGGTGGTGCCGATGAACTACGCCAAACCCGAGGACGGCCAGCTGCGCATCGAGGTCAGCCGTATCAAGGCCAAGGACCCCGCCCGTCGGAAAGGCGCCTTGATGTTCAACCCGGGAGGTCCGGGCGGAGGCGGTCTCGCCATGCCGCTGGGGGCCCGCGAGTCGGAACTGGCCGACGCCTTCGACCTGATCGGGTTCGACCCGCGGGGCGTCGGCCGCGCGAGCCGGCTCCACTGCGAGAGGATCAAGGACCCCCGGCCGGACACCACCCGGCCCGGCGACGAGCAGTTCTCTGCCTACACCGACTACGCCCGCGCCCGCGAGGCCGCGTGCCAGCGAGGCGGCGGAGACCTCCGGCCCTACATCAGCACCGCCAACACCGCCCGGGACATGGACATCATCCGGGCGGCACTGGGCGAGAGGAAGATCAACTACCTCGGGTACTCCTACGGCACCTACCTGGGCGCGGTCTACGGGAGCCTCTTCCCCGACCGGCTCAACCGCAGCGTGCTCGACTCGGCCATGCACCCAGGCTGGCTATGGCGCAAGCAGGCCCTGATGCAGTCCGTCGGCGTCCGGTACAACGTCGAACAGTGGGCAGAATGGGTCGCCGAACGCGACAACACCTACCACCTGGGCACCTCCCGGCAGGACGTGCTGGCCACTGTCGAAGCCCTGGCCACCGCCCTGGCCGACAACCCGGTGCCGCTCGACCGGAAGCCGCCCAAGGACTGGCCCGTCTCGTGGCCGGAGAAGTTCGACCGCACCACACTGGACTCCTTCCTCGCCCAGGCAACCCAACCGCGCCCCATATGGGACGTCACCGCCGAAGTGGTCGGCGAACTCCGGCGGGCGGCCGACAAGAAAACCGTCCTGTCCCGCGACGCCGGCACCGCCGCCGCGACCCTGCTCTCCGAGCAGGACAAGCCCAAGCTCGACCCCGGGGTGTACGACACCGTCAGCTGTGAGGTCGAATGGCCGACCGACCTCAACACGTACTACAAGGACATGCGGCGTTACCGCGCGAAGTACCCCTTCCGTGACGGCAACGGAAGCGGCGTGATCGGCGCCGCCCCCACCAACTGCACCTTCCGCAGCTTCACTCCGCCCGAGAAGCCGGTCTCGCTCGAACGGGACGGCTACCCCACCGGGCTGGTGATCCAGGGCGACGGCGACCCCGCCACGCAGTACGAGGGTGGCCCCGCCATGGCCGACGCACTCGGCAACCACCTCATCTCCGTCCGCGACAGCGGCGAACACGGGCACTACGGCACCAACAAGTGCGTCACTCAGCGGGTCGACGACTACCTCATCCACGGCATCCTGCCGCCGCGCCGATCGAACTGCACCGCCGCCCCACGCCCCTCCGTGCCGGCCGACACCTCCCCCGCCGCCGAGCACACAGCCGACCGGCAGAGCAAGCAGGAACGCCTCGACACCGCGCTCGAACACCACTCGATCTGGCAGCAGCCCACAGACAAGTAGCCATCCCCACCCCTGTCTCAAGAGGCGAACGCGCCATCCCGAGCTGTGGTTGCCGAAGTGTGCCTCCCCGACATACCAACCACACGGCAGAACACCCAACGCCTCCTGAAGACGCACCCCCGTCAGCAACCACCTGCCAGCCTGGAACGCCGGTCCGAAAGCGGTGCCGTTGGTCCGCCAAGAGCGGGTGATGTTGGGTATGCACCACGCCGCTACCGGTATCCGGGGGCGCAAGCGGATCGACGACCGTTGATGAAGCCTGCGACGGCTTGTCGGCGTTTGATCCGGGCTGCAGGCAGGGGGATGACGTTCGGGTTGTCGCTGGGCGCGAGTTGGTCACGGCCTTGGTGTGGTCGGTGGCTGTTGAAGTGGTGTGCGTAGTCGTGGAGGATCTTCTCGGCGTGGCCACGGTCGAAGAGCAGGACACGGTCGGTGCACTCTTCCCGTGCTGAGCGGATGAAGCGTTCTGCGTGTGGGTTGCAGTTGGGGCTGCGTGGAGGGTCCGAGTTGCCATAGGAACTGCCGGGCCTGCTGGGTGACCCATGCGGCGGTGGGGTGGGCGGTGACGCCGAGGATATGGACGGTGCGGGTGCGCACTTCCATGATGAATAGCACGTGGAGCCGCTGCAGGCCGATGGTGTCGACATAGAAGAGATCGGTGGCAAGCAGGCCGCTGACCTGGGCTTTGAGGAACGCCGCCCACTCACCGTACGCCGGCTGGCGACGCGGCGCGGGACCGAGACCGGCGGCGCGCAGCACCCGACGGACGGTGGCGGGGCTGACCTTGCGCCCGAGGCGGCGCCGACCCGCTCGGCGCAGAAGTCGTCCTGGCCGACGGTTCACGAGTGAACACCGATGCCGCACATTCCCGCCAACCTCGGTGGGATCCTGCAGAACGGCCCGGATGAGCTGACGGTAGACATGGGGTTCGCCGGCTCCATGGCGACCGTCCTGGACCGGGCTGCACGGGAGTTCACCTCACCGTTCTCCGCGATCGTGTGGCATCAGTTCCATGGTGCCGCCGCCCGTCTACCCCTCGGCTCGACGGCTTTCGGCCGACGCGAACCGCACCTGATGGTCCAGCTGATCTCATTGTGGGAGGACGGCGAAAGCAAGAGCAACGCACGCTCGCCGTGAAGTTTGCGGTCGACCCGGACTGCGTCTTCGCCGCCACGCCGCTCCCCAGCGGGACTGTCGACGCCGGTTCCAGGCCCGTGTGAGGCGTGCAACCCGAGCATCCGAGAGTGCCGGCGGTCCCGCCGGAGAACGGCATCGGGTCGTCGGACATTGGTCACGTTGACCTTGGGCTTTCACCCAAGGGGGCCGTCCGAGGGTGATCAGGTGGCCGGGAAGCGCCGCGCGGACAGCGTCCGCGATGAAGGCGAAACTCTCGTCACCGAGCTTCCGCGGATCGGCGCCGTCCAGAAGACCGGCTCCGACGTACTCGTTGATGACTCGCAGGGCGGCCGCAGCGGCCGCAGCGCGCAGACACACCTCAAGGTCGTCGGGCTTGCGTCCGAGCCCAGTCGCGATGACCGCGGCCAGTTCGTGTTCCACCTGGTCGCAGGCCATCAGCCAGGCCGTGCGCAGCGGCAGGCATCTCACCGCCGCCGACAAGGACAGGAAGCAGCTCCTCATCGAGGAACGGCTGACACGGCCTCAAGGCCGACGACCACCTCACCCTGACCGGCAACGACGACGTACGCGAAGCGGTACGTTCAGTGCAGCGCTCCTACCTGCGAAAAGGCCCGTCGAGATGGTCGTATCCAGCATCCTCACAGCGCCCGTCGGAGCCCATCCAGCACATCCAGCACGTCAAACCTCGGAAACAGTTTTCTCCGTCCGTACGGCCTCGCTGACGGCGCGTACGGCGCGTGTGACGCTCGCCGCCGTGGCCGCGGAGGAGAGTTGCTCGGATTCGTGGATGAACGCGGTGACACCACGGCGGCTTCCGACGTAGTCGACGACGCCGTGCTCGATCTGCGTCCGCAGCGCCCGTTCATATCCGTGACGCTCGTATGTGCCGGAGTCGGCGCCGGCGACGGGCAGCAGATGTGTCGTGAGCCGTTGGAGCCTCGGGCGCACACCCGAGTCGGCCGAGAACTCGAAGGCCCAGCCGTTGACGAACACGCGGTCGATCCATCCCTTCAGCAGCGCCGGCATGGACCACCAGTACACGGGAAAGACCAGGACGAGGTCGGTGGCGCGGTCGAGACGGCGGTGTTCGCGGACAACATCGGCAGGGTGGTTGCCGCCTTCGTGATAGGCCCGGCGGTCCACCGGCGTGAACCTGGGGTCGAACTGCTCGCGGTGCAGGTCCGCCACCTCGACCGCCCTGGGGCGGAGGGCCGAGATGAGCCGTTGTGCCACGTGGTGAGTCAGGGAGTCGGAATCCGGGTGTGCGGTGACCACCAGGGTCAGCGAGTTGTTGTCATCAGTGCTCATGTCAGTACTTCCGTCTGCGGGGTGTGGATCCGGGGCGGTACTGCGAGGCGCCGCGTCGCCCGTATGGGCAACCGGTGCACACGGCGGCGTCGGCTGCGCCCCGGGGTGAAGTGCCTGGCGGTTCATCGCTCGTCCCAGGCGCCCGCCGCGGCTGTCCGGACGACGTACTCCTCGAAGGTTCGAGGCGCCCGTCCCAGCACGGAGGCCAGTTCGTCCGTCGTCTCGGCGATCAGTCCGCTCTCCATCAGTGTGAACATGGCGGCGATGTCCTCGGCGTCGTGTCGGCTCAGGCCCTGCCCGGCGAGGGACGAGACGTACTCGTCCCGGGTGATGTGACGGTAGGTGAGGGGCCGTCCGGACGCCCGGGAGATCAGGTCAACGGCTTCGGCGAAGGTGAGGGAGCGGGGACCGCTCAATTCGTACACCCGTCCGGCGTGCCGGTCCCCTTCGGTCATCACCGCGACCGCGGCATCGGCGAGATCCTCGACGTCGATGAAGGGCTCGGGAACTTCGCCGGCCGGAAGTGCCAGTGCGCCTGCGACCAGTGGCGCGTGGAAGACGTCCTCGTCAAAGTTCTGGGCGAAGTTCGACGCCCGCAGGACGGTCCATCCCAGTGACGAGCCGCGTACGGCCTCCTCGGCCGACCGCATGTGCTGTCCGAAGGCGGAGTCTCCCCAGCCGTCCGCACCGCGCCCGGAGAGCAGGACCAGCCGCCGCACTCCGGCAGCTTCGGCCCGCACCGCGAACTCGTGCACCGGACCCGGCACGGGCGGGGGCACCACGTAGGCCACATCAACGTTTCGCAGGACCATGTCCCAGCCGTCGCGCTCGGACCAGTCGAACCGGATCCGGCTCGACCTGGAGGCGGCTCGTACCGGGGCGTCGTGCAGCCGCAGTCGAGCGGCGATCCTGCGGCCCGTCCTGCCGGTCGCACCGAGAACGAGGTGAGTCTTTCGCGTCATGACAACCACTGAACACGCACCGGCCACACGCTCACATGGGTAAGAAGCCGCAATATCTTTGCGATCGTCTACCCTGTGGCTGTGGACGTCACCAGTGACCTGTTCCGCGGGGTGCGGGCTCGCGGCTCCCTGTTCGGCAGTTCGACGCTGTCCCCGCCCTGGTCACTGCACTTCGTGGACGGTGCGCCGCTGACCCTGTGCACCGTCCTCACCGGGGCAGGCTGGATCGTGCCGGAGGGGCGTCCGCCTGAGCGCCTCGGCGCCCACGACACGATCGTGGTGCGCGGTCCCACGACATTCACGTTCGTCGACGAACCCGACAGCGCGGCCGAGCCGATCGTCTGCGGAGAGGATTGTGCGACGCCCGAGCAGGGCGGCACCCGGCATCGACTGGGCTGGCACGATCCCGGCGAAGGGGGCGACGACGACAGTGGTGCGACGACTTTGGTGGTCGGCGCCTATCCGGTCCGCGGCGAGATCAGCCGACGGCTGATGGACGCGCTGCCCGTCGTGCTGCGCGTGGACGCCGGAGACACCGGTGACCCGGTGCTGGACCACCTCGCCTCCGAGGTCGCCCGCGACGAACCCGGCCAGCAGGTCGTACTCGACCGGCTCCTTGACTGGATGCTGGTGTGCACGCTGCGCACCTGGCTGGACCAACGCAGCCACCCCCCGGCTTGGTGGACCGCCCAGAAGGACCCGGTGGTCGGCCAGGCGCTGCGACTTCTGCACACCGAACCGGCGGCGCCATGGACGGTGGGCGAACTGGCCCGGCGTACGGGGGTCTCCCGCTCGACACTGGCAAAACGGTTCGCCGATCTGCTCGGCGAACCGCCGCTGACCTATCTGACCCGCTGGCGCATGACGCTGGCGGCGGATCTTCTCGTCGAGCAAAAGTCCTCGACTGTCGCTCATGTCGCCCGCGCCGTCGGCTACACCGATCCGTTCGCGTTCAGCGTGGCGTTCAAAAGACTCCGGGGCACCAACCCGAGCGAGTTCCGCCGCATGGCCGAAGCCTGACGGGCAGGAGATCAGACAGGTGGCCAGTTGCGGAGGGCGGCGTCCGCAACCCGTTGGAGGTGCCCGTGCTGCTGAAGCGGCTCGCCGAGGTGTCCGACCCGCGTGATCCGCGCCGGGCGCCCCGGACCAGGCGGTCATCCTGGGCGCTTCCTGCCGGGGGTACGCGGCTCCGGCTGAGGCCGTCTCGACCCCGGACGTATTCGCCGCGGACAAACCGCCCGGTTCCAGGGCGCCGGGCTGGGCCAGACGCCACCGGCCGCTGTATCGGGAATGGAGAGCCGGGGTCTTCGTAGCCCGACCGGCCGTAGCCGTCGCGGGAGTGATCACGCTTCCGCTGCCCGGCCCCGCTGGCTGATACTCGCCGAAAATGGCGCTCCGGGCCATAGGGTTCACGTGGGCACAGTGAGTGCTGAGCTGAACCAGGCGCCGGGTCACCGAAGCCACCCGGCGCGCCATGGACCGCCGTCTGCGGCGCCACAACATCGCTGTACTCACAGCGGATGCCGCCCTCTGCGCTGCGACGGTACCTGCCCGCTACGGCGCTGTCATGCTCCGGGAGACTGACGGGTGAGCGGCCTACACGGTGCTGCGGCAGCAGCCGGGCCCCTCCTGCCGCTCAGGGGGCACCGCTTACTCCTGTCGATTGGCGGCGCCCTCGTCCGGCTCGGCGGGCGCCTCATCGATGTGGACCTGGTCGCCCACGGCGCCCCCGGTGGCCGCGCGGACAGCGTCCGCGATGAAGGCGAAACTCTCGTCACCGAGCTTCCGCGGATCGGCGCCGTCCAGAAGACCGGCTCCGACGTACTCGTTGATGACTCGCAGGGCGGCCGCAGCGGCCGCGGCGTGCAGACATACCTCAAGGTCGTAGGGCTTGAGTCCGAGCCGAGTCGCGATGACCGCGGCCAGTTCGTGTTCCACCTGGTCCCAGGCCATCAGCCAGGCCGTGCGCAGGGTCGGAAACAGCTCAGTTCATCGAATCGAGAGGGATGCCCGTGCCCATCGCCCTTCCGCCTCTCTTCCACGTCGGCATCGTCGTGAAAGACCTCGACCGCGCCGTCACCGATTACGAGAAACGCTCAGGACGGGATCTTCCGAGATCGAACTGATCCAGCCGCTCGACGGCCGCTCGCCGTACACGGAGCACCTCGACCTCCACGGAGAAGGCGTCCACCACCTTGCCTACGTGGTGGGAAGCATCGGCCAGTGCCTCGGATCGCTGCGAGCGACGGGAGAAGCGGCTCCTGCCACCTTCGAGGCATCGGTCGCAGGGCTGACACGCTTCGTGTACCTGGACGGTCTGGCGCATGGGCCGGCCATCGAGCTGATCGAAATGGTCGGCGAAGACGCCTGACGACGACACGGTCCCGGACGTACGCGACACCGCGGCGGGCCGGTCAAGGAGGGCTGCATGACAAGCGGCACGATGCAGCCTCCGGCGCAGCATCCGAGTCCGGGCCTCGCCCGCACCGAGAGCCCGGTCGTCAGGGGGCGGATGCGAGGCCGGCACGGAGGATGTCGAGGTAGTTGTCGATTGCGGTCCCCTGCCGCTCCGCCGGGTGCTCGCTGACGGCGTGGATCAGGCCGCACAGGAGCTTGAGCAGGTTCTCGCCGGTGAGGGCAGGGACAGGGCGGATGCGTGCGAGCAGGTCGGCGGTGACCTCGACCAGCTCTCCCTTGGCCCGGTGCAGAGACTCTGTCTCGTCGGACCCGGTGATCAGAACGTCGGTGAGGCCCGGTCGCGCCAGAGCGGTCAGCAGCGCCGTGCGGAGGAAGTCGACGAGAGCCTTGGCGGGATCGGAGTATCCGCCGGCTACGGCCGCCGCATCGATGAGCTCTCGGACCGCTTCTTCCAAGACGGACTCCCGCATGGCCCGCTGCGTGGGAAAGACCCGATAAACCGTCCCGACCCCCACACCCGCCCTGCGCGCGAGCTCGTTGAGGGTGAGCGCAGTCTCCCCGCCGATGACGGCACCGCGGGCCTCATCGAAGATCCTCTGCCTGTTGCGTGCGGCATCCGACCTCATGATCCCTCCTTCGCATACCCATGTGGATAACCTATCAGGTGGATGCTACGGTGAAGTGGATAGGTAATCCACTTCACTTCGTCAGGAGCGGTCATGACCGTTGTGTTCATCCATGGAGTACCCGAGACGCCCTCCCTCTGGAACGACATCCGAGCGCGGATCGACCGCCCCGCCACGACCCTGCGGCTGCCCGGATTCGGCAGCCCTCGCCCGGCTCACCTGGACGGCAAGGAGGCGTATGCCGGCTGGCTGGCGAAGGAGCTGCGCGCCCTCGGCGAGCCCGTCGACCTCGTGGGCCACGACTGGGGCGCGCACCTGGTGATGCGGATCGTCTCCGCCTACGACGTTCCGGTACGCAGCTGGGTGTCCGACGTCGCACACGGCTGGCACCCCGACTATCAGTGGCACGAGGCGGCCACCCTCTTCCAGAAGAGCCCGGAGGGCGAGGAACTGCTCGCGTCGCTGCGCACCCAGGCCCCCGGCAGTCCTGGTTTCGGCGACTACCTCCGCCCCCGGGGGATGAGCGCCGAACTGGCGGCAGAAGTCGACACCGTCCACGACGAGGAGATGAGCACGGCCATCCTGACGCTCTACCGCTCGGCCTGGCCCAACTTCCACACCGACTGGGGCAAGGACTTCGACCGCCCCACTCAGGCGCCGGGGCTCGTCCTGATCCCGACCGGCGATCCCATGGCACAGCCCGCGATGGACCTGGACATGGCCGCACGACTCGGAGCACAGGCAGTGGAACTGGACCACCTCACGCACTACTGGATGCTCCAGGACCCTGACCGGGGCGCGGAGGTACTCAACCGATTCTGGGACTCCCGGCCCGCATGACATCCGATGACATCTCGGTCGGTGACGGAGCGAGACTTCGGCGCCAACCGCTACCTCATGCCTGACCAGCAGAAACCGCACATGGGGCTCGAAAAGAGAACGACCTCCAACCTCGAAGTTTCACGACGAGCCGCCGATGGAGTCGGTGGCTCGTCTTCGTGCAGTGGACCGAGGTGAGGTAGGCCGGGGGCCCGAGTGTCGTCTCGGGTGGATGCCGGGTTCCACTGCTCCGGCTGGAGGGGTCGTTCGTAGGGACGGGTGCATTGGCTGGTCAGCCGGGGTCCGGCAGGAGTGCGAGCCGGTCGAGGGCGGCGGTGATGTGATTGAAGCCCCGCCATCTTGAAGTCGCAGGTCATCGGGGTGGCGTGATCGTTCGGGAGGGTGCTCGTGCTGGTCGTGGGCAGTCTGGGGCCTTGATCGTCAGGCGGCGGTCAAGGCCGGTCCGTCCGTTTCCAGGTCGCGGAGGCGTACGGCTTCGTAGGCTCGCGGGATGACGGAGATCAACGAGATCGCCGAACGCGTCGCGGCTCGTCGGGCTGAACTCGACGAGGAGGAGAAGCTCCTGGCCGAGCGACTCGATGCGGCCCGTGCCGAACGCGAGGAACTCGCGGTGGCCACGCGCGCGTGGGAGCGGACGCACGCGAACTGGACGCGGAGATGCCCTCGGCGCAGGCGAAGACGGCACAGGTGGGCGGGCATACCGGCTTCCCTGTCTACCAGTGCCGCCTGCCGGTGTCCCGAAGAGCCAACGAATACTGCGCTGATCTGCTGACCCGCCACCTGAAGAAGATCGGATCCCGCTGGCGGGCCCTGCCGCCCGGACAGATTGTCATCATCGTGCTCGCCGTGCTCCGCCATGACCAGCGCATCGCTGACATGGTCGGCGGCAACGCCGTCGGCGACACCACTGTGCGCCGCTGGCGAGATGAGCTGATATCCCTGCTCGCCGCCCAAGCGCCCCGCTGGACCGCGCATGCAAGAAGATCGCCGGACGGGGTGGTGAGGTCGTCCTGATCGACGGCACCCTCATCCCCACCGTCCGCCGCACCCGGAGGGCGAACCGGCCCAACTACTCCGGCAAGCAACGACGTCACGACCAGCACTTCCTCGCCCTCACCGACGAAAACGGCCGCCTGATCTGGATCTCCGCGGCCCCTCCCGGCCGCACCCACGACATCGCCGCCGCCCGCCGCGACCACATCCTCACTCACTTACGCGCGGCCGGCCTCGGCGCCCTGGCCGACCTCGGCTTCCTCGACCTCGCCCACGGCGGTGACGATCCGGTGATCGTCATCGGCTACAAGGCCACCCTCGCCCGCAAGCTCACCCCGGGCGAGAAGGAGGCCAACCGGATCCTGGCCGCCGCCCACGCTCCCATCGAGCACGGCTGCGCGCACCTGAAGAGCTGGCGCATCCTCACCGTCGGGTGGGCGGGCTGCAGGCGTGGAACGAGGCCGACGGCTGGTTCGCGCCTCCGTACAACCCGGATGCCATCAGATGCATACGCCGGGAGGCGGACAGTGGTGAGCCAGTCGTGCTCGGCCTCGTACCGTTGCTCTTGCGGGCGCCCTTGAGCAGGAGATGGGTGCGGGGCCGGTGGATGAGACGGCTCGGCTCGCCGGGTTTGTAGCGGCGAACCACCGCCTGGACGCGGGCCAGGGTCCACCGACCGCACACTCACCGCAGATCCTTCGCGATCACAGCGGTCTTCTCACCCGCAGCGAAGCGTTCCGCAGCCTGGAGCCGGATCCCCTCACGAAGAGCCGAGGCTCAGCGGTCAGGCCCCCACCCTCCGGATAACGCATACCACCGGCATACCGCAGAGATCATCAACCGTCACCACCGACGACAACCCGCAAACCTCAGTAGGTCCCGGTGACGGTGGCAGTTCGTGACTCATGACTGTTCTGCGCCGGTGACGTAGGCGTCGCCAGTCGAACATATTCACAGATCACAAACCCGTGACACCATCCCGCGTCATTGGCGGGCTGCCCTGGCTCGAGTCTTGATCGCGAGGATGACGTCGCTCTTGGCGTCGGCGTAGTCGTTCATGTCGTTCCACTGCCGGCTGAGCAGAGCTCGTTTGACACTCTCGTACAGGGCGCGATCGTCTGCATCGGTGCGCAAGTGGTCACGGAAGAGAAGGTACTCGTGCACCGCTGCGTCCCCTCGTTCATATACGTGCACGTGAACGTCGCGAGTCGGCGTACGCACGAGCCGATGTCCTGGCTCGCGTACCCGCAGTTCGTAACCTGCGGCCAACAGCCCGTCGAGGTAGTCCTCCTCTGCTGTGATGTCGGCCACCGCGACGACGATGTCAACAATCGGTTTGGCGGCAAGGCCTGGAACCGAAGTCGATCCAATGTGCTCGATATCGACGTCCACTGCCGCCAACGCGTCAAGGATCCGACGCCGGTGATGCAGGTAGACCTCCGCCCACCGGGCGTCATAGCTGCCAAGGCCGACCTCGAGCGCTTCTGGACCACCGATGATCTCGACCGTCGTGACGTCCGGCCGACGAGGCTTGCTGCTGTGCATCACCAACACATCCTTTACGTCTTGCGCCAGTTCACCACCTCAAGCGACGGGGCTGCGGTTGGCGGCTTCGTCGAGCCTCGCCGTCGTCACGCGGGCTCGGCGGATCGGGACCTGCGTCGCGCCGAGAGCGGCGACGCGTTCCTGCTCGACCCGGAAAAGGTCGATTCTACCGTGCGGCGCGACATGCTCGGCCCAGGCACAGTGGTCCTTGCTCAGCGGCATGGATTGCGGCGCGCGAACCAACAGGCTCCTGAGGCGGGCCAGAGGACTGTTGGCCCCTCGGATGAGCGGCTGCCCCTCCGACATCACTGCGGACACTTTGTTGGCGCCGGGGCTAACGATGTCGGCGTCCCTGCTGTGAGTGCAGTACACAAGAACCCGATCTGCGAGCGGTCCCTAAGTCCGCCGCCGCTATCCCGGGTCCTTACTCGAGCGGCTCTCGGCAGACAACGCTTGCAATGAAGTCTGGCCTGAGTTACGTTCGCGGGCTGACCATTTCAGCCCGGCCAGGCTGTGGAGGTGCCCAGCAAGGTGGGCAAGACCCGCCGCGTGTTAGCGGCGAAACCCGCGCCGCGGGCTCTACACAATTTGGAGCCAGTAATGACCGACACCGGCAGCGTCTCCGACGGGTTCCACACCTTCGACGAGCTGTACGAATTCAGGCTGCTCTACCACGCACACGCAGTCCGGGCGTGGCTGGCCGCCAGGTATCCCGTCGTCCGCTCATGGAAGCACCACGACGGTGAACCATGCTTCGGGGGCGGCTGGTTCATCGTCATGGCCCAGCTCCCCACGGGGCAGGTCAGCAATCACTACCGAGCCAATAGCTGGTCGTTGTTCGGTGACGTGCCCGAGGTAGAGACGGCACCCGTGTGGGACGGGCACAGCACCACCGACGTAGCTCGCCGGCTGCGCACCCTCCTCAGCGGCGATGGATCTACGAGCGTGGCGAGTTGACGCTGCGCCGATAGGGCAGTCCGCTTTCGACATGAGTCGCGGAGGGCATCCCCGGTGCCGCCCTCACCAACAACACGCTCACGAAATGGGCCGCCGCGATCAGCGACACCCTCGCCCTCGGCCTGACCACCGAGGGGATCGGTCTCGGCTCGCCGATCACCCCGCTGCCCCGCTTCAACGACGCCCGGCCGCGCACCCTGCCGTGGCGGGCTACATCGCCTCTGCATGAAGCAGGCGTCACCGTGCTGCTGGAGGAGGGCGACTCCGCGCCCCACGAGCCCAAGAATCCGGCGGGAAGCCTCGTAGCGGTAGGCGCACCTTCCAAGGTCGAAGCGCCTACAAGCTCCCCGCAAGGGCTGCTGCCACCCACACCCGTGACGCCGGGGCCCGAGTGCAGCCTCTGGAGCGCCACCACAAGATCGCCGGAGGATTACAGACGGGTTCTCACCATGCCCGCCTGCGCGCGGCACTTCTCAACACGCTGGACTTGACAGAGAAGACCCGGAAGACCAGTCGGATGTACTGACAGCTGCGCACCTCCGGCATCACCGTCGCAGTCGTCAGCCCGAGCGGATACAGCAGAACCTCGATGGCGGTCGACTTCTCCGACTTCGAATGCCCGACCAGGAACGTCACCGAGCCTGTGAAGTAGCGGGCGTACCAGACTCCGCCACGCTGAAACTCAAGCCTTTCGATCACTAACGACGGGCCCACCGGCGCTCCCCCCGCTCCAGGGTGCTGATCCGTAGAAAAGAACGAACGTCCGCCGGATGGGTGACGCTTGCGCGCTTGCACCGGCTTCTCCGGGTCGTCGGAAGGTCAGTGCCGACGGTTCTCTACGGGCCGTCGGCACCGACTGTGCAACGTGGAAGACATGCTTGGCAGGGCGAGCTGACCAGGCCGCGCTAGGGGAGGCGGCCTGGTCCGGCAGGGGAGGCCGCAGCCCAGTCAGGCCCAGTCAGGCCCCGTCGAAGAGTGTCCCCTGCTCGGACGAGGCCTGCTGCGGCACCGACGGTGCTGCTTCGGCCAATGGACCGGCCAGGGCACACCGCTGCCGTCGGCGAATCGGGGCCAAAGGCGCCGCGATGTCGGGATGAACCTGGGCCTGCCCCGAGAGACTGTGGTTAGTCCGCTGCCCGGGCCGTTTCCAGAGCTTCGGCCGTCAGTTTGCCGAGTGGGCCGACGGCGTCGGCCACGCCCAGGCAGGTGCTGTCGCGGAAGACACCGAGTTCGTAGTGCACGGACTCGGTGTCGACGGAGCGGACCGTGAGCCCGATCTCGTAGTCGCCCGGGTAGGTCACCTCACCGAGATACTGGATCTGGTACGACCAAGGGGGTAGATCTGGCACCGAGCCCGCACCACTCGTCCCGATCGAGTGCAAGGTGAACGTGGCGACGGCCTCGTCGTACCAAGTGGCCAGTGCGATGAAGTTGACGTGCTGGTTGGAGTCGACGTCACCGATCCGGGAACGCAGCGGGGCCCAATACAGGTAGTGGGCACGTTGCAGGCGCTCTGGGCGTGGACGGGCAGCTGCCGACGATCCTGTCTCCGGTAGCTGCATCTCGGCGAGATCGGCGATCAACTCGTCGGGAAGCTGGAGCGGCCCCGAGTTGTCGGCCAGCACGACAGTGGCATCGCCACTCCCCACATGCTTGCCGCCGACCACGATCGCCTGTTCGAAGGTGAATGAGGAGCGCCCGACCCGGCGAACGCCGGTGTGCACCTGCACGCGGGTACCGGTCGGTCCAGCCTGAGCGAGCCGGTTGACCCGTTGGCCGACGAGCAGTATCTGGTACGGGCCGAACCCGCCCGTACCGGTGAGGCGTTCGAAGCGGCGCAGTGGCAGCCGAATCCGGGCGTCTTCCAGCCAGCGGGCCATGCCGATCGTGCTTGCCCAGCCGTCTTGGCCAAGATCGGCCTGCCGCACTCGGACGTCGACCTGGACACCGAAATTCTGATCGTCAGCAGAGCTCATGCATGATGACCCTAGAGCAAGGTCAACTACCCCACCAGGTCGGACAGTACGTGCCACGCGACCAGCTCCAGTTACCTCCAGCCGCGCTGCGACTGTGCGCAGCACCGACGGTCTTGCCTTTGTCGACCCACGACCTGCTCCGCCAAGCTCGCCCGGCATGCCTACAGCCAGCACAGCTCTACGCCACCGCTCCGGCTGACCCTCGGCCTTCTCAAAGGACATGGCTTTCACGGCAGCGGACTCGCCCACGGCCCGAACCTGTCCCGTTTGTCACCTCGGTGGAGTCTCGTTCGCCGCTCAGCGCGTGATGCGATGAGAATCCGACAGCTTGAACGAGAACGAGTGCGCCCTCGCGCGCTGGGCCAACGACGAGCTGCGCAGCGCCAACGCGCAGATCGAGTTCCTGCTGCGCAAGGCGCTCGCGGACGCGGGCCGGCTGCCCGGCGCGGTGCGCCCGATCCCGCGCCGGGGCCGCCCGCCACGGCGGCCCGCCGAGGGCACCGAGGGCGGGGGCCCCTCCGAGGGCCCCGAGGGCCCCGGCCGAGCACCGAACCAGCCCTGACCCCGCCCGCACCT
>NZ_JAGFNO010000079.1:0-13491 GCF_017592595.1 Streptomyces sp. NEAU-YJ-81 | reverse complement strand
GACGGCCACCGACGTTCGACAAGGCCGACTACAAGCATCGGCACGCGGTCGAGTGCGGGATCAACCGACTCAAGCGACACCGCGCGGTCGCCACGAGATACGACAAACTCGCCGTCCGCTACGAAGCAACCGTGCTGGTCGCAGTCCTCAACGAGTGGCTGTGACCAGCACTTTCGCAACAGACCCTAGCCCTGGTCGGCGTTGAGTGAGGCGGTGTGCTCCCGCACCTGCTGCGGTGACATGTAGGCGTCGGTCTGTTCGAAGTGCCGCAGTGACGGCTGTTCCTCCGCGAGGAACCCGATCCGTACGAAGTCGTCGCCCGCAGCAGCGTTCAGTATCCAGTTCGTCAACGCCCGCGCCTTGGCAACTTTGGTGCGCATCGCCCCCACGTGGTAGCCCCGGGCCACCGCCTGCGCGGGCATCCCATGCAGCTCGACGCCCACCGGCTTGGCGACCGCGTCCCTGCCGCCCAGGTCGACCACCAGACCAAGGTCCCTGTGCCGGTAGGACCGAAGCGGCTCGCCGCGGAGCGCGGCGATGACGTTGTCCGCCACTGTCTTGGCCTGCCGGTGGGCGTGCTGCGCAGTAGGCGGGCAGACTGCGCCGTCGCCCCCCGTCAGGTCGGGTACGGCGGCGCCGTCGCCCAGCGCGAAGACGCCGTCGAAGCCAGGCAGCGTCATCTGCGCGGTGGCGGCGAGCCGTCCATGTACCGTCTCGGCCCCCAGCGTTCCCACCAGCGGGCTGGCGACCACTCCTGCGGTCCAGATCAAGGTCCGGGAGGGGACGACCCGGCCGTCGGTGAAGGTGACCTGGTCCGGCCTCGCCTCGGCGACGGACACGCCGAGCGAGATCTCTACCCCGCGTCGCTGGAGCACCTCCATCGCGCTGCGGCCGAGCTTGTCGCCCAGCTCGGGCATGAGTTTCGGCGCAATGTCAATCAGGTGCCACCTGATCAGGCTTGGATCGAGCCGTGGGTAGCGCCGCACCGCATGGGTGGTGAGCCGCTGCAGGCAGGCCGCCGTCTCAGTGCCCGCGTAGCCGCCTCCGACGACAACGAACTGCAGTCGGGAGATCTTCTCCTGCTCGTCGACGGCGGCATCGGCCAGGTCGAGCTGGGCGATGACGTGGTCCCTCAGGTACGCGGCCTCGGCGAGCGTTTTCATGCCGCGCCCGTGTTCCTTCAGGCCGGGGATGTCGAAGGTGCGGGTCACGCTGCCGGGCGCGAGCACGATGTAGTCGTAGCGCTCGTTGGTCAGTTCCCCGGTGATCCGGCGGACGACGCAGACCTTCGCTCGGGCGTCCACGCCGATGGCAAGGCCCGGGATAATCCTGGTGCGGTACCTTCCGCGGCGCAGCGAGAGCGCCACCGACTGCGGAGTGAGTACGCCCGCCGCGACCTGCGGCAGCAGCGGCAGATACAGCTGGTAGGAGACCGGCGTGACGAGCGCGATGTCCGCGTCGCCGGGAGCCAGCCGGCGCTCCAGACGGCCTACGCAGGCGACGCCCGCGAAGCCTGCGCCCACGACGAGAATCCTGAGTCGCGGCACGGTGTCCCTCCCTTCTCGGGACTGCGTTTGCAGGACGCCAACTCAGCCGGCTTTGCAAGGTTCCGGCATTCGGTTCCTATCACCCATCCTCGTGGCTCACGGCAAGATGCGCGCGCCGGCGTGGGGAGGCTTGGGCCCCAGCGACAGCTCCGGGAAGGGAACCGGGACTGGTCACGCCTCTGCTACGAGCCTGGACGGCAGCCATGGAATTCTGGAGCTTCCTGACGGGCCGGTGATGGGCATACGAGCACCGCGCCGATGGGGATCGCCCAGGTCACCTCCCGCCACATGGCGACGGCTTCCTCGTCGCGCTCGGCGGCGGGTCTGTCCGGCATCTGCACGCTGTAGCCCACACGGTGCAGCAGCCGGGTCGCCCCGGAGACGCTGTAGGAGATATGAAACTTCCGCCCGATCAGCGTGCGTACCCGGGAGGCGGCCCACACCTGGTCGTCACTCCAGCCGTGCGCGGCCGGCCCTCGTTGAGCCACATCGCGAGCTTAGTCTGCAGGTGGGGGCCGAGTCGGCAGTCGTAGCCGCAGGGGCCCTTGAAACGCAGCGCCTGACGTCCGCCCGTCCTCCGGGTGCGGCGCACCTCAGATCACGAGTTCGGATGGCTACTCTGGATCCGCGAGCTGGAGGAGGTTGCGTCTGCATGGGTGACGGGCACGTGCCGGGGCCATCTGGGCGGGAGGACATGCTCGGAGCCGACTGGGAGAGCCATCGGCCCGCGGACTTCGGTGTGGCCTACCGGCTGCTGGGGAGTGTGGCCGATGCCGAGGACGTGACCCAGGATGTGTGGTTGCGGGCAGCCGGAGCGGATCTGCGGGACGTCGGCGATCCGCGGGCCTGGTTGGTCACGGTGGCCGCGCGGCGGTCGTACGACATCCTCAAGAGTGCCCGTTTCCGCCGGGATACCTACGTCGGGCCGTGGCTGCCGGAACCGCTGCTGACGGGGCCGGACGCATCGGAACCGGTCCTTGTCGACGAGTCCGTCAGTTCGGCGATGCTCCTGATCATGGAGGAGCTGAGCCCGCCGGACCGGGTGGCCTTCGTCCTGCACGATGTCTTCGGTTTTGTGTTCGGTCGGATCGCTGAGGTGCTGGATGTCTCCGTGCCGGGTGCCCGGCAGCTCGCCTCGCGGGCACGGCGGCGGGTGGCCAGGGCGAAGGAGTCCACGCCGCAGGCACCGAAAGCGGAGCGTGAACGCGTACTCGCGGTCTTCCGCGCCGCGTACGAGTCCGGGGATCAGGCCGATCTGGTCAGGCTTCTGCATCCAGACGCTGTCTACGTCACCGACGGCGGCGGCAAGGCTGCCGCGGCGCGGAAGCTCATCCATGGTGGTGAGCGCGTCGCCGAGGTGATGGTGCGTGTGGGCCTTATGCAGGCCATCACTGTTCGAGACCGTGACGCCGGTCTCGCCGGGCTGTCCCTGACGGACATGCCCTACCCCCACGCGGCCGAGAACGACGTCATCGTGCGGGTACACGCCGCAGGCTTCACGCCCGGAGAGCTGGACTGGCCCGGCACGTGGACTGATCGCGCAGGCCGCGACCGGACGCCGAGCGTGCCCGGGCACGAGCTGTCGGGTGTCGTCGAAGAGCTGGGGTTCGGCACGACCGGCTTGAGTGTCGGCCAGCGGGTGTTCGGCCTGGCTGACTGGGCCCGCAACGGCTCGCTCGCCGAGTACGCCGCGGTCGTCGGCGCCGTACGGCCACTCACCGAAGCACCCGCCGCATTCGCCCCCGCCACCCGCACCCCGGGCAAGGCGATCATCCGCGTCGCGGAAGACTGAACAGGAGCCCCATCATGACCAGAATGCGGATCGCCGGTGGCCTGCTAGCCGTCGCCACGCTGACCGCGGCCACGGCCTGCACCGCCTCGGACCAGCCCGCCCACGCCAAGACGCCCACCGCGGCCGTGACATCGAAGCACCCCACCGAAACGCTCAAGCCACTGCTCCAGCAGGCCCTCCCGAATGTGAAGGGCAAGACGTTCACCTCGGTGATCGTCGACTTCCCGCCCAACGCACACGCGACGCCGCACCGGCACGGCAAGGCGTTCGTCTACGCCTACGTCCTCGAAGGCACCATGCGCAGCAAGCTCGCCGGCAAGCCCGTGCACACCTACCGACAGGGCGAGAACTGGGTCGAGCGGCCGGGCGCTCACCACGTCCTGACCGAGAACACCAGCCGGACCGAACGGGCCAAGCTCCTGGTGGTCTACGTCTCCAACACCGGAGACAAGCTCAAGGTCGACGACCCGAGGTCGTAGCCGGTCTCTCACAACGGCGCAAGGCGACCCGAACGAATCGAAGGAACCATGACCAACACGCAACGCGTCAACATCGGCAAGCAGCACCCGAGCGCTCACAAAGCCCTCATCGCCCTGTCGGCGGAGGTGGAAGAAACCGCCGTCGCGGCAGGTCTTGACCGCTCCTGATCGAGCTGTTGAAGATCCGCGCCTCCCAGATCAACGGCTGCGCGTTCTGCCTGCGCATGCACACCCGCGACGCTCTCAAGAAGGGTGAGAACTCGGACCGGATCGCCGTGCTGCCCGGGTGGGAAGAGACCGGCTACTTCTCCGAGACCGACCGCGCCGCCCTCCACCTGACCGAGGCGGTCACGCGTGTGTCGGACGGGCACGTCAGCGACGAGAACTACAACGACGTCGCGGCCGTACTCACCTCAGACCAGGTCTCGGCGGTCGTCTGGCTGGCAACGGTGATGAACGCTTTCAACCGCGTCGCGATCACAGTCACCCCGGAGGCTGACCCGACACTCCACCATGCAGTGCGCGCTCCAGTTGGCCATCCACGCCGACCGGAGCGATCACATACCGTCACAGGCACACGCCCTCCCCGATGATCACAGAGTGTCGCAACTCCGTGATCGAACCTGTGCCTGTCCTGTCTGCCCATGGGTCAATACTGGCTGCCAATCTGCGCGACCTCTAAGCGCGTCGGATCACCAGTACGGCCACGTCGTCGAGGTGATCCACCTCGACCGCGGCGTCGAGGATTCGGTCTGCCGTCGCCTCGACGCCGAGGCGGTCGTGGAGGGCCTGGCCGGCCAGCGTTCCCGCTCGTTCCAGCCCGGCTTCCAGGGTCAGCCCCGGCCCTTCGACGACACCGTCGGTGACCAGGACCAGCGCGGTGTTCTTTTCCAGCGTGAAGGTCTCCTCGGGGTAGTCGGTCTCGGGCACGACTCCCAGTACCGGCCCGCCGGAAAGTGTGCGGAGGTCGTGGCTGCCGTCGTCGCGTGCCAAGAGCAGCGGCACGTGGCCTGCGCTGGTGCCGATGACCTGTCCGTCGCGCGGATCGATGCGCAGCATGGTGCAGCTGGCGAAGCGTGGTACGTCCATTGTGACGAGCAGCTCGTTGGTGCGTGTCAGCACGGCTCCCGGCCCCGGTTCGTGGGTGGCGATCGCGCGCATGGACGAGCGCACCTGTCCCATGAAAGCTGCGGCGTCCACGTCGTGCCCTTGGGCATCGCCGATCTCCAGCGCGACCGCACCGTCGGGCAAGGGGAACGCGTCGTACCAGTCTCCGCCGATATCGAGCCCGTGCCGACTGGGCTGGTAGCGGGCGGCGATCTTCAGGCCCGGGAGGTTCTCGGGCAGTGTGGGGAGCATGCTCTGTTGGAGCGCTGTTGACAGTTCGATGTGGGCTTGTTGCAACCTGATGCGCCTGAGTGCCTGGCCTGCCAGCTCGGCCAGAGTGGTCATGAAGGCGAGCTGCTCCGAGGACGGGGGGCGCTCGCTGTCGTACGTCACCGCCCACGCCCCCAGCGGCCGGTCGCCCACCGGGCTGAGGGGGGTGATCGACATGGCGAGGTCGGGGCCGGGCCGCCGGAAGGGCAGGCTGTCTTCGTGCGGCCAACGACGCGCGAGCTCCTCCTGGTTGGGGATGAACTGCGGCTGGCCGGTGCGGATCGCACTGGGCAGTGGGCGCTCCTCATCCAGCGACAGGCCGTGCAGGGCGTCGGCCTGCCACGTGGGTATCTGGGCATCCGAGGAAACCCGCAGGCCCCCGTCGTCGACGAGCGCGAACAGGGCGCCGGTACCGCCGAAGGCTGCCGCCAGCCGGGTCAGGACGACCTGCTGCAGTTCCTGCTCGGTGGCGGCCATGAACAGGGCGGAGGAGAATGCGGCGATCTCCTCGGTGCGCTGCCGCTCAGCACTCACGGCGGCCAGCATTTCCTCCCGATGCGCCTCCATCTGGGTATCGTCGCGGATCACCCCGAAGACCCTTTCGGGACCGGCATACCCCAACGTGACCCTGCGAGTCTGGCTGGCTAGTACGCGCCAGCCATCGTGCTCGGTAAGGAACCGCGACCTGATCCAGGGGGACTGGGCGGCGTCCGAGCGCACCAGCCGCCGCAAGCCCTTGCGGTCATCAGGGTGGACTTGCCGCATCACCATAGACAGGGACACGGACGCTTGCGGGAAAAGCGCGGCCAGAGCAGGTGCGCCGCCCATCCACTCCACCCGGTGCTCATGCGGCGAACACATGCACAGGCCGAGGCCGGCGGACCTGGCCGCAAGCTGGAACGGGATCAGCAAACCGCCCAGGTCGTGCTTCGCGTCCAACGAATGCACCCACACCAACTGCTCACCGCCTGCGGGATCCCTCACTGGCCGCGCCTCGACAAGGCAAACCACAGATGCTGTGCCTGTCCCGGGGAACTCCAGCACACGCATCGCAAGCCTCTTCGTCGTGGCCCCGTGCGTCAGCAGGCTTTCAGCCGCGAGGCGCTGATTGTCGGGCAAGAGATCGCTGAAGGCGCGACCTACGCACTGTTCCCACGGCCTGCCCAGCGCCGTGGCCATCGCGGCGTTGAGGCGGCGGATGACGCCATCCAGCGTCACCAGAGCCGACGGGGTAGCCCTCTGAAGGAGTTCGTCCGATGCGTCCATCTGCCGCTCCCCGGGAATCGTCGAGCGGGACAACGTCAACCAGTGCGGCGGCCGAAGCTGATCGGCCGGCATCTGCCGCGGAGCAAGTGGTGCGACTGGCCTGCTGCGGAGGGGCACGATGCCGAGCGGCCGCACAGCCTACACCAGGTTTTCCTGTAGTAACGTCTCCATTATGGCGGAATCGGAATCTACGCGCCGTCATCGCTTTTGGGGCCGAAGCCATTCTCAAGCGTGACCCCCAGTGCCTGGAGCGAATGAATTCATTTCGTGCACTCAACGGTGCACAGACACCATCATCAATCTCAACGCACTCCAGGATAACCCTTACGGCTGTCCGCTCGGAACGATCGCCAGCCGCCCGCGCCGGAACCAACAGTGGGGCACGGGCCATGCTGGAGGCCGCTTTGTCGAGTAGGAAGGGGGCGATCGCGGCAAGTCTGCGGCGCATGAAGGAGAACGGGTCCCCGCAGACAGATGCCGACCCCCACCGGCTGGCGGTGAGTTTGATGGCGCGGTACAGGTGGCACTGGATCACATCAAGCCCTATACCCTCGCCCGGAGAAACAATTCCGAAGCAATCGGCAGGTAACTTCCGACTGCAGCGGGAAACAGCTGGAGAGTTCCTCAGTCGCTCACTTGGCGCGATTTTCCCAATTCTTTGCGGATTTTTTCCGGGCTCCCCCGATGCTGCCCTTCCGTGATTCTTGCCTGTTTCCCGGTATTGCGATGGCAGCCGCGAAATGTTCTGAATCGTTGTGCCACATGCTTGAGTCGCATCCTTGTTGTCCACGAGGCACTCACTTGCTGGGGCGGACGTGCAAGATCATACGTCCCGTTGTCGCAGATGACGGGAAGACATGGTCGCGCACGGTACTGCCGTCGAGTGATCCCGACGGCAACGGCTGTTCCGTCCAGATGACCTTGCCTGCCTTCGGGCCCCGCGGGCCGCTGGGGTCACGAACGGCTAATCGGACGCTGGGCCATCAAGCCCTTCCATCAGGGAGACGCGTGCCCCCGCACGGCTGCGACCAGCAGTAACAAGCCCCAGCCCGAGAGGACGAAAACGACACGATGACCGTCACCTGCGGGATCGACTGGGCCAGCGACCACCACGACGTCGCCCTGGTCGACCACGAGGGAACTCTGCTCCGGGTTCGAATCACCGACGACGCTGCGGGCCTGCAACAGCTCCTGGACCTTCTCGCCACCTGCGGCAACAGCGAGGACGCCCCGATCCCGGTGGCTATCCAAACCTCTCGAGGCCTGCTGCCCTTGTAGCATCTGCAGCCATCGGAAATGCACTCACCGCGGCGCTGGCCGAGTAGGCCACGATAGCCCTCGTCTCCCTCGTCGGTGGTGGCCGCGTACTGCGCAGATGCGGAGAGGTGGTACTGGAGTCGGAGACCTCGCATATCAGGGAGCGGTCACGGAGCAGCCGCAGCTTGATCGGGCCGTTGGTGTAGCGAATGGCGTTGGTGGTCAGCTCGCTGAGGATCAACGCCGTGGTGGAGGCGACCTCATCGAGTCCCCACTCCGAGAGCTTGTGGGCCACGGCAGCTCGCAGCCGCGTCACCGCAGCCGGATCGCAGGGCACGTCCCAGTCGGCAATCTGATTGGGGAGGAGCCCACGGTGCGGGCAACGAGCAGCGCGATGTCGTCGCTCTGGCGGTCCGCAAGCATCGTGCCGAGCACCGCCACGCATGTCTCTTCCGGGCGTGCCGGACGCTTGTCGACGGCCTGGTCGAGGGCGTTGCGCAGCAGCCCCAGGCCGATGTTGATATCCCGGCCGTGGTTTTCGAGCAGCCCGTCTGTGTAGAGCACGAGTTGGCTACCTTCGGGCAGCCCCCATTCGGCGGCTTCGAAGGGCAGACGGCCCAGGCCGAGCGGCAGGCCGGCCGGCACGTCGGGGAATTCCACCCACCCGTCGGGGTGCACGAGCGCGGGCGGTGGATGTCCTGCGCGGGAGACGACACAGCGCCGGGAGGTCGGGGTGTAGATCGCGTAGAGGCAGGTCTCGCCCCCCGATGGAGCCCTCACCCCCGCCGCCTCGGCTCAGTCGATGGTGCTGATCAACTCGTCGAGGTGGGCAAGCAGCTCGTCGAGCGGCAGGTCGAGGGCGGAAAAGTTATAGACCGCCATGCGCAGCCGCCCCCTGGTGGCGGGTGCGTGCAGCCCGTGGCCGACGGCGTCATCCACCACCAGCGCCACGCGTGCACCCGGCAGCGGGATGACGTCGAACCAGTCGCCGCCGACCCCCGACTGGGCCGGCAGGTAGCGATAAGCCACGTCCAGGGTGTTCTGATCGGCCAGGCGATGCGGGAGCAGATTCTTTGGCAACGTAAGGGCCATGGCGTGTTCGCGTGCGTAGCAGTGGGCGTTGTCGATGCACACCGCCGCCCGCGCGACGAGCTCCTCGTCCATCGACAGGCGTCGAAGACCGCTTCGACGTGCGCATCGACGGCCACGTCGCCGCCGAGCGCGGGCTCTCCAGCAAGCCGCACCCGGACACCTTCCTCGAGGCCGCGCACGAGCTGGGGGTCGAACCCTGGGCGGCGGCCGTGTTCGAGGACGCCCTGGCCGGTATGGATGCGGGACAGGCCGGTGGTTTCGGGGCCGTGGTGGGCGTCAACCGCGTCGGCCAGGCGGACGCGCTGCGCCGGCACGGTGCCGACATGGTGGTGTCGGACCTCTCCGAGTTGCTGGAGGTTCCGGCGTGATTAGCCACCCCGCCTACGCCGTCGAGCCGTGGTGTCTGCGCGAGACCGAGCTCAACCTGGACGTGCTGGCCCAGAGCGAATCCGTCTTCTCCCTGTCCAACGGACATGTCGGCTGGCGCGGCAACCTCGACGAGGGCGAACCGCACGCACTGCCCGGCAGCTACCTCAACGGCGTGCACGAGCAATATCCGCTGCCGTACGCGGAAGGGGGCTACGGATTCCCGGAATCCGGGCAGACCGTGATCAACGTGACCAACGGCAAGCTCATCCGGCTGCTGGTCGACGACGAACCGTTCGACCTGCGCTACGGACGGTTGCATTCCCATGAGCGCATGCTCGACCTACGCGGCGGACTGCTCCACCGCGTCTGCGAGTGGACATCGCCGGTCGGCAAGACGGTACGCGTGCGCTCCACCAGACTGATCTCCTTCACCCAGCGCGCCATCGCCGCGGTCGCCTACGAAGTTCAGCCGCTGGGCGCCCGGACGAACCTGGTCGTCCGGTCGGAACTCGTCGCCAACGAGCAACTGCCCGCGCTCACCGACGATCCGCGGACCGGAGCCGCTCTGAAGTCGTGTCTGCGCCCCGAGGAACACTCCGCGATCGACACGCGGTTGCGCCTGGTGCACCGGCACGCAGCGAGCAGCGTGTCGTGGCCGCGGCCGACCACGTGGTGCGGGGCCCGGCGTCCACCCGGACGTCGAGCGAGAGCACTGATGACGTGGGCCGCGTCACTGTCACCGCTGTCCTTGACCCCGGCGAGACGCTGCGCATCGAGAAGTTCGTCGCTTACGGCTGGTCGAGGATGCGTTCACTGCCGGCCGTCCGGGACCAGGTGGAGGCCGCACTGGCCGGTGCCCACAGCACCGGCTGGCAGGGCCTGGTCGACCAGCAGCGCGAGTTCCTCGACAGCTTCTGGCACCACTCCGACATCGAGGTCGACGGCGACGCGGAGATCCAACAGGCCGTGCGGTTCGCCCTCTTCCACGTACTCCAGGCGGGCAACCGGGCCGAGCAGCGGGCGATCCCGGCCAAGGGCCTGACCGGCTCCGGATACGACGGACACGCCTTCTGGGACACCGAGACATGCGTTCTGCCACTGCTCACCTACGCCTCGCCGAACTGCGTCGCCGAGGCCCTGAACTGGCGGCAGAACACCCTGCCCGCGGCGCGTGAGCGCGCCCGGCAGCTCGGACTGCGGGGCGCGGCCTTCCCGTGGCGCACGATCGATGGCGCGGAGTGCTCCGGGTACTGGCCGGCCGGAACCGCGGCCTTCCACATCAACGCGGACATCGCCGCCGCCGTCGTGCGCTACGTCCGGGCCTCCGACGACACGGACTTCGAGCGGCGGACCGGGGTGGAACTGCTAGTGGAGACGGCCCGGCTGTGGCATTCCCTCGGCCATCACGACTCCGGTGGCCGCTTCCACATCGACGGCGTCACCGGCCCCGACGAGTACAGCGCGCTCGCGAACGACAACGCGTACACCAACCTCATGGCCCGGGCGAATCTGCGGGCCGCCGCCGACGTGGCCGAGCGCCACAGGACGGTGGCCGCAGCGCTTGGCGTCGATGAGGCGGAGACCGCCGAATGGCGCGATGCCGCCAGGGCGATGTCCCTGCCCTACAACCGTTCCCTGGGTGTCCACGAGCAGTCGGCCGGCTACACCCGTCTCGACATGTGGGATTTCGCGGACACACCGCCCGAGCGGTATCCCCTGATGCTGCACTTCCCCTATTTCGACCTGTACCGGAAGCAGGTGGTCAAACAAGCGGACCTGGTGTTGGCGATGTTCCTGTGCGGTGATGCCTTCGAGGAGGACCAGAAGGCGCGGAACTTCGCCTACTACGAACCGCTGACCGTCCGGGACTCCTCGCTGTCGGCTTGCGTCCAGTGTGTTCTGGCCGCCGAAGTGGGCCACCTTCGTCTGGCCTACGACTACCTGGGGGAAGCCACGCTGATGGATCTGGCGGACCTGGAGAGGAACACCCGCGACGGCCTGCACATCGCCGCCCTCGCGGGGACCTGGATCGGACTGGTCGCCGGCTTCGGCGGCATGCGCGACCATGGGGACATCCTGCACTTCGCTCCCAAGCTCCCGGCACAGCTCAGCCGGCTGGCCTTCTCCCTACGGTTCCGGCAAGGCTGCCTGCGGATCGACATCACCGGCTCACACGTCACCTACGCGCTGGCGGAAGGCGAACCCTTCAAGATCAGCCACGGCGAAGTGATCACCCTTTCCAAGGAAGCGCCGCAGACCCGTCCCGTCGAGCCGCCCAGCGCCCTGCCCGAGCCCGCCCAACCACCGGGCAGACAACCCCCACCACGCCACTGAGCCACCGCCAGCGACGCCCGCGGTAGCTACCCGCCTCACACACTTTCAGAGTCGGCCTCGGCCAGGACCCCGATGGCATCTTCGCTGGCGCCTGGCAGATACCACTGGTGTGGCGCGATGAGTTCGCTGACGGCCGGTTCGGGGCCCCACGAGCCAGGGGCGTACGGCTGGAGCGGCGGTGGGTTGTCGAGCAGAGGGGTTGACGCCTCCCAGATGTGTTCAATTCCGTCCGAGCGGGTGAACAGCGACTGGTCGCCTAGCATGGCGTCCAGGATCAGTCGTTCGTAGCCCTGAAGTCCGTGGGCCTGGCAGAAGGAGTCGTTGTAGCGGAAGGTCATGGACGCCGGTGCGAGGTCCATGGTGGGGCCGGGTTCCTTGGCGAGGAAGCGGGCTGCGATCCACCCAGGGTCCCCGAAGTCGATCACGATCTTGTTGCCTTGGTCCTTCTCCCGGTGGGGAAGATCCGTACGGAACATCCTCAGGGGTGGTTCACGCAGGCCGAGCGTGATCACCTCGCGGTGCTGTGCGAGGTTCTTGCCGGAGCGCAGGTAGAACGGCACCCCTGACCACCGCCAGTTGTCCACCTCCAGCCGCAGCGCTGCGAACGTCTCGGTCCGTGAATCGGGCGCGACACCCGGCTCGTCCCGGTAGCCGTCGTACTGGCCGCGTACGACGTGCCCGGGTTGGATGGGGCGCAGCGCCTCGAAGACCTTGACCTTCTCGTCGCGCAATGGCTGGGCGGCGAGCCAGACGGGTGGTTCCATTGCCACGATGCCGAGTACCTGGATCAGGTGCGTGACGATCATGTCCCGGAAGGCTCCGGTGCCTTCGTAGAAGTGGCCGCGGCCTTCGAGGCCGAGTGTCTCGGGCACGTCGATCTGCACATAGCTGATGTGGTCCCGGTTCCAGATGGGTTCGAACATCCCGTTGGCGAATCGGAGGGCGAGGATGTTGTCCACCGACTCCTTGCCGAGGAAGTGATCGATGCGGAAGATCCGGGATTCGTCGAAGACGGCGTGGATCGTCTTGTTGAGCGCTCGTGCTGAAGCGAGATCGGTGCCGAACGGCTTCTCCACGATCACTTTGGATTCCTGTGCAAGGTTGGTGTCGCCGAGCATTCCGATGACGGATGCGAACGCGGAGGGCGGAACGGCCAGATGGAACAGTCTGCGTGACGGCCCGCCGAGCGAGTCCTCGGCTGCCCGTACCGCCGCGAGGAGCGGGCCGGGATCCTGAGGATCGGCCGCGCCGAAGGACAGCGAGTCCTCGAAGGCCTGCCACGCCAGCCCAGAGGGCTCCGACAGCCCGAAGGTAGCGACGGCGTCGCGCGCGTATATACGGAAGTCGTCGTCACTGAGTGCGAACTGGGTTGGTGCCGAGCCGACGATACGGTAGCGGTCCGGGAGGAGGCCTGCCTTGGCGAGGTGGAAGAGACCGGGGAGCAGTTTGCGCTTGGCGAGGTCGCCGGTGGCGCCGAAGAGCACGATGACGTGGTTGTCCGGGCGTGTCACGGTCGGCTCCTTTTCTCGGCGTGTCCGCCGAACTCACTGCGCATGGCGGACAGCACCCGGTCGGCGAACTCGCCCAGGCCCCGGGACTGGAACCGGTCGGTGAGCGCCGTGGTGATCACGGCGGCGGGTACGCCCTCGTCGACCGCGGCCAGTACCGTCCACCGCCCTTCACCGGAGTCCGAGACGCGCCCGGTGAACTCCTCCAGCTTCGGTGAGCGGGCCAGCGCGTCCGCGGTGAGGTCGACGAGCCAGGAGCCCACGACCGAGCCGCGGCGCCACACCTCGGCGACCTCGCCGACGTCGATCTCGTACTGGTACGCCTCCGGCTCGCGCAGCGGGGTGGTCTCCGCGTCCGCGGAGCGCTTGCGAAGCCCGGCGTCCGCGTGCTCGATGATGCTGAGCCCCTCGGCGATCGCGGCCATCATTCCGTACTCGACCCCGTTGTGGACCATCTTCACAAAGTGGCC
>NZ_JAGFNO010000078.1:0-15161 GCF_017592595.1 Streptomyces sp. NEAU-YJ-81 | reverse complement strand
GCCGACAAGGCGCTGGAGTTGCGCTTGGAGTGGTCTGCTCGGCCCCCAGTATCCGAGCCCGCCGCCCAGAATGAACTACTCGCCTACGCGCGACGAGCATTACGCCCCTCATAAACGATTCCGGGACTACAAGTCGGCACGACCCTGCTCGTCACTCCAGGCGAACCTCGGCCTGCCCAGATCGATGCAGTCATCCGCGGCCCACTGCCCAGCTGCGACCCGCCGACCCCAGGACCCCCGGATCACCACACGGACCACGACGATCAACTGGATGACGGTGCCCTGCGCAGCCACCACGTCATCCAGCACCACGGAAACCAGCGCCCGCCGGCACTTACCCACCAGAACACCAGCACCCCACACAACCCCGAGCACTTCTCGACACCCGGCCGCCGCCTGAAGTTGCCGGCCCAGTGGCCAGTGAGAACCAGCCTCGACACCACCCCTACGAAAACACGGACACCCCGTGCACTCCCCGCAGCGGAAAGCGCCGCCATGACAGCGGCCAACGCCATCAACGCCCACCGCCCCACCCGGCACAGACCCAGCACGTCGCGGCCCATCGGTACGGCCGACGATACCCGGCGTGTCGGCCGAGACGCACTGCACATCACCGGAATGATCGTTACCCAAAAACATATATGCGGCCCGAAATTCGCCAGCAGCCGATCGACGATAGGCCTGCGCTTGATCGGGCCCTTCGAAAGGCGCACACTGAAAGCAAAGAGTTTTAGCGATTTACCTGAAGTGTGAGCGGGGAAATGGCCGCCCTCTTCCCACAGCCCCGCCTCCATTTTAGTGGGGAGGCATCATGCCCACAACGAAGATTGCCAGCCCCTTCCCAAAACGGTTCTCGGACCGCCAGTGGTCGCGTTACCTGAAGCAGGGCCGGGATCTGGTGAACGAAGAAAGCGACATCCAATTCCGGCTGGGCGACCTTACTCTGAAGATGATCCCCGTTCAGCGCCCGGGCGCCGAGAACCAACGGGGGGTTTTCCCAGTACTCGATCGGTACGCTGACGAGATCGGGATCAACGTCCACACCCTGATCACCTACCGGCACGTGGCTGTCGCCTGGCCCGCAGAGCATCGCGCCTCAGGAGTGTCCTGGTCGATCCACAAGGCGCTGGACGCCATGGAGGACCGTTTCGAACTGATCCACAACCCGCCGAGGGGGATCACGAGGTGGACGGAAGACAAGGCCCTCAGCCACGCGGGACGGCTTCCCCGCCAGCCGCTGACCAAGGCCGAGAAGCTGGACCGAGTCCGGGTTCTGCTGACGCAGGACGAGAATGCCGCCGAGGCCGTCACGGAGCTGATCCGTCGGCCCGACGTCGCGCACCAAGTGATGAGTAACGCCTCCAACCAACGGATCCTCTACCGGGCTCACCACGAGCAGCGGCTGCAGGCTGTCGGAGAGCGCCTCGCAGCCGCCCATGAAGAGGAAACAGAGGAGGCAGGGGCCGCGGAGGAGGCGCCGCAGGCGCGGCGCCGCGAGCCGGCCGTGGACTACACGAGGGCATCCAGCGAGGTCCTTGAACTGATCGGAATAGGCACAAGCTTCCTGGTGGAGATGCAACGACTGATTCCGAAGCTGCATGTCGCGGAGTTCACCGAGCGCGAGGTCCGCGCCGTCTTGGACAACCACCGTCGCATCCGCGCCGCTTTGGACTGGTGCGACACCGTCGTGTCGACGGGCGATAAGACCATGGACGAGGAACTGGCGCGCATCCTGGGGGAAGGCGATGAATGACGATGCCAACCCGTACCGCTGCCGCAGAACCGGCGCAGAAGGAGGTATCCCAGACCCGGCGTACCCCTCCCATCGCTACCCAGCACCTTGCGGAACTGGCCTGGAACGTCTTCGAGGACGCGGGTGAAGACGTTCTCCTCCCCAAGGAGACGGTCACCAGCCAGCTCCATGCCACCGAGAGCCAGTTCACGCGCCTGAAGGGCTACGTCCGTGACCATATATCCATGGAGAAGGGCAAGGCGTTTCTGTCCTTCCGTGACGGATATCTGATCACCACCGATCCGGCGAAGATCGCCGAGAGCGTCAGCTGGCGGCTGCGCCGCATCAACACCGAACTGCGCAGGCTGCTGTCCGGCTGGATCAACCCCCTGGGTGAGGACGTTGCCGACTACGAGGTCCTGAAGATGTACCAGGAGGAGATCGGCCACATGCTCCGCCTGTCCGAGAGAATGCAGAGTTTGAGCATGTCCATGCCCAAACCTGTAGGGGCGAGAAAGGCCAAGAGGAGCCGCCGTGGAACGGCTACAACGGCTCGCACCAGGTGACGGTTGAAGATCTTTGTTCGGGCAGCAGCACCATGACGCGCTCGTCTTCGAGTTCCCGGCCGGCTACCGCTGCTGCCCTGCAGCACGCGCTGGCCGCGCTGAGCGCTGCCCCGACACTGGATCGCACCCGCCGCCCACACGGACCGCGCCCGGGGGATGCGCCACTGCTGCTGGGCATCCTGCTGGCCAAGGCGGAACTCGATGCCGCCGTGCGCGCAGACCCCGGAGCGGACCCGCCCGAGGGCCTGACGGAGCTGATCCGCGGCTACAACACTCTCGCCCGATCCGAGGAGATGCGGCTAAGGTTGCTGGCCCTGCGACTGGTGAGAACCGCGTTCGACATCACCGTTTACGAAGACACTGACGACCCGTGCACCCCGGCAGCGGAAAGCGCCGCCATGACAGCGGCCAACGCGATCAACGCCTACCGCCTCGCCCGGCACAGCACAGACCCAGCAGACCGGCGAGCCCTTGCCGCAGCCCTCAGATCCGCCGACGAATTCAACCGCAGCGCTACCGAAGCACTCAGCCAAGCCCACCACCAGCTCACACCCGACACCTGACCCAAGACCGCAGCAAAGCACTGACCAGCACCTCCCCCAACAGCACCGTTGAGGGGCTTGGTGATCCCGGGGCATCACAGCGCCAAGCCCAGTCCAAGACCACGATCTTGTCCGGCAAGGACCGCACGAGCTGCCGGGTGGCTTCATCCAGAACATCGTCGACGCGACCCGCGCTTTCACGCCAGGCTCCGAGCTTGTCGTCCAGAGCGCGGCTGACCACGCGTCGCGCCGATCGCGTCGAGGAACATGGCCGCTGCTGGCCCCAGGCCGAGCAGATCGGCGACCGCAACGCGGGCCATCCCAGCCCACTGGATCTCCCCACTGCCAGCCGACGATAGGAGGGCTGCCGGACAGCACGGTTCCAACTCGGGAGAAGTGTCGGTGGTGGCGTGTGCAGGCCACCTCGCTGGCCGGTCTAGACGAAGGAGAGGACGACGCGGGAGTGGGCCTTTTCGATGACATGGCCCGCGCGGAGTTCGTTGTCGGGTGTGCCCGCCGGGTAGATGGCCAGGTTGGGCACGGCGGTACGGTCGGCTCCCCATGCCGTGATGTGTGCGACGAGGCGCTTGGCCAGGTCGGCGCCGTCGGGGCCGAGGTGGGCGGCTCCGAGGAGTGACGGCCGTTCGGGGTCCGTGTCGTCGCGCTTGGAGATCAGGTACGCCAGGGAGCCCCCGGCAACCAGCGCAGGGCTTCGTCCGATGATCGCGGGACGGCGCAGGCCGTTCTCCACGGCGGCGCGGGTGGCTTCGAGTCGGCAGACGGTGTCCTCGAACGCGGTCGCCCGCAGCCAGATCCCGTCGAAGGACTCCTCTCCGCCGACTCGGACGTCCGACCACGTCTCGGCCGTCGGCTGGGTGAGGGCATCGTTCAGCCGGGCGGGGTCCATGTCCTGATCCTGGTCGTGGTGGACGCGGACGGTGCCGTCGGCAAGGTCGAGGGTGCGCTCGCCGTCCTGGCCGAGGATGGGGACGAAGCCGCACAGCTCCATATCGCTGCAGAGCAACGCCTCGCCCTGGCGGTTGAGGACGACGGAGCGGGTCTGTCCGCGCCAGCGCAGGGGGAGGACGAACCGGCCTCCGTCGATGAGCTGGGCGCGCAGTGCGGTGGGGATGTCCCAGAAGCCCACAGCGCCGATCATGCGGGTGTAGGGGCCGTAGTCGGGTGCGCCCTTCAGGCCGTCGCGCTCCATGACCCGTACCTGCTGGTATCCGGCGTTGTTGAGTGCGTCGCGGGCGTGCTGGGTGACGTCGGCGTCGATGTCGATGGTGGTGACCTCGCCGTCCTCACCGACGATCTCGGAGAGGAGGGCGGCGTTGTATCCGGTGCCCGCGCCGATTTCCAGGATCTGATCGCCGGGTTGCGCGTCGAGCTGGCCGAGCATCATCGCCACGGTGGAGGGCACGGAGGCGCAGGAGAGGGCGAGCGGCCCTTGGGGGTTGTCCTTGATGGTGACGGCCTTGTTGCTGTAGGCCACGGCCGGGCCGACTCCAGGAAGGTGGACTTCCCGGTGAACGGTGCGCATAGCCCGTTCGACGCGGGGAGGAAGTGGCCGCTTGGCCACAATCTGGTCAACGAGTGCGTTGCGGAGGTCATCGACGGTCGGGGTGTTGTTCACGCTGGAATCCTTATCAGTTGAGGAGGAGGCACGTGGTCCACGTAGGTGCAACGGGCCGGGCGGGGGTGAGGGTGTGCAGGGTGAGGAGGACGCCGTCCGAGCCGGTGAGCAGACCGGCTGTGTCCGTCATCGGATGCTGGTCGACGTGGGCGGCCAGCCGGTCACGCAGGAGCGGCACCTGTCCTGGGAGCGGGCTGCCGGGAGCGGCGTCGGCGGCCGTCGTGGCGACGACCAGAGCGAGCCCTGCCCAGCCGTGGCAGACCGTCGCGTCGCCCAGCGAGTCGAGTTGGCTGGAGTCGGTGAGGCAGGCGGCCAGAGCGTGTTCGGCGTGGCGCCGCCCGGAGGGGCGGTCACAGGCGAGGGCGGCCAGTTGCAGGGCGCGGGCGATGCCCGGGGTGCCGTAGCACCACGAGGGCCTGCCCGGAGTCGTGGAGGGGGCCGGCCCCTGGTGCCACCGCTCAGCAGTGATGGTCTCGGGCCAGGCCGTGCCTCCGGCCGGAACGGAAGACGACCACTGCTCCAGCAGTCGGCAGGCGTGCACCAACGCCTGCTGCTGGCGGGGCACCCGGAACCCGGCGCGGACGCACAGCGCGAGGAGGGCGACAGGGCCCGCGACTCCGTGCGCGAGCCCGAAGTTGCCATGGCCGTACGGCCACGCCTGATCGGGGCGGCCGTTGGGGCTGTCAGAGGTCCACCAGCCCGGGGCCGCGCGGCCGTCGACCGTGACGGGCTGGAGGAGCAGCCGGACGATGTAGCGCAGCACGTACTCCAGCAGCTCCGGGCGCGTCCGGCGGTGCAGGAGGTAGGCACCGAGTCCGGTGAGGCCGTTGATCAGGTCGTATTCCCGCATCCGCGGCGGCCGACCGGTTGTCATCCGCTCGCGTGCCGCCGTGAGCTTCACGCTCACCAGCCCGGCGACCGTCTCGTCCAGAGTTTCCAGGGCGGAGCGGTAGGCCGGGTGTCTGGCGGTGTGCAGGGCGTAGGCGAGGGCGGGTGCCCCGCAGTACAGGCTCGCGTGGTCGGGGTGGGCGGTAACAGGCTGCGTGGAGATGACGCGGGCTGTGCGGTGTGCCGCCTCCCACGCGCTGTCACTGCGGGCCAGGACGGCTCGGCGCAGGAGCGTCCCGGCCTGTCCCGTGCCCAGGTGGTGGGCATGTGTGGTCACTGATCGGTCCCCCGTACCCACACAGTGCGGCACGCCTGGCGGGCAGCGTGGCGGCAGACGGCCTCGGACTCGCGATCCGGTCCGATGCACCGGTTGTGGTGCATGTGCAGAAGAGACTCCAGCACGTTGGTGACCTG
This sequence comes from Streptomyces sp. NEAU-YJ-81, assembly GCF_017592595.1. Taxonomy (NCBI): domain Bacteria; kingdom Bacillati; phylum Actinomycetota; class Actinomycetes; order Kitasatosporales; family Streptomycetaceae; genus Streptomyces; species Streptomyces sp. NEAU-YJ-81. The sequence continues at coordinate 9,383 of NZ_JAGFNO010000078.1, read as the reverse complement.
CTCATCGGCGAGATGCTTGCGGTAGCAGTGCAGGGCGCCGTGCCGGGCGGCACTCGCAGCGTCGAGCCGTGGTGTCCAGCCGGACGGGCGTGTCTGGAGCCCGGTGCGGGTCTGCTGTGTGACGGCTCGGGTGACGGCCGGCAGGCCGATACCCGGGGCAGGGTTCGTGGCCATCCAGTGGATGCCGTCGTCCTCGCCGAGGAGACCGAGGGCCATGTCGATCATCCCGAGGGCGCACAGCACGCGCCGCTCGGTTCGCGGCAGGTCTGCCAGGGCGTAGCGGACGGCGTTGCTGTCGGCGGTGAAGACCTTTTCGGCGGCCGACATCGCGGCTCCGGTCTTGTACCGGCCTGTTTCGGGCCGGTAGCCGTCGAAGACGAGGCGCGAGGCGAGGGCGTCGTCTTGGAGTTGCCGTGCCCAGCTCACGATGGTCTGGGTGATCGTGGCGTGGGCAGCGGGGTCAGAGGCGGCGATACGGAGCCGCAGGTGGTACTCCTCCAGCAGAGAGCGGTAGCGGACGAACCAGATGTCGAGCTGTTCCAGGGAATCGGGGAGCGGGTGGGCGAGGATCTGGTCCATGGCGGCGGGGGCGGTGAACAGCTTGGCCTGCACCCACGGCTGGTCGCTGCCGGGGTCGGACAGTGTCCGGTTGGTGACCACGGGCGCGTCCTGGATGTCCGGGGCCGGCAGGGGCGGCCGGGTGGACGTGAGTGGCAGAACGATCTCGTGGGCGTGCCCGATCCAGCCCAGGTCGTCTTCTCCAGGGGCTTCGTACAGGTCGGCGCTCTCGTACCGTCGTAGGTGGTCGGCCAGCAGCCGCGCGTGCAGGGCCACGCGCAGGTCCAGGCGCAAGGTGCGGTCGTTTTCCCGCAGTTCAAGAGACCGGGGGCATCTCCAGGTCCGGGCCCAGTTAGTCAGGGCCTCGTGCCAGGCGCGGTCGAAGGATCCGGTCGGAAGGTCGCTGGCTGCCAGCCGCCAGCGGGCCGGGGTGAGCAGGGCCTTGCGGTACCGGACGCGGGGCAGGAACGGCATTCCGGTAGCGAGCGGGCCCCAGTCGAACTGGGTCCACGCGGTGGCGAAGCCCCGCCCGAGTTGGGCGAGGAACCGGGCGAGCGGCGGTGCCTGTTTCTCCAGGGCGAGCGGGTGCAGGACGACGGGCTCGACGACTCGGCGGCGGGAGAGGCTGACCAGGTGCAGCCGCTTGCCGGTGGACAGCACAGCGAGGTCGTCCAGCGGGATGAGGTGTGCGCTGGGCGGGCGGTGCTCACCCAAGGGGATCACGTACGGCAGGAACGCCGGCGTGCGAGCAACGTTCTCGGCGTGCGGGTAGATCGGGGTGAAGGACAGTTGGGCGGCCAGCGCCCCGTCGACCAGGGTGGGCAGCTTCCAGTACGCCTCGCGCAGCCCGCCATCGCGCAGGGTGGCCGCGAACCGGCCGGTGAGGTTTCCGGTACTCCACGCAGGGCGGACGGACACGGTGAAGTCTCCGCGGTCCACGGCATGCTGACTCTGCGCGTACACCCGCACCCCCAACTCGACGTGCGGCGCGACCGCTGCCCCGTCGGCGCCGCCGTGCGATGCGGGGCTCAGCTCCTCGATGTCGGCGTCCGAGAGGCGGATCTCCCGCTCGCCGGTCACGGCCGCCTGCCACGCCCGGTGCATCAGCAGCTCATCCCGAGGCAACGCCTTGGTCGACGGCTCGGGCCACGGCGAGGTGGGGAAGCCAGCGGGTAGTCCCACTCCGGCAGCGAGATCGACGGCATCGCGGACGGGAACGAGAGTGCCTGCGCCGTACCGGTCCCAGAACACGCTGTGGTACGCGGCCCAGGCGGGCCGCTCGCCCTGGTGACGGGTGAGCCGGAGCACAGCATGGGCCGCGGCTTCGGCCTCGTCCAAGACGGGCGCGGGAATCTGCACGGTGGCATCGAGACGAAGATCTACGCTCAGCCGCACGCGACCGGCATCGTTGATCGCGGTCATCCTGCGCTCGGCCCCATCCCGGATCTCCCGCGCTGTCGACTGGTCCCAGGCCGTGTTGTGGCTGCCCAGCAGCCGGTGTACGTCCCTGAGCTCGCGTAGGACATCAACAGTCTCGGGCTCCAGATGCGCCGTAACCGGCTCCAGCACGCGAAGAAGGTGACCGAGCGGGTCCACATCTGTGATCGGCGCGTGGAGTTGAGTGGTCAGCAATCCCGTGCTGAGTGCCGCGTCGAGGAGGTGCGCCGCCTGGGCAGCGGAGCCGCCCATCGCGATGAGGCGTTCCATGATCTGCCGATACGACACCGGCTCGGCGGCCATCTCCAGGATGGCTGCCAGCGGCCGGGTGAGGCGGATGGTCGCGGTACGGCCTCCGGGCAACGGCCGTTCGAGCGTGTTCCCCCGCCGTACCGTCAGGTCGTCAGCTGCCACGCTCAGGTGGGGAAGGACATCGGGGCGAGACTGGAGATCGCGACGGACGTGGTCAAGCCAGAGGGTGTCCGGACGGGCTACCGGGCGGTGCTCGACGCCGAACCGGACCAGGGCGGGGCCGCAATACGCGGTAGCCACCCCGGCGAAGAGGCCGAACGGAGTCGGGCGTCCGGTGGCGCGCAGCAGATAGCGGGCTGTGGCGGTGACCGCCCTGCGGACCTTCCTCGGTGCCCTCGTCGGATCATTCACGGCCTGCTCCACCGCGCGGACAAGGCGCGGTGTCGCGGCACACACCGCGGTGGCGAAGTCCGGTTCGGTCCACACCTCGGCCAGCCATCGTCGGCAATCAGCCGGGTCGTCCGGCGAGGGCCATCGCATGCGCTGCACATTGAAAGGGGCGACGGCAGCACGCAGGAGGATCACGTCGCCGCGCTGGAGAGGTCTGGTCCGCGTCATCATGGGTCCTCACTTGGCTGGGGCCGCCCCGCGGGCCGGGGAAAGTCCCCGGGCCCGCAGGTACGGCCGGTGCCGGGCGTCAGATCAGTCGCTGGTGCAGGAGGAATCGCACGACGACTCACAACCGTCGCTGGTGTCGCAGTCGTCCGACGCCACAGGACGCGGGGCGTCCGTAACCGACACCTCGAGCTCCCAGTCCTCGCCTGAGAACGGGAGAGTGGCGGCGGGCGGCCCGATGGGCGGAGCGTCCTCGCCCGAGAACGCGGTGGCCGGCCCGATGGGCGGGGCGGCTGACTCGGCTATCTGAACGCTCATCGCAGAACCTCCGAGGTGCTGGGGGATACTGCTCGCGCAACGCGCGAGCAGGGGAGCACGGGGCCCCCGCATCCGGCTGCCGTCATGCAGCATGCAGCCAGGTGCGCGAACACCGTGTTCACCGTCATTCACGGGGCGCGATGACCCCCTCCTTCGATGTGCAGCCATGACCGCCCTCGTCGGCTGGGATGCTGGCCCCGGCCAGCCCTTGTACTCGCCAAGAAGCGGCCGTGGGCCAAGCAACCGCCCAGCCGTACAGGATGGCGGCGGGGCCGCAATTCTCAGGTCGCTACTGCATCAACGGCCACCATGGCCGCGTACTCATCGGCCATGATCGCGTTGAAGGTGCGGTCGATGCGGTCCACCGCCTCCTCCTCACGGAAGCTCCCGAGCGTCGCCCAATGCGTCCGGCCAACCTCGCGTGCCATCAGCCACCTCGCTTGGACCCTCAAGGAGGCCCTATCGAGCAGTCCTGCCCGGAATTTGACCGACAGGAGGCTGATCAGTCGATTGCAGTGCAGGATCTCCCTGTACTCCTCGTCGGGTAGCTCGCCGGGGGCTGTCCACATCACCCGCAGCTCGGGATTGGACACCGCATCGGAGATCAGCTCCTGGTGTATCTCCTCGGCATGCAGGGCGAGCCGCTGCCGGTTCTGCCTCTCGGAGTGCACAAGCCGCGCAATGCCGACTGCGACGGTGGCGGTGGCGGTGGCGAGCACGACGTATGAGGTCTTCATCCCACACCTTTCGTAGTGACTGGTAGCGGAAAACTTCCCCCGCAGCCCATTCGGGGTCTCCCTATGGGAGCGAGATGGGAATTTGACGAGGTGAGTGAGCTGTTGGTGCTCGGTGCATTTGCCGCGAGAGGGCTTCTGTCGGTTGCCCCGGCCAGCCATGGCTCGGCCGGGGCAACCTATCTGTCGACTGTCACCTCTGTGAGTGCGTGATCTCTTACATGAACCCAGCGCGATACGTCGCGCTCCACCTATTCCGCGCCGGGAGTGTGATACCGCTCGGGGCACCGGGACCGGTGTCGACCGGTGCCCCGAGCGGGGCCTATTCAGACCTTGGCCCGACTCGCCTTGGGGGGTCCTCCAGCTCCTTGACTGGTCCGGTGGACTCCTGGGCAGGGAGACGGCGGGAGATGCGGGCAGCAGCCTCTACCGCGTTCTTGATCACCTCTCGGCGGAAGGAGCAGCGTGTCCGCCGAGAGGGGCTGGATAGCGACAGGACGGCAGCCAGTTCCCCATCGCGGCCGCACACCGCCACCGCCAGGACCAGGCCCTCGTCGGTGACACCCTGCACCCAGCCGCGATGCCGTATGCCCGAGCACTCAGCGGCATCACTCCCGGTGACATGGCTCCGGCTGAGCCGCTGCCATGCGAGGAAGACTCGTGAGACAGGGTCTGTCCCCATCGCCACTGCTCTGCCTGGATTGCGGTCACTGAGTGCCGTCTTGTGCCGCAGGGCCTCGGCGACGCAGAGCCGCTGATCGCCGTGGCGCTGATGAAGACGAACGGACCTTGCGCCGGTTGTGGCCCGCAGTGCGCCGAGTTCCCGCCGCAGTTCACGCACCGCGATCGCCTGGTGCGCCACCATTGCCAGACGGGCCAGCCTGGGACCGGCAATGAACTGGCCCTGCTGGTCGGCTTCGACTAGGCCCAGATCCTGCACAGCGAGAACGAGCCGATGGACCGTAGGACGCGTCAGGCCGGTTTCTGAAACCACCGTTGGCAGGTGTACCGGCCCCTGTTCCAACACGGAGAGAATCGCAGAGACCTTGTCGAGCACACCGACGCCGCTCGGCACCGAACTCGGAGCTGTAATCGTCACCATCTCCCCTTAAAAAAACTAGCCAGACGAACGGGCAGAGTAGCCCCGGCACCAAGCCTGCGCAGCTCTCGACTTGTCGCCGCTTTAAATCCCCATTGCTTCATCGCAAAAGGCCAAGGCGCCGCGCGCGCAGCTCTACACCCACTTCGATGAGGATCATGCGAATGAATCCGTATGACCGCCCTGTAGCGTCACTGACCCGAGCAGGCCGAACTCCCTGCCACAATGGATGAGATGCGCCCGCGTTTTGGCGCCCACCAGCGCCATCAGCTCACGCACATCCCTACGCACGACGTCCGCAGACACCCCGCTGTCCGCAGCGATCCATCCCAGATCATGGCCCCCCGCCAAACCTCGGAGAGCCGTGCGCTGCCCCGTACTGAGCACGAGGTCCACACCTTCGTTTCTAAGCTTGGGCGGGGAGATTTCCCCCAGAACGTAGGCCCGGTACACGGCACCCGGTCGGCCGGGTGAGTGGAGCTTCGCCAAGGCGTACCGCAGGCAGTCGTTCACCCTGGACGTGCATACGCCCATCTCCGTGGCCGCTTCGGCCGGGGTCATACCGCTCGCTGTGAGCTGGAGGGCTTCGCGCTCACGAGCAGAGAGCTTCAGACGACGTGGCGGTTGGCTGGTCACCATGCCCCTTTCCAGTTTCGATACCCAGTGGCGCGATGACACGGGGAAAGACGGCTCAGGCGGCGGGCTGGGTCAGATCTTCAAAGTCCATGGCCGTGCAGCCGTGGAGCGTGACGACTTCGCGGCAGGCGAGTGTCCAAGGCAGTCGCGGGTCGTCGTACGCCACGAGCGTGAACCGCTCGCCGTGCTCGCTGGGCACCGGCCTGAGGGTCTCGGGCTCGTACACAACACCAGCCACACCCCAGAGTGCGGCGTACTCCACCAGCACTGCTACACACCTCCTCCGCGCGGAAGGACGGCCCCGTACCGCTTCAGGGACACAGCTACCGCACACAGGCGGCGTAGCGGTCCTCTCTCCATCCGTGATCAACCTGCCAACCACGGCGGGCAGCAAGAAGACATACCGCCCATCGGATCGGTCAACAGCAGGCCGGCCACAGTACTGACACAGCATGTGAGTCATCGCCTGCCGCTGACGCAAGGCATGAACACGGTCCAGCAGCGGCGCCCCAGCCCCGGGCTTGACCGGCACCCGGATCCACAGCGCGCCCCGCCGACGATCGGCGATCCCGTATTCGTCCGCGTAACCGATCCCCATGCCGTCGCGGCCGTGCCGCGTCGTGATCACGGCCGCGGGCGCATTTTCTCCCGTCCAGGGAGCGATGTACGGCACGCGCACGGTGCCCGCGAAGTACTGACGCGGTCGCGGACGCCGAAGGGGAGCAGTGGGGCAGTCCGGCGGCAGCCAGCCAGTGGTGGACGGGCACTGGTCCCGACGCATGTTCAGTCCTCTCGGATGTGAGCTCTTCGCGGATAAAGCCCCTCTTCGGCGACCTTGAGACTCCGCGGGGAAACGGGAAGAAACGCCGAAGAGGGAACAGTGGGTCCGCGTCCCAGGCCTGGTGTAGCCGCCGCCCCTCCCTTCCTGGCAGTTGGAGCAGGGGCGACGGCCAGCCCCCACCAGACATGAGGGTGATCCAGTTGACGCAGTCATGAAATGACATCGATGCGCCCAGTCCGAGAAAGGCACTCCATCAGTTGTCGACCTCCTGGACGCTGACCGTCGGAGCCACCGCCATCACGGTCTGATCCCTGTCTCACGGCGCGGGTAGAGACGCAGCGCCTCTTCCAGACAGGAGAGAAGGTCGACCGCGCTGGGCATCTTTAGTGGAGCTCGTTCGGTGAGGTGCCACGGTGGAGTGTCCCAGCGAACCCCGTGCGTCGGCGGCAGAGTGATCCGTGCGTCAGCGCCAGACATGACCTGGACTCCAGCGAGTGCAGAGACGTGTACTCCGCTGCCGCGAGCGACCAGGAACGTGCCCGTTTCGCCGCACAAGAGGCATGGCAGGGCCGTACCTCTCCGATCGAGCCGGACAAGCGCACCTGTGGCGGCTTTGCGCGAGGTGGTCACAGCGTCGAACTTGGTGCAGGCGGCCAACAAGACGGTGCTGGAGTTGTGGGCGAAGGCATGTTGCACCTGTTCTGCGTTCATCGACTCCGCGTCGATAAACAGGGGCCAGCCGAGTAGGTCCACATCCGCGTATGTGTCCGCTAGGGCGTCCCGGCTTCTCGGGGGCCACGCAGAAGTCGTCATCAACGGGTCCCCCAAGGGCTACGCATCGCTCCGACGCGGGAGCCATCCTCCGGAGCCATAGGACGCATACGTGGTCACCACCTAAGTAGTCGCTTGATCGCTCACCGCGCTTAAGCTGGACGGGTGTGCGCTCGGTCACCGACCGTGAATGAACTTACTGTGACCAAGCGGGCAAAAAAACTGACACAGAGTACGAGTTGCACACGCCGAACCACGTGGGAGCACGGCATGGCACCACAGAAGCAATCGCGCTCCAAGACAGGAACACTGACTGCCGGTCAGAGTTCCCGAGCCCGCGCTGCGGGTGGCATCGTCTGCGGCCATCTACTCAAGATCATCCGCGAGCGCATTCCGCTGACTCAGTCCCGGCTGGCCGAAGAACTTGGCATCGACACGACGACCGTCCAGGGCTGGGAATCAGGCCGTCGTTCCCTAGCGGCCGTCTCCTCCGCGCAATTCCTGCGCTTGAAGCGATACCTGCTAGGACGCGGTGCGCAGCCAATGCTTTTGCCTCTCCTCGATCTCGCAGTCGAGGCCGACTCCGTGATCGAGTACTCACTCGACGACACGCTCAACAGTGATGACATCACCCAGCACCCGCTGCACAGCTGGGTCTTTACCCGAGCATCGACTCACATGATCACCTGGGCCCTGACCGGTGAGCAGCCCACGGTTCTCCCCAAAGCCCCCGTGTCGACTCCCCGGCGGAGAGGCCCCACGCCCGGCTCACCGCTCCTGCCAACCCCCCAGCGGGACAAGCTGTTCGCCAATCTCCGCCGCACAGCGGAGATCGCGGACCGGGCGGGGGAAGCTGGCTCGCTTCTGCGTCGGCAGGCGCTCTACCTGTGTGCGTACGACACCAGCGTCGACACCCACTCCTGGCTCGCTGACATGCGGGGACGCCGTCCAACGCCACTGCGCCACGCATCGTGGACACCAGCCTGGTCCGACGCCAGGTCGGTCGCAACGTCCTTGACCCGCTATGGAGATATCGAGACGCTGCAGGCATTCATCGAGCGGGGCTTGGGAGAAGACGCCAGCGAGATGGCCAACCTTAATTACTGGGCGCACTGGCTGGGCCTCGACCCGGTGCCCCGTGCGAGTGACGCGTTCATGAGCGACATCGACGGCCGGTCCTGGGAGCCCCTCCCGCTCCTTCGCAACCTTGCCGACCGGCTTGATCCGTCACTGGGCGCGGTGGACTTGAACATCCACTCGGTGTGGGCGCTGATCAGCTCGAAGCCCGGCGTTCTGTCAGCTGACCTGGAACTGCACCGCGACTTGACCACCCGAGTCGGCCGCCTGCTCGACAGCGATGTGATCTCGCCCCAGTCCAGGCGTGAGCTGGAGAATGTGCATTACGGTCTGAGACTGAGTAGCCGGTGATCCGCCTGAAGGGACGATCTACATGACTGATGACCAGGCCGACAAGGGAACCGTCAGCTATCTGTTTGAGATGGGTGCCCTCAAGCGGGGAAAGAGGAGTGGCTGGTGGATCGCCGGTGTCAAGGACCCCGAGACCATCGCCGAGCACTCGTTCCGCACCGCGATCATCGGCGCGGTGCTGGCGATGATGGAAGGCGCTGACCCAGCGAAGGTCGCCCTTCTGTGCACCTTCCACGACACCCAGGAGACCCGTGTCGGGGACATCCCGTGGATCGGGCGCCGCTACCTCGAAGCCGCGTCGAACGAGAAGGTCACCGCCGATCAGGTCTCGAAGACGCCTCAGGCCGTAGCGGAGGGGATCAAGGCCGTGGTCCACGAGTACGAGAACGGCGACTCATTGGAGGTTCTCGTGGCACACGACGCTGACAAGCTTGAGTGCATGCTTCAAGGCATGGAGTACCTCGAGCAGGGTTACCGCAATGCCCAGGAATGGGTGGACACTACGCGGGCGAAGCTGAAGACGCCCTCCGCGCTCGCGCTCGCTGAAGCGGCGCAAGGCATGTCGTCCGCCGAATGGAAGCACGTCTACCTGAGCTGACCCAGCACGACGCATCCGGGCATGCAGAACTAGGGTCCGTCTTCAAAGATCATCGGATAGTGGATCATGGCTGGGTGATACGCCGCCATGAACTCACCGATCAGGAGTGGGAGTTACTCGCTCCGCTCATACCGCGGGCCGTGACGGGACGGCCAC
>NZ_JAGFNO010000077.1:0-15983 GCF_017592595.1 Streptomyces sp. NEAU-YJ-81 | reverse complement strand
GCCCCGCCCCCGCCCGCCCGGCGGCCCCCCCGGCCGCCCCCCCGCCGCTCGTCTCTCCCGCTCGGATCAATTGCTGGAGACCGTGACCTTGTCGTCGTTCTTCAGCTCGCCCATGAGCTGCTTGACCTTGGTCATGTCCCACTGCACCGCGCTGCCCTTGGAAGTGGACAGGCCGGGGTTGGCGATCGGCATGTTCATCTGCTTGCCGTCACCGCCGGAGACGCTCTTCATCGCGAAGAACATGTCCTTCACGTCCCACAGGCTCATGTCCTTGTCGACGACCAGGTTGTCCAGGCCGGCGCCCATCGTCGGGTAGAGCTTGAAGGGGTTCATGATCGTGCTCGGCGAGGCCGCCTTGTTGGCCAGCGCGGAGAGGAACTTCTGCTGGTTCTTGGTGCGGTCCAGGTCGCCGCCCGCGAGGCCGTAGCGCTGCCGGACGAAGGCGAGCGCCTGCTGGCCGTCCAGCGTCTGCTTGCCCTTCTTCAGGTCATTGCCGGACTTCTTGTCCTTCATGTCCTGCGGGACGTCGATGTCGACGCCGCCGACCCCGTCCACGAGATTGGCGAAGCCGTCGAAGCCGATCTCCGCGTAGTGGTCGATCTTCAGGCCGGTGTTGTACTCGACCGTGCGGACGAGCAGCGAGGGGCCCTCGGAGGAGTACGACGCGTTCAGCTTGTTCTGGCCCGCCGGGATCCGCCGGCCGCTCTCCGAGCCGGTGAAGGCCGGGATGGTGACCCAGGAGTCACGCGGGAGGCTGACCATGGTGTTCCCGTTCTCACCGACATGGAGAAGGATCATGGAGTCGGTGCGGCGGCCCTCGGCCGAGCCGGTGTGCAGCTTCTTCTTGTCCTCGTCGGACATGCCCTCGCGGCTGTCCGAACCCACGATGAGGTAGTTGGTGCCCTTGCCACCGCCCGGCCGGTCCTCGACCTTGCTCAGGTCCACCTCGTTGCGGAGCTTGGAGTCGGCCCAGATGTAGGTGCCGATGCCGACGGCGAGCAGCAGGACGACCAGGGTGACCAGGCCGATGGTTATCCGGCGCTTCCAGTTCTTCGGCCTCACCGGACGCGGGCCGGGGCCGCCCGGACCGCCGGGGCCGTGGGGGTCGTCGCCGCCCGGTCCGCCGGGGCCGTGGCCGTAGACCTGCCCTGTGTTGTAGCCGTCGTCGTAGTCGTCATAGCCCTGGGACGCCTGCTGCCGCGGAATGGTGCCGTGGGGCGAGAGGTCGGGCGGCAGCGGCGGCTCGTTGTACGGCGGCGGACCGCCCGCGCCGGGCGCCGAGCGCCTCACTTGCGGCATAGCACGCGCCCCCTCTGGGTCGGGGCTGCCGCTACCACGTCCGTACCGGCCGCTGCGGTCGCCGGTCGATCCCTGGGGCCATTCGCTCATGCAAGGCAGTGTGCCTGGTCGGGGGGGTCGCCTTACAGGGCGGGGGCCGGATCGGGGCACGGCTGTTGCAGACCTGATAAGAATGTGGTCCGCATAAGGTGGACGGCATGACCAATCAGGCCCACGGTGCGGAACCGGAGCTTCCGGGAAAGCCCACCTCCGCCTCCCGTACCACGCTGTCACACATCATGACGGGCAGTGACACCAATCTCCTCGGGACCGTCCACGGCGGCGTGATCATGAAACTGGTGGACGACGCGGCCGGAGCGGTCGCCGGACGCCACTCCGAGGGGCCCGCGGTCACCGCGTCGATGGACGAGATGGTCTTCCTCGAACCGGTCAGAGTCGGCGACCTCGTCCATGTGAAGGCCCAGGTCAACTGGACCGGCCGGTCCTCCATGGAGATCGGGGTGCGGGTGCTGGCCGAGCGGTGGAACGAGTCCACGCCCGCCACCCAGGTCGGCAGCGCCTATCTCGTCTTCGCCGCCGTCGACGCCGACGGCAAGCCCCGGCCCGTGCCCCCGGTCATCCCGGAGACCGAGCGGGACAAGCGGCGGTACCAGGAGGCCGAGATCCGCCGGACCCACCGGCTGGCCCGCCGCCGCGCGATCAAGGAACTCCGCGCCCGGCGCGCCGCCCCGCGCGCCGACGACGACACCGAGGACGCCGGGCGATGACCCCTCGGGTCAGAGGGAGCGAGTGGCGCCCTCGGGGCAGACGACCTCGTCGCCGGTAATGGCCCCGAACCCGGCCGTGTCGCTCCGCGGCTTCTCGACCCGGACCGGCCGCACACCCGTGTAGTCCGCGCCGATCGTGATCTGCATCACGGCGCCCTGCCCGGCCACCGGCTTCAGCCGGGCCCCGGGCAGCGCGGCGGCCAGCGAGCGCACCGAGCGGTCCCAGACGGGGTCGTACGCGATCACCGTGCGCCGGACGTCGGGGGTCGCGGCGTCGGCGGGGGAGCCGGTGGTGGCGAAGCCGGTGGCGTGCAGCGCGCGGTCCGCGCGGCGGGCGAGCCCCGCCGTATTGGTGCCGTTGAGCACGTGGACCCGGACCCGGCCCGGGTCCACGTCGACCGGGGTGGCGCCGGGACGCTTCGGGCGGTGGGCGACCAGCGGCCGGTCCTCGCGGAGGGTGGTGAAGAGCCGCTCGGCCTTGGGCTGGTCCCAGCGCAGTGTGGAGCCGGCCCCCTTCACCGGGACGCCGGGCAGGATCACCGGAACCGAGGCGAACTCCGAGGACGCGGGGGTGACGCCGCTCATCGCCCGCCCCAGGGTGACCATGTCCGCCGCCCCGAAGCCGTGGTCGGCGCGGACTGAGCCCAGCAGGGCCCCGGCCACCCGGTTGAACCGCACCGGGTTGAGCAGGATGCCACCGGCGGTGGTCTGGTGGACCACGGCGGCCAGGAAGCGCTGCTGGCGCTGGATCCGGCCCAGGTCGGAGGTGCCGTCGACATGCCGGGAGCGGACGTACTGCAGCGCCTGGCCGCCGTTCAGAACATGGGTGCCGGCCGCCAGGTCAAGCCCCGTGTGGTCGTCCTTGAGCGGCCGCGCGGTGCAGATCTTGACCCCGCCGAGCACATCGACCGTTTTCATGAAGCTGGTGAAGTCCACCTCGAGGTAGTGGTCGATGTGGATGCCGGTCAGCTGCTCCACGGTGCGCACGGTCAGGCTCGGCCCGCCCTCGGCGTACGCGGCGTTGAGCTTCCGCGGATGGTGCGGATGGCGCTTGCCGGTCGCGTCGGTGTACGCGGGGATCTGGGCGTACGAGTCGCGGGGCAGGCTGACCGCGCTGACCCGGCGGTGGTCGGCCGACAGATGCATCAGCATGATCGTGTCGGTGCAGCGGCAGGGGGCTCCGCCCAGCCGGTACAGCGCCTTCTCCCGAGGCGTGATCTTCTCCCGTCCGTCCGTGCCGACCACGAGGAAGTTGACGCCCCCGCCGGTGTTCTTCGGCCGGTTGTCCAGGCCGCCGAAGGCATCCACCCGGTGGATCCCGGATTCGAGCTCACTGACCAGCAGATGCCCGATGCCGCTGACCGCCAGCACCAGAGCGGCGCCGCCCGTGGCGAGCCGCAGCCCCCAGCGGGGGCGGCGGGAGCGGGGGCGCGGCGGGCGCGGCGATCGGGCCGGTGCACTCACTCCGGGGACCTCCGTGAACGGGTGGGCTGGGCGGAACCGCCTCACCGTAGGCCCATACGACGATCGCTTTGACGGCCCCACGCCGCCCGTGTGGTGCGCTGCCACCCGGGCGGCGCGTTCCGGTGTCCCCCATTCGCGGTAACGTGGGCGCGATATCGCAGTCTTTTGGGGCCCCACCCCCAGTCTCCTGGGGCCCGGCCCCCGAACCCCGAGGTGCCATGCCCCCGCATCAGCTCCCGGCCGTCTCCGTGATCATGCCGGTGCTCAATGAGGAACGCCATCTGCGCAATGCCGTGCGGCACATCCTGGAGCAGGAGTACGACGGTGAGATGGAGGTGGTGATCGCGCTCGGCCCGTCCGCGGACCGTACCGACGAGATCGCCGCCGAACTGGTGGCGGAGGACCCCCGGGTGCATACGGTCCCCAATCCCACGGGCCGCACCCCCGCCGCCCTGAACGCGGCGATCAAGGCATCCCGCCATCCGGTGGTGGTGCGGGTCGACGGCCACGGCATGCTCTCGCCGAACTACATCGCGACCGCCGTACGGCTCCTGGAGGAGACCGGCGCGCAGAACGTCGGCGGGATCATGCACGCCGAGGGCGAGAACGACTGGGAGAAGGCCGTCGCCGCCGCCATGACCTCCAAGATCGGGGTGGGCAACGCCGCCTTCCACACCGGCGGCGACGCGGCCCCCGCCGAGACCGTCTATCTGGGCGTCTTCCGGCGCGAGGCGCTGGAGCAACAGGGCGGCTACAACGAGGAGTTCATCCGCGCCCAGGACTGGGAGCTGAACTTCCGGATCCGCGAGGCCGGCGGGCTGATCTGGTTCTCGCCCGAGCTGAAGGTCTCCTACCGGCCGCGGCCGAGCGTGCGGGCCCTGGCCAAGCAGTACAAGGACTACGGGCGCTGGCGCCATGTCGTCGCCCGCTTCCACCAGGGCTCGATCAATCTGCGCTATCTCGCCCCGCCGACCGCCGTCGTCGCCATCGCGGCGGGCATCGTGGCGGGCGCGGCCGTCACCCCGTGGGCCTTCGTGATCCCCGGCGGCTATCTGGCCGCGATCGTCGCGGGCTCGATCCCGGCGGGCAAGGGGCTTCCGGTGATGGCCCGGCTGCGGGTCCCGGTGGCGCTCGCGACCATGCACATGTCCTGGGGCTGGGGCTTTCTGACCAGCCCGCGGGCGCTCGCCAAGCGGGTCATCGCCAGCCGCCGCCCGGCGGTCATGGCCCCGTAGCGCTGCGCGAAGGGGCCGGACCCGCTGTGGGTCCGGCCCCTTCGCCGTGCCGTCACGGGGGCGTCAGAAGGTGTAGCCCGGGTTGACCTTCATACAGCCCTTCTGCTCGCCGTTGAGCGCGTCCGCGCTCTCGGGCGTCTTGGCGCCGTCGTCCGTCGCCGCCTTCGGGTAGGTGGCGCCCTCGCGCCAGTCGTTGCCGACCACCACGGTGATCTCCTGGACCGACGTCGACGACTTCGCCGCGGACTTCGGCAGCTTCAGCGCCTTGGCCACGGCCAGGCCGTCGCCCTGCCGGTCCTCGCCCGGGTAGAGGACGGTGGTGTCGGCCTGCGAGATGAGCACCGTGTTCGCGGTGGCCTTGGCGTAGCCGAGCCGCGCCAGCTCGGAGGTGATGTCCGAGGCCCGGCCGGAGACCGGCCCCAGGACGGTGCTGGCGGTGCCGTTCTGCACCACCACCGGGAGCTGCTCCTTGGGCTCGGTGGGCGCCGGGGTGGCGTCGGGCTTCTTCTTGTCCTTGCCGTCCAGCGCGGTGTCGCTGCGCAGCAGCGAGAAGGTCTGCTCGGCGTCGCCCGGCTTGGGCAGTACGTACTCCCCGCCGCCGCCGTACTCCCAGGGCATGGTGATCATGGTGGTGCGCTTGGTCGGCACCCGCTTGAGGTCATTGCCCAGGTCGTACAGTTTCTTGACGGTGCCCAGGCCGTGGTCGACGGTCAGCGCCTCGGTGGCGGCCTCCGCGAGGTCCATCAGCTTGCCCGGGTCGCTCAGCTTGGTGCCCGACTTCAGCTGGCGGATCATCGAGGTCATATACATGTGCTGGGCCTTGGCCCGGCCGATGTCGGTGTTGTCCTCGAAGCCGTAGCGGGTGCGCAGCCACTGGAGGGCCTGGACGCCCTTGACGTTATGGGTGCCCTTGGTCAGCTTCAGCCCGGAGCCATGGCCCTTGCTGTCATGGGAGTAGACGTTGTTGTTCACGCACACCGGGACGCCGCCGATGGCGTCGGCCATGGAGACCACCCCGGAGAAGTCGATCATCATGAAGTGATCGATGTAGAGGCCGGTGAGCTCCTTCCAGGTGGCGACCGTGCAGCCCGGACCGCCGTTCTGGAGCGACTGGTTGATGGCCCCCACGGTCTTCGGATACACCGTTCCGTCGTGTGGATCGGTGCACTGGGGGATGGTCACCCGGGTGTCGCGCGGGATGCTGACCACCGACATGTTGCTGCGGTCGGCCGAGACATGCACCAGCATCTGCACATCGCCCAGCGGCTTGCGGTCCGCGTCCTGCTTGGCCCCGCCCAGCTTGACGTTCTCCGCGGTGTTCCGGCCGTCGGAGCCTATGAGCAGGATGTTGAGGGGGGTCTGGCCGGCGGCGTTGGGCTCGGGTTTGCCGATCTTGCTGTCGCCGAGGTCCAGATCCTCCTTCCGCAGATTCCCGTTCAGATGTTCGTAGTAGAAGTATCCGGCGCCGGCCGCGCCGAGTACCAGTACGGCCAGCGTCAGGGCGGTCCAGCGCAGGATCCGCACCCCGCGACTCCGCTTCGGCGGCTCCTTGCCGCGCCGCCTGTTGCCACTCGGCTGCCCTCTACCGCTTGAGCGGCGCCCCGCGTCCGGTGACGCGGGGCGCTCCCCTTCCTGCGGGCTGCCGTCCTCACCGGGCTCGCGGGGCTCGGGGACGGCGGCCCGCCGCCCTCTCTCCCCCCGCCCCCTCACACTGCTCTGCCCCATCGGGCCCTCCCCGCAGTTCTCTAGGTCGTCCGGCCCGGGTTCCGCCGGCCGGCGACGGTCACTTGGCGCAGACGTTCTTGTCGTCGGCCTCGACCCGTTGAATGTCCTTCGGCGCCTTCGCCGGAGCGGAGATCGGTGTGCCGGCGCCCTTGAAGTCCGCGCCCAGCGTCAGGCTCATCTCCGCCTTCGGCTCGGCGTCCTTCGTGCCTTCCTTCATGGCGGAGGCGGGCAGCCCCATGCTGTCGGCCAGCCGGCGCGCCTGGTCGGCCTGGTTGGGTGCGTACTCGAGCGTCGTCTTCTTCAGCTCTGCCGGAGCGTTTCCGCCGTTGCTGGTGAGGAGCATCCCCTCGGTGTTCTGCATCCAGTCGACGGTCTCCTGGGCGGCGCCGAACTGCCCGCTGCCGTTGAGCACCTTGACCCGGACATCGGCGGGATCGGACTTGGGCCCCTTCAGCCGCGCCGCCTGCTCGTCCTTGGCCGCCTTCTCCTTCTTCTTGACCTCGGTCAGGGACACGTCCTGGCGGACCATGGAGAACAGCGGCTCGGCCTTGGTCTTGTCGAGCAGCACGGTCGCACCGTCGGTGTTGTCGACGACCGGGACGGTCGCGAAGGTGACGTTCTTGAGGTCGACCTTGCTCAGGTTCTTCCCCAGCGAGGCCAGCTTGTTGACGGTGCCGATCCCGGTGTCCACCGTGAGCGCCTTGGTGGCGGTCTGGGCCAGGTCCCACATCTTGCCCGGGCTGGTGAGCGTCCCGCTGTCCTTCATCTTGCGCATCAGCGAGCTCAGGAACTGCTGCTGGAGCTTGATGCGGTCCAGGTCGCCGCCGAAGCCGACGGTGTGCCGGGTCCGGACGAACGCCAGCGCCTCCTCGCCCTCGATCGTGTGGCGGCCCTTCTTGAGGTTCAGATGCGACTTGGGGTCGTTGACGTCCTTGGCGACACACACCTCGACCCCGCCGACCGCCGAGGACATCTCCTTGACCGCGTTGAAGTCGGCCATCATGAAGTGGTCGATCTCCAGCCCGGTGAGCTTCTCGACCGTCTGCCAGGTGCAGCCGGGGTCGCGCCCCTCCTGGCCGAGGCTGGTGTTGAAGCGCACCTCCGACTCGCCCGGGATGCTCTTGAAGGAACCGTCCTTCTGCTTCGTACGGCAGTCCGGGATGTCGGTGATCATGTCGCGCGGAATGGACAGCACGGTCGCGTTGGACCGGTCCTCCGAGACATGGAAGAGCAGCGTGGTGTCGGCGTGACCGACGCTCCCCGCGTCGCCGTACCCCTCGTTCCCTTTTCCGTCGCGCCGGTCGGTGCCGATCAGCAGGATGTTCATCGGGCCGTCGGAGACCGCGGCGTTGTTCTCGCCGACGTCGACCTTGCTGATGTTGTTGTTGAGGTGCTGATAGACGAAGTACGCCGCGGCAGAACCGCCCACCAGCAGGAAGGCCAGGGTGCCGCTGCCCCAGTACAGCGCCTTCTTCGTCTTCGACTTCTTCGGCTTCGGCCTGCGACGGCTGACCGGGCCCGTCGCCTTCTCCTTCTCCGACTCCCGTTTGGCCGCCCGCCGGCGCCCCCTGGGTTCGGAGTCGGTGGCGTCGTCACGGCTCGACGATCTGGAGACCCGTCGCAGCTCCGTGGTGTCGTCCGCCGATGTCTCGGCGGCGTTCAGCCGCAGCTCGTAATTGCCCGTATTCGGGTCGAACACCCACTGATCGGCTGGGTCGAAGTCACCTGCCCCGCCAGGGCCTTGCGCGTCCACGGTCGTTTGTGTCCTCCGTCGGTGCCACGCGGCGCCTCCCCCTCAAGGCGCTCCAACTGTCTTGGTGCAGTGCGCGGCCACCTCGTAGAGCGCACCGGATCGCTCACACTATCCGCCCAGATCAGCGTCAAGCGACGCCGGTGACAAATTCCACTTCCCTACAACTGGGCAATCTGCCCAATCCTTATCTCATCCTTCACGATTCGTGGTCCGCCCTTAACGTGCTTTTACTCGCAGATGCCTCGCGCGGCCGTCGTCCCTTGGTACGGGCTGAGGTTGCCGGCCTTCTGGTCGCCGCCCGTCGAGGCCGTGACGGTGTGGGCCACCGGCACCGGCCGATCCAGCCGCAACTGCTGGAACAAGCGGTCGGCGTCGGGCTGGACGAGCTCATCCCGGTTCTTGTTGTACGTATAGGGCTGCCGCGGAATCGTGAGGAACCGGATCTTCTCCCGCGGGATGTCCCGCACCCCGCGCACCAGCGCGTACAGATCCTTGAGCGAATCCAGCCCCGGATCCGTGGTCAGCGAGGACGTCGCCGCGTTGAGCACCGGATACAGCTTCGCCGGATTGAGCAGCACACCATTACTCTGCACTTTCTTCACAAGCGAGCCCATGAACTCCTGTTGTCTGCCGATGCGCTCCGTGTCGCTGCCGTCGCCGATGCTGTACCGGGCGCGCACATAGCCCAGCGCCTGCTCCCCGTGGAGGACCTGACGGCCCGCGGGCAGCTTCAGATGCGCGTCATCGTCGTCCACGGGCTCCTTCAGGCACATCTCCACCCCGCCGACCGCGTTCACCAGCCGCTTGAAGCCGCTGAAGTCCACGATCAGATGGTGGTCGACGCGGATCCCGGTCAGCTTCTCGACGGTGCGGATCGAACAGGCCGCGCCACCGGCCTCGAACGCCCAGTTGAACTGGGCCAACCGGGCCTGGGTCCGCTTTCCGTCCGGCTGGTCGCAGGCCGGGATGTCCACCATCAGATCGCGGGGGATGGAGACGGCGGTGGCGCTCTTTCCACCGGCCTGCAGATGCAGCAGGATCGTGGTGTCCGAGCGCTGGGTGCCGGTGTCCTTGCCGTACTTGCCGTTGCCCTTGCCGCCCCGGTTGTCGGAGCCGATCAGCAGGATGTTCTGCGCGTCCCGCACCACCGACACCGGCCGCTCGGCCTCGTACTTCCTCAGCTCGTCCGCGGTCCGGGTATCGGTGCGGATATTGCCGTCGAGGCGCTCGTAGAACCACCACCCCGCCCCGGCGACCGACAGCACCAGCATGGCCACGCCCAGCGCGAGAACACGCGGCCAGCGGCGCCTGCGTCTCGGCGCAGGCTCAGAGCTGTCGGTCGTCACGTCCGCGTCCTCCCACCCGTCTTCCGCCCGGGGGCGGAGCGGCATCGCATGCCGGGATACCGATTAACGGAACAGACATGCGAAGCCCGTACATGGTTGTACGTATCCGTAGATCATCGCGCGGGGTGGGCGACGCGGCCCGTGGACTCGGCCCGCGGTCCGCCGGACGGGTCAGGGGCGGGAAGGGGGGTGGGGCGTGGGATCTGAGGTCTGGGGTGGGGCGGCTGCGGAGTGGTTTCGGGGTGGTCTCGGGGTCGTCTCGGGGTGGGGTGGTCGGCCCCAGGTGGGTTGTGGCCGTGGCTGTGGCCGTGGCCTCAGGGCATGGTGGCGGTGACGCGCTCGCTCTCCTTGCGCCCCGCCAGCCCCTTCTCGTCCAGCCGGTCCAGATGGCGGCAGAGCACCACCGAACCGCCGGTGGCCAGCGGTGCGTACAGCCCGTAAGACAGTCCCTCCCAGTTGTCGTAAGCAAGCCCCGAGAGGATCCGTGAACCGGGCCCGAGCCCCTGCGCGGCGGCGTCGGCCTGCGCCCGCTCCACCACCTCCGCGCTCGTCAGCTCCACACCGCCGACGGCCAGCGCGGGCGCCTCCGGGTCCACCGGGGAGTACGGGGCGAAACGGTCGCCCTGGCTGGGCACCTCCACGGCGTAGTCCGCGAACCCCTCCGGCAACTGGGGGAACCGGCCACCCAGCGGCTGCAGCGACAGCGCCACCCGCTCACCGGAGCACTCCCGTGCCTCCTTGAGGGTGTCCGGGCCGCTGACGACGAGATCGGCGGAGGCCGGGTCGCCCCCGATGTCCACGAGGACCCCGACCGAGGAGCAGGCCACCAGCCACACGGCGGTCTGCCAGTGGGCGGGCAGCAGCAGTGCGCATCGGTCGCCCGGCGCGGCGGCCAGATCGTCCTGGAGCAGATTGGCGGTCTTCGCCACCCAATTGGCGAAGGTGGCCACGGAGAGTTCGACACGTTCGCCCGTGGCGTCGTCGTAGAAGGTCACGAGCGGGCGGGGCGGGTCCGCGGCGAGCGCGGATCCCAGCAGGTCGGCGGGGGTGCGATCGGTGGCGTTCACGCGCGCAAGACTACGCGCCGAAGATGCGGCGCGGACGGGGTCGGTGGGGCTTGGCCAAGCGGACGGTCCGCGACGTGCCCGCTCTTCCGAATGGACAGGTTTGTCCCCTTATGTAGACGATTTCAATCATGCGTGCATACCTGGCATCCTCGATCGGCGTCGCGTGCACCGCCGCCCTCGCCCTGCCCCTCGCCGTCTATCCCGGCCCCGCCCACGCCCGGGCCGAGCGGACCACCGCATCCTCCGGCTTCACGCAGTCGCTGCCGCTCCTTCCCCTCGTGGCGGACGGACTCGACCGGGGTGTGGTCACGCCCGGCGGCGACGCCCCGGCCCCGGCCCCGGTATCGGCCCCGGTATCGGCCCCGGTATCGGCCCCGGTACCGGCCCCGGCCGACCGGGGGGTCGCCGCGTCGCGCGTACGGCCGTTCTCGCTCGTCGGCGTCGTCTGGGACCAGCCCTCCGCCGACCTCCGCGGCCGGGTGCAGGTCCGCACCCGCGCGGTCGGCGGCGAATGGTCTCCATGGCGCGAGCTGCTGCCGTACGGGGACGAGGCCCCCGACCCCGACTCGCCTGAACTCCGGGGCGTACGGGCCCACGGCGGCACCGCACCGCTGTGGGTGGGCGACTCGGACGGCGTGCAGGCGCGGGTGCGGCCGGAAGGGGTGGCGGTGGCGGGCGGGGGCGCGGGCGCTGGTGCCGGTGGGGGTGCTGGTGCGGATGCGGGCGGGGGCGCCGGTGTGGACACGGGCGGTGCCGCCGGTGTGGACACGGCCGGTGCCGCCGGTGTGGACGCGGGCGGGGGTGCTGCCGCAGACGCGAGTGCGGACGGGGGCCCAGGCGCCGGTGCCCGGTCGGCGGCGCTGCCGTCCGGGCTGCGGCTGGAGCTGATCGACCCCGGTGAGGCCCCGGCGCCGCCACCCCCGGACCGGGCCGTACTGCGCGCCCTTCCGGCGCATCCGGCGCCGACGGCAGGGGGTGTCGCGCCGGGCACGAGGCCGTCGGCGGGGCCGTCCTGGGGGCCCTCGGGGTGGTCCGCGAGGCCGTCCCCCAGACCCTCCAGGCCATCCGTCAGGCCGTCCTGGCCCTCAAGGTGGTCCGCGAAGCCGTCCCCCAGACCCTCCGGGTCATCCGCCAAGCCGCTGCCGTACCCCTCCACCCACTCCACCCCCTCCACCCCCTCCACCCACTCCACTCACTCCACCCAGCCCACGCCGCCGCCCGGCGCCATCACCCCGCCGCCCAGCGCACTCGCCGAGGAGGCGACCAAGGCGAACGCCGCCCGCTACAGCGCGCCGCGGCCCAGCATCGTCACCCGCGCGGGCTGGGGCGCCGACGAGAAGATCCGTGAAACGGGCCACGTCTACAGCAAGACCGTGAAGGTCGCCTTCATCCACCACACCGTGACGGGCAATAAGTACAGCTGCTCCCAGGCGCCCTCCGTTTTGCGCAGTATCTACCGCTACCACGCGAAGAGCCTGGGATGGCGCGATTACGGCTACAACTTCACCATCGACAAGTGCGGAAAAATCTACGAAGGCCGCTCCGGCGGTGTGACCAAAGCCGTACGCGGAGCGCACACGCTGGGCTTCAACACCAACAGCATGGGCGTCGCTGTCCTCGGTACTTTCTCCGCCAAGAAGCCCCCGGCCAAGGCCGTGAAGGCCATCGCCAAGCTCACCGCGTGGAAACTGGGCCTCTTCAAGCGAAATCCGCGTGGCACCACGCATCTGGTGTCCGGCGGCGGCAACAAGTACAAAAAGGGCGCCAACGTAAAGCTCCATGTGATCGCAGGTCACCGCGACGGCTTTGCCACCGAGTGCCCGGGCAAGGACCTCTACAAGAAGCTCGGTTCGGTACGGAAGACAGCCGCCCGCCTCCAGGGGCGCTGATCAGGCGCGGTCCGGGGATCTGCATACACTGGCCGCCGACCGGCGAGCCCCAGCAGGAAGCAGAGACGTTACGTGACCATTGCGCCAGCAACGCCATCGCCAGAGGCGATCCTCCTGGTCGGCGGCAAGGGAACCCGGTTGCGCCCGATGACGGTGCACACTCCCAAGCCGATGGTCCCGGCGGCCGGCGTTCCGTTTCTGACCCACCAACTCGCCCGCGCCCGCGCCGCCGGGGTCGAGCACATCGTGCTCGCCACCTCCTATCTGGCGGAGGTCTTCGAGCCGTACTTCGGTGACGGCTCCGCGTTCGGCCTGCACCTGGAGTACGTCACGGAGGAGGAGCCCCTCGGCACCGGCGGCGCCATCCGCAACGTCGCCTGCCGGCTGCGCTCGGGCCCCGACGACCCGGTGCTGATCTTCAACGGCGACATCCTCACCGGCCTCGACATCCGCGCCCTCATCGACAACCACCGCACGACGGGCGCCGATGTCTCGCTGCACCTCACCCGGGTCCCCGACCCCCGCGCGTACGGGCTGGTGCCCACCGACGAACAGGGCAGGGTCACCGCCTTCCTGGAGAAGCCGCAGACCCCCGAGGAGATCGTCACCGACCAGATCAACGCGGGCGCGTACGTCTTCAACCGCTCGGTCATCGACACCATCCCCGCCGATCGCCCCGTCTCCGTCGAACGTGAGACCTTCCCCGGTCTGCTGGCCGCGGGCGCGCATCTGCAGGGCATGGTCGACTCCACGTACTGGCTCGACCTCGGCACCCCCCAAGCCTTCGTCCGCGGCTCCGCGGACCTGGTGCTGGGCCGGGCCCCCTCCCCGGCCGTACCGGGGCGCTGCGGTGACCGCCTCGTCCTGGACAGCGCCTCGGTCGCGGGCGACGCCAAGCTGACCGGCGGCACGGTCATCGGCCCCCAGGCCCGGGTGGGCGCGGGCGCGCGCATCGACGGCAGCACGGTGCTGGAGGGCGCCGTCGTGGAGGAGGGCGCCCAGGTGCGCGACTCGCTCGTCGGCGCGGGGGCACGCATCGGCGCCCGTACGGTCCTGCAGGGCGCGGTGGTCGGGGACGGCGCGCTGGTCGGCCCGGACAACGAGCTGCGGGACGGCGTACGCGTGTGGTGCGGGGCGGACATCCCGGCGGGGGCGGTCCGCTTCTCGTCCGACCAGTGACGGGGGTGCCGTAGGGCGGGGTTGCCGTGGGGTGCCGTGGGGTGCCTTGGGGTGTGCGGGGTGCGGGGGCGCCCTTGGGTGCGCGGTGGGGTGTGTGGTGGGTGCCGGGTGCGGGGCCTCCGGGGCGGGGCCCTGGACCGTATATTTACGGCGCCATTGACCGGAGGCGTTGGGTGGGCCGGAGATTGGCGCCACAAATACACGTAAGCGTCCAGGACCCCACCCCTGCGACCCCGCCCCCTCCCGCCTCGCCGGCGACCGCGCCCCGGTGGCACAGGACGCCTGCCCGGCCCGCGTCCAGCCCCGGGGCCGGGTGCTGGGCGGGGGGCGGCAGCGACCCCCACCCCCTACCGCCGTCTTGCGGCCACCCGCCAATGGCACAGGCCGCTTCCACGGCTCCGGGCCGCCGGGGTTGGTGGCACGGGTCCTGGCCCGGCTTCGGGGGTGCATCGTCTGCGCCCGGCAGCACGGGCCCCGAAAGACGTCCGCGTCGCCCGGCGGCATGGGCACCTGAGATCCGCGTACCCGATCGCCTGCCCGGTGACAGGCGGACCGGGGGCGCGGTGGTGACTGGGGCCCGGGGGCTACATCGTCCGGAAGTCCCTGACCGCGAAGCGGGGGGCGCGGCGGGGTGGGGTGCGGCCGGACAGGAGGATCAGCCGGGTCGCGCGGTAGCGCTGGCCCGCGTAGGGGGCCAGGAGTTCGAGCATCGCCTCGTCGTCCGCACCCCGCTCTCCGGTGAGCGCGTAGCCGACGATCTGCGGCAGATGCAGATCCCCGACCGTGATCGCGTCCGGGATGCCATTGCTGCGCTGCAGGGTCTCCGCCGCCGTCCAGGGCCCGATACCCGGGATGAGTTGCAGCCGGGCGGAGGCGGAGGCGAGGTCCATGGACGTGGCCTCCTCCAGCCGTCGGGCGACCCGGACGGCCCGCAGGATCGTCGAGGAGCGCTTGGTGTCCACGCCCGCGCGGTGCCACTCCCACGACGGGATCAACGCCCAGGTACGCGGATCGGGCATGACCCGCATCCGCATCCCCTCGGCCGGACCGGGCGCGGGCTCGCCATGGCGCTGGAGCAGCAGCCGCCAGGCACGGTACGCCTCGACGCCGGTGACCTTCTGCTCCAGGATCGAGGGAATCAGGGATTCCAGGACCAGCCCGGTGCGGATGAGCCGGAGACCGGGGTGGCGGCGGTGCGCCTCGTGGACGAGCCGATGGCGGGGCACGAACGCGGACGGGTCGTCGTCCGCCCCGAGGAGGGCGGGCAGGCCGTCCAGCAGCCACTCCGCGCCCGGCCCCCAGGCCCGGCCTTCGACCTCCGCACCCTTGTGCGCGATCCGTATGGTCCCGGGCCCGGCCGGCGTCCGGCTCGCCCGCCAGAAGGCGCCGTCCGCGCCGACCTGAAACGCGGGATCCCCTGGGCCTCGCTGCAGCACGCCGAGGTTACGCGCGAGGTCGCAGGGCCCCGACGGGCTCCAGGTACGTCTCACACACACCCCGCCACCCTACGACCCGCCCAATCCACACTTCCCCCGCCCCGGAGGTGTGCCACTGGCGCCCGCTCGCCGAGGAACTGGGAGGGCGCAGGGCCGCGCCCATCCCCGCCCAGCACCTGGCCCCGGGGCTGAACGCGGGACGGACGGGCGCCCGGTGTCATCGGCGGATGGCCGCAAGACGACGGCAGGGGGTGGGGGTCGCTCCCACTCCCGCCCAGCACCCGGCCCCGGGGCTGGACGTGGGACGGACAGGCGCCCCGGTGCCACCGGGGCGCGGTCGCCGGCGAGGCGGGAGGGGGCGGGGTCGCAGGGGTGGGGTCCTGGACGCTTACGTGTATTTGTGGCGCCGATCTCCGACCCACCCAACGCCTCCGGTCAATGGCGCCGTAAATATACGGTCCAGGGCCCCGCCCCGGAGGCCCCGCACCCGGCACCCACCACACACCCCACCGCGCACCCAAGGGCGCCCCCGCACCCGGCACCCACCACACAACCGACCGCGCACCCAAGGGCGCCCCCGCACCCGGCACCCACCACACACCCCACCGCGCACCCAAGGGCGCCCCCGCCTCAAGGACAACCCCGCGGCGCACCCCAGCAAACGCTCCCGCACCCGTGCCCCCACCCCGCACAACGCGCGCCCCCCTGCCCCCGCGCACACGACCCCACCGCACAACCGGCTCGCACAACCTCGGACCCGGTCACCAGGCCAGACCCCCCGCCCAGACCCCCCCCGCCTAGCCCCCGCCCCGACCCCCGGACC
>NZ_JAGFNO010000076.1:0-16135 GCF_017592595.1 Streptomyces sp. NEAU-YJ-81 | reverse complement strand
GGTGGGTTGCAGGACGTCGACGCGGTTGAGTGAAGGGGCGTGGGGTGCGCCGGTGATGACGTCGATGAGGTTCCAGTCGGTGTAGGGGGCGAGGGCGTCGGCGCATTCGTGGAGGCGGGTGGCGAAGGCGGGTGAGGTGTTGAGGAGTTGGGCTCCCATGCCTTGCCATTGGGCGCCCTGGCCGGGGAAGACGAAGACGGTCTTGCCGTCGCTGCCCGTCTCCCCGGTGACCAGGCTGGGGTGCGGCTGCCCCTCGCTGAGAGCGGTGAGGGCGGCGGTCGCCTGGTCGAGATCGGTGGCGAGGACGACCGCGCGGTGTTCCAGGGCGGCGCGGCTGGTGGCCAGTGACCAGCCCATGTCCACCGGGTCGGTCTCGGGGTGGGTGTGAAGGTGGGCGATCAGGCGTTCGGCCTGCACCCGCAGGGCCGTGGGGCTCTTGGCGGACAGCACCCACGGCACCGCGCCGCCCGTGGCCACCAGCCCGGGAGCCTCCGGCTCCGTGATTTCCGGTGCGGTGGCCGCGTCTTCCGGGGCCTGTTCGAGGACGAGATGGGCGTTGGTGCCGCTGACGCCGAAGGAGGAGATCCCGGCGCGGCGTGGGTGGCCGGTCTCCGGCCAGGGGCGGGCCTCGGTCAGCAGGGACACCGCGCCCGATGTCCAGTCGACCTTGGTGGTGGGCTCGTCGGCGTGGAGTGTCCTGGGCAGCATGCCGTGCCGCATGGCCTGGATCATCTTGATGACGCCCGCGATGCCCGCGGCGGCCTGGGTGTGGCCGATGTTGGACTTCAGTGAGCCCAGCCAGAGGGGCTGGTCGGCGGGGCGGTCCTGGCCGTAGGTGGCCAGGAGGGCCTGGGCTTCGATGGGGTCGCCGAGGGCGGTGCCGGTGCCGTGGGCTTCGACGGCGTCGATGTCGGAGGGCGACAGCCCGGCGTTCGCGAGTGCTTGCCGTATCACCCGCTGTTGGGAGGGGCCGTTGGGGGCGGTGAGGCCGTTGCTGGCGCCGTCCTGGTTGACCGCCGTACCGCGGATCACGGCCAGCACCTCGTGACCGTTGCGGTGGGCGTCGGAGAGCCGTTCCAGCAGCACGAGACCGACGCCCTCGCTGAAGGTGGTGCCGTCGGCACCCTCACCGAAGGACTTGCTGCGGCCATCGGGGGCGAGCCCGCGCTGGTGCGAGAAGCTTACGAACCCGTCCGGGGTCGACATCACCGTCACGCCCCCGGCCAGGGCCATCGAGCACTCGCCCTCCCGCACCGCCTTGGCCGCCCAGTGGATGGCCACCAGCGAGGAGGAGCACGCCGTGTCGACCGTCACCGCGGGACCGGTCAGGCCCAGTGCGTAGGCCACCCGCCCGGACACCACACTCCCCGATTTGCCCGTGCTCAGATAGGTCTCCGAGCCCTCGGGCAGCTCACCGGCGTTCGTCCCGTAGTCGTGGTAGATGACCCCGGCGAACACGCCGGTGTCGCTGCCCTGCACCGACCGCGGGGCGATACCGGCCTGCTCGAAGGTCTCCCACGCGGTCTCCAGCAGCAGCCGTTGCTGCGGGTCCATCGCCACGGCCTCACGCGGGGAGATGCCGAAGAAGTCCGCGTCGAACTCGGTGGCCCCCGCCACGAACCCGCCCTCGCGGACGTAGGTCGCGCCCACCCGGTCCGGGTCGGGGTCGAACAGCGTGTCCAGATCCCAGCCGCGGTCGGTGGGGAACGCCCCGATGCCGTCCTCCCCGTCGGCCACCAGCCGCCACAGCCCGTCCGGGTCGGTCACCCGTCCGGGGAGTCGGCAGGCCATGCCGACGACGACCACGGGGTCGTCCGCGTCGGCCCCCGGACCGGCGACGGCGGCCGGGGCCGCCTCCGTCGAGCCGAACAGCTCGTCCCGCAGATACCCGGCGGTGATCGCCGAGGTCGGGTAGTCGAACACCACGGTCGCGGGGAGCCGCAGTCCCGTGGCCGTATTGAGGCGGTTGCGCAGTTCCACCGCCGTCAGCGAGTCGAACCCGGCGTCCCGGAAGGGCTGGTCCGGCCCGATGCTGTCGATCGTCGGGTGTCCGAGCACGGCGGCCGCCTCGGTGCGGACGAGCTCGATGAGGTGCCGTAGCCGTTCGCCGTGGTCGAGGGCGGCCAGCCGTTGAGTGAGCGACAGCGTGTCGGCGGGGGCCGGTGTGTGGGCCGTGCGGCGCGTGGGGCGTCGTACGAGGTGGCGGAGGAGCGGGGGAACGGGCTGCGCCGTGTCATCGGCCCGCAGGGAGGCCGGGCTGATCTTGATCGGGACGAGGTGGGGGTGGTGGGTGGCGGTGAGGGCCGTGTCGAGGAGGGCGAGCCCCTCGTCGTCGGTGAGGGGGGCGACGCCGCCGCGGTGGGTGCGCCGGCGGTCCTCGGTGTTCATGGTGGCGGTGAGGGTGCTGGTGGTTTCCCATAGACCCCAGGCGAGGGAGGTGGCGGGGAGCCCGGCGGCGTGGCGTTGGTGGACGAGCGCGTCGGCGTAGGTGTTGGCGGCGGCGTAGTTGGCCTGACCGGGGGTGCCGAGGGTGCCGGTGGCGGAGGAGTAGATGACGAAGGCGGCCAGGTCGTGGTCGCGGGTGAGGTCGTGGAGATGGGTGACGGCGTCGACCTTGGGGCGGAAGACGGTGCCGATGCGGTCGGGGTCGAGTGCGGTGAGGGTGCCGTCGTCGAGGGTTCCGGCGGTGTGGATGACGGCGGTGAGGGGGTGGTCGGCCGGGATGTCGGCGAGGAGGGCGGCGAGTTGGTCGCGGTCGGCGGTGTCGCAGGCGGTGATGCGGACGTGTGCGCCGAGTTCGGTGAGTTCGGCGGTGAGGTCTGTGGCGCCGGGGGCGTCGGGTCCCTGGCGGCTGGTGAGCAGCAGGTGCCGGGCGCCGTGGTGGGTGATGAGGTGGCGGGCGGTGAGGGCGCCGAGGGTGCCGGTGCCGCCGGTGATGAGAACGGTGCCCTCGGGATTGAGGGGGAGTGGCTGGGCTGGTGTGCCGGCGGGTGCTGCGGCGGTGAGCCGGGGCGCCCAGAGGGCGTTGTCGCGGAGGGCCAGTTGGGGCTGGTCGGTGGTGAGTGCGGTGGGCAGTGCGCTGCGCAGTGCGTGGTCCGAGTGGCCGTCGGTGTCGATGAGGTGGACGCGGCCGGGGTGTTCGGACTGGGCCGAGCGGACCAGACCCCAGATCGCCGCCGCGGCGGGGTCGGTGACCTCGGCCGAGTCGTGTACGGCCATCGCGCCGCGCGTGAGGACCGCCAGCCGTGTTTCCGACAGCTCGGGCAGCGTCACCCACCGCTGCAACAGGTCCAGTGCCCGCGTGGTCAGCTCCCGCGCCCGCGTGATGGGGTCGGCGTCCCGGGACTCCCATACGGTGGTGTCGGCGACGATCAGCGCGGGCGGGTCCTCGGCCCCGGCGATCTCCGTGACCATCCCGGTGGCGGGCGCCGTGGCGATCTCTGTGACATCGGCGAAGGCCGGGGCTTCGGCGGCGGCGAGGACGGGTGAGACGTCCCCGACGGTGCCCCACCGGATCTCGTCCGTGGTGGCGGTGTGTTCGGTCCAAGTGACCGTCCAGAGTGCGTCGTTCACCGACGCGGAGGTCAACGCTTCGAGCTGCGCCGCGTCGACCTCCCGCAGAACCAGCGAACCGATCGACGCGACCAGCCCGCCGGCCGCGTCCACCAGGACCACGGAGAGCCCGCCGTCCTCGGTGTAACGGGCGTGTACGCGCACCGACGTGGCACCGGTGGCGTGCAGGCGTATGTCGTTCCACGCGAACGGCAGCAGCATGCGGCTACCGGGCTCCCCGGGCAGGCAGTAGTTGCTCGCGTGCAATGCGGCGTCCAGCAGTGCCGGGTGGATGCCGAACCGGCCGGCGGCCTCCGTCTGCTCCTCCGGCAGCGCGGCCTCCGCGAACACCTCGCCCACTTCGCCGTCGCGGGTCCATACCGCCTTCAGGCCCTGGAAGGTCGGCCCGTAGTCATAGCCCCCCTCGGCCATCTGCTCGTACAGGCCCTCGACGGTCACCGCCTCGGCACCGGCGGGTGGCCATTCGGCGACGGCGGGCGACGGAGGAGCCGTGGTGTCCTGAGCCAGCGTGCCGGTGGCGTGCTCCGTCCACTGCGCGGTTTCTTCTTCGGCGCGGGAGTAGATGCGTACGTCCCGACGCCCGGACTCGTCAGGGCCGCCCACGACCACCCGGATGTCCAGGAAGCCACTGTCCGGCAGCGCCAGTGGCTGCTCGATGACCAGCTCTTCCAGGGTGGGGGTGTCGGTCTCGTCTCCGGCCCGGATGGCGAGTTCGGCCATCGCGGCGCCGGGGAGGAGGACGGCGCCGGACACGCTGTGGTCGGCCAGCCAGGGGTGGGTGGTCAGGGAGAGGCGCCCGGTGAGAACGGTGCCACCGGTGTCGGGGAGGTGGACGGCGGCGGTGAGCAGCGGGTGCGCGGGGTCGTGAAGACCGGCCGAGGCGATGTCGCCTGCGTTGGTGTTGCGGGGGAGCCAGTAGTGGTGGTGTTGGAAGGGGTAGGTGGGGAGGGGGATGCGGGTGGGCTGTGAGCCCGTGAAGAGGGTGGGCCAGTTGACGGGTGTTCCGTTGGTGGAGAGTTGGGCGAGGTTGGTGAGGAGGCGGGTGGGGGTGTCGTCGTCGCGGCGGAGGGTGCCGGTGATGGTGGCGTTGGGGGTGTTGTGTGTTTCGAGGGTTTCTTGGATGGCGGTGGTGAGGACGGGGTGGGGGCTGATTTCTATGAAGGTGCGGTAGCCCTGGTCGGCGAGGGTGGTGATGGTGGCGTCGAACTGTACGGTCTGGCGGAGGTTGCGGTACCAGTAGCTGTCGTCGACGGTGTTGGGTTCGATCCACTGTCCGGTGACGGTGGAGAGCCAGGGGATGGTGCCGGGTTCGAGGGTGATGCCGTCGAGTGCGTGTTGTAGCTGGTTTTTGATGGTGTCGACGTGTCCGGTGTGGGAGGCGTAGTCGACGGGGATGATGCGGGCCCTGATGCCCTGGTCGGTGTAGTGGGTGTGGAGTTGGTGCAGGGCGTCGGTGTCGCCTGCGATGACGGTGGCGTTGGGGCTGTTGTGTGCGGCGATCCAGAGTTTGTCGTGCCAGTTGGTGAGGTCGATGGTGTCGGCGGGGGTGGCGAGGGACATCATGCCGCCGTGTCCGGCGAGGTGGTGGGCGATGGTCTGGCTGCGTAGGGCGACGATTTTGGCGGCGTTGGTGAGGGTGAGGTGTCCGGCGACGCAGGCGGCGGCGATCTCACCTTGCGAGTGGCCGATGACGGCGTCGGGGTGGATGCCGGTGGATTGCCAGAGTGCGGCGAGGGAGACGACGACGGCGAAGGTGGCGGGCTGTACGACGTCGACGCGGTCGAGCGATGGGGCGTCGGGCGCGCCGGTGATGACGTCCATCAGCGACCAGTCGGTATACGGGGCCAGGGCCTCGGCGCACTCGCGCAGCCGGGCGGCGAAGACGGGGGAGGTGTTGAGGAGCTGTGCCCCCATGCCCGCCCATTGGGCGCCTTGGCCGGGGAAGATGAACACGGTCTTGCCGTCTGTTCCGGTCTGTCCGGTGACCAGGAGCGGGTCAGGCCGTCCCTCCGCCAGAGCCCGGGCGGTGGCCGTGCCGTGTTCGGTGTCGGTGGCGAAGATGACCGCGCGGTGTTCCAATGCCGCCCGGGTGGTGGCCAGCGTCCAGCCCACGTCCACCGCATTCGGAGCGTCCCCGGATTCCAGGTGGCTGACGAGACGCTTCGCCTGGGCCCGCAGCGCCGCAGGGCTCTTGGCGGACAGCACCCACGGCACCACGCCGCCCGTGGCCACGAGCCCAGGAGTGCCCGCGTCGCTCGCCTCTGCGTCGGGCACAGCCGCGTCCGGCGGCGCCTGCTCCAGGACCACGTGTGCGTTCGTCCCACTGACGCCGAAGGACGAGATTCCGGCGCGGCGGAGGTGTCCCGTCTCCGGCCAGGGCCGGGCCTCGGACAGTAGCGACACCGCACCTGACGTCCAGTCGACCTTGCTGGTGGGCTCGTCGGCGTGCAGCGTCTTCGGCAGTACGCCGTGCCGCATGGCCTGGACCATCTTGATGACGCCCGCGACCCCCGCAGCGGCCTGGGTATGGCCGATGTTGGACTTGATGGAGCCCAGCCACAGAGGCTGATCCTCCGGGCGATTCTGACCGTAGGTGGCCAGGAGTGCCTGGGCCTCGATCGGGTCGCCGAGACTCGTGCCCGTGCCGTGGGCCTCCACCGCGTCCACATCGGCCAGCGACAGTCCGGCGTTCGCCAGCGCCTGCCGGATCACCCGTTCCTGGGACGGGCCGTTGGGCGCGGTGATGCCGTTGGAGGCGCCGTCCTGGTTGACGGCCGTGCCACGGATGACCGCGAGTACCGGGTGGCCGTTGCGGTGGGCGTCCGACAGCCGCTCCAGCAGCACAAGACCGACACCCTCGGACCAGTTGGTGCCGTCCGCGCCCTCACCGAAGGACTTGCAGCGCCCGTCGCGTGCCAGCCCCCGCTGCCGGGAGAATCCGACGAAGCCGCCGGGGGTCGCCATCACCATCACCCCACCGGCGAGCGCCATGGAGCACTCCCCGGACCGGAGCGCATAACTGGCCAAGTGCATCGCCACGAGGGACGAGGAGCACCCGGTGTCCAGAGTGACCGCCGGGCCGAGCAGACCGAGCGAGTACGAGATACGGCCGGACGCGATGCTGCCCGCGCCACCAAGACCCAGATACCCCTCGAACCCTTCCGGCACCTGGTCCACGGTCAGCGCGTAGTCGCCGTTGGCCAGGCCGGTGAACACGCCGACGTCGCTGTCCTCCAGCGAACTCGGGTCGATTCCCGCGTGCTCGAGGGTCTCCCACGCGGTCTCCAGCAGCAGCCGCTGCTGCGGATCGGTGGCCAGCGCCTCACGCGGGGAGATGCCGAAGAACTCGGCGTCGAACTCCGCCGCGTCGGTGAGGAAACCGCCCTCGCGCACATAGGAGGTGCCGACGGAGTCAGGGTCGGCGTCGAAGAGGTTCTCCAGGTTCCAGCCGCGGTCCTCCGGAAACCCGGCGATCGCGTCCCGGCCGTCGGCCACCAGATCCCACAGCCCGTCCGGGGTGGTCACGCCGCCCGGGAAGCGGCAGCCCATGCCGACGATGGCGATCGGCTCCTCCGTCGCCGCCTCGGCCTTGCGCAACCGTTCCCGCGTCTGGTGCAGGTCGGCGGTAACCCGCTTGAGGTAGTTGAGGAGCTTTTCGTCATTCGCCATCTGGACCTCGCCAAGAGCCTCGTGGGTGAAATCGGTGAGCGGAGACGAGACGGGGAATCAGTCCACGCCGAACTCCTGGTCGATGAAGGCGAACACGTCGTCGGCGTTCGCCGTGTCGAGCCGTTCGGTGACGGTTTCGCCGCCCGCGCCGACGGCCTCGATCTCGGCGACCTTGGTGGTCATCCGCTGGAGCCGCGAGGTGATCCGGGCGCGTTCGATCTTCTCCTTCGGCAGCGCCGCCAAATGTGCTTCCAGCCGCTCCAGCTCGGCCAGCACCGAGTCCACCGACGAGGTGTCGGTCTGGCCGAGTTCGGTGCGGATACGGCGTGCCAGCACACTGGGCCGCGGGTGGTCGAACACCATCGTCGCGGGCAGCCTCAGCCCCGTGCCGGCATTGAGGCGGTTGCGCAGCTCCACCGCCGTCAGCGAGTCGAATCCGATCTCGCTGAACGGACGGTCCCCGGTGGCGTCGGCGCTCACGTGTCCGAGTACGGCCGCGGCCTCGGCCTGCACCAGCTCGGTGAGCAGCCGCTCCTGATCCTCGGGGCTCAGCCCGGCCAGCCGCGCGATCAGCTCCGTCTGTCCCGCGCCGTCCTCGTGTGTGTCCTCGGTGAGCAGGTCGATGACATCGGGCAGTCCCCGCAGCAGTGGCCGGAACCGGGCCATGGTGTAGCCGGGGGCGAACCGTTCCCAGTCGATGTCGGCCACCACCCCGTGGACGGTGCCGCTGCCCACGGTGTGTGCCATCGCCAGCGCCGCCAGCCGCGGGTCCATGGTCATCAGACCCGTACGGCGCCACTGCGCGCCCATCACCTCGTCGATCGTGCCAAGGCCACCGCCCCAGGCGCCCCACGCCACCGACGTGGCCGCCAGCCCCCGTGCGCGGCGGCGCTGTGCCAGCCCGTCGAGGTAGGCGTTGCCGGCGGCGTAGGCGCTCTGGCCGCCGCTGCCCCAGGCCGCCGCTCCGGACGAGAACAGGACGAAGGCGTCCAACTCCCGTTCCCCCAACAGGTCGTCGAGATGCCGCGCACCGGCGATCTTCGCCTGGCCGATGTCGGTGAATTCGGCGAGTGTCATCTTCGACAGCGGCTTCTCCGGCAGCGCCAGCCCCGCGGCGTGGACCACGGCCGACAGCGGCGCGTCATCCGGGATCTCCGCCAGGACGGCCGCGAGCTGGTCCCGGTCGGTCACATCACACGCCGCGATGGTCACATCCGCGCCCAGTGCGGTCAGTTCGGCCTCCAGCTCCGCCGCGCCCGGCGCCTGTGCACCCTGACGGCTGAGCAGCACCACATGCCGGGCGCCGTGACCCGCGGCCCAACGGCCCACGTACGAACCGAGCCCGCCGGTGCCGCCGGTGATCAGCACCGTGTCCCGTGGCTGCCACGCGGGTGCCGACGTCACCGGTTCGCGCCGCATCCGCCGGGCGAACACCCCCGACGCGCGCACCGCGACCTGGTCCTCCCCGTCCACTCCGGCAAGCACCGAGCACAACCGGACAAGGGCCGTCTCGTCCGGCGTCCGCGGCAGATCCACGATCCCGCCCCAGGTGGACGGCTGATCCAGCCCCTGCACCACGCCCATTCCCCAGGCCAGCGGCTGGAACTCACTGGTCACCTCGGAGGGCTCACGCACGGCGACCGCGCCACGCGTCAGGCACCACAGGGGAGCGGCGAGCCCGATCTCCTCCACGGCCTGCATCAGCGCCACTGTGGCCGCCACGCCCCGGGAGAGGGTGCCGGGTTCGCAGGTGCGCTCGTCCCACGCCAGCAGGGACACCACTCCGGCGTACTCGTCATCGGAATCGGAGATCCGCTCCCGCAGGCGCGCGGTCACCTCCGCCTGTTCCACCGTGTCCATCTCGACCACCACGGGATCGGCACCGTGCGCGGCCAGTGCGGCCACCACGTCCGTCACCGCGGCGTCGCTCACCTGCGGTGAGGCCACGGCCACCAGCCACGCTCCCGGCAGTACGGGCGCCTCCCCGGTCGCCACCGGATCCCAGGCGATGCGATACGACCAGGTGTCCACGGTGGACTGGTCCTGATTGCGGCGCCGCCACGACGTCAACCCCGGCAGCACGGGCTCCAGCGTCTTCTCCTCGACACCGAGTGAATCGGCCAAGGAGGAGAGGTCGCCCCGCTCCACGGCGTCCCAGAACACACCGTCGGCCACCGCCTCCGGCACCTCGGACGGCGTGAGCCAGTAGTGGTGGTGTTGGAAGGCGTAGGTGGGGAGGGGCGTGGGGTGGGGGTGGGTGGCGGAGTAGAGGGTGGTCCAGTCGGGGGTGTGGCCGTGGGTGGTGAGGTGGGCGAGGTTGGTGAGGAAGCGGGTGGGGGTGTCGTCGTCGCGGCGGAGGGTGCCGGTGATGGTGGTGCTGGAGGTGTCGTTGGCTTCGAGGGTTTCTTGGATGGCGGTGGTGAGGACGGGGTGGGGGCTAACTTCTATGAAGGTGCGGTAGCCCTCGTGGGCGAGGGTGGTGATGGCGGTGTGGAACTGCACGGTCTGGCGGAGGTTGCGGTACCAGTAGCCGCTGTCGACGGTGTCGGGTTCGATCCACTGTCCGGTGACGGTGGAGAGCCAGGGGATGGTGCCGGGCTCGGTGGTGGTGTCGGCCAGGGTCTGGTGGAGTTCGTTTTTGATGGTGTCGACGTGTCCGGTGTGGGAGGCGTAGTCGACGGGGATGATGCGGGCCCTGATGCCGTGGTCGGTGTAGTGGGCGTGGAGTTGGTGCAGGGCGTCGGTGTCGCCGGCGATGACGGTGGCGTTGGGGCTGTTGTGTGCGGCGATCCAGAGTTTGCCGTGCCACGGGGTGAGGGCTTCCTCGACCTGTTCCCGCGAGGCGAGGACGGACATCATGCCGCCGTGTCCGGCGAGGTGGTGGGCGATGGTCTGGCTGCGTAGGGCGACGATTTTGGTGGCGTTGGTGAGGGTGAGGTGTCCGGCGACGCAGGCGGCGGCGATTTCGCCTTGGGAGTGGCCGATGACGGCGTCGGGGTGGATGCCGGTGGATTGCCAGAGTGCGGCCAGGGAGACGACGACGGCGAAGGTGGCGGGCTGTACGACATCGACACGGTCGAGCGAAGGGGCGTCGGGAGTGCCGGTGATGACGTCCATCAGCGACCAGTCGACATACGGGGCCAGGGCCTCGGCGCATTCGTTCAAGCGAGCTGCGAAGACGGGGGAGGTGTCGAGGAGCTGTGCCCCCATGCCCACCCACTGGGCCCCCTGGCCGGGGAAGACGAACACGGTCTTGCCGTCCGTCCCGGTCTGCCCGGTGACCAGGAGCGGGTCAGGCCGCCCCTCTGCCAGGGCGCGGGCGGTGGTGATGCCGTCTTCGGTGTCGGTGGCGAGGATGACCGCGCGGTGTTCCAATGCCGCCCGGGTGGTGGCCAGCGTCCAGCCCACGTCCACCGCATTCGGAGCGTCCCCGGATTCCAGGTGGCTGACCAGACGCTTCGCCTGGGCCCGCAGCGCCGCGGGGCTCTTGGCGGAGAGCACCCACGGCACCACGTCGCCCGTGGCCACCAGCCCAGGAGCGCCCGCATCGCCCGCCTCCGTTGCGGGCACAGCCACCTCCGGCCCCTGTTCGAGGATCACGTGTGCGTTCGTCCCGCTGATGCCGAAGGAGGAGATTCCGGCGCGGCGGGGGTGTCCCGTCTCCGGCCAGGGTCGGGCCTCGGTCAGCAGCGACACCGCGCCTGAC
Organism: Streptomyces sp. NEAU-YJ-81; assembly: GCF_017592595.1. NCBI lineage: Bacteria > Bacillati > Actinomycetota > Actinomycetes > Kitasatosporales > Streptomycetaceae > Streptomyces > Streptomyces sp. NEAU-YJ-81. Next base: position 5,187 of record NZ_JAGFNO010000076.1, on the reverse strand, counting down.
GTCCAGTCGACCTTGGTGGTGGGTTCGTCGGCGTGCAGGGATCGCGGAAGCGTGCCCTGCCGCATCGCCAGCACCATCTTGATGAGGCCCGCGATGCCCGCGGCGGCCTGGGTGTGGCCGATGTTGGACTTCAGCGAGCCGAGCCACAGCGGTTCGTCCCCCGGCCGGTCCTGGCCGTAGGTGGCCAGGAGTGCCTGGGCCTCGATGGGGTCGCCGAGGGCGGTGCCGGTGCCGTGTGCCTCGACGGCGTCCACGTCGGCCACTGTCAGCCCGGCGTTGGACAGGGCCTGCCGTATCACTCGCTGCTGGGAGGGCCCGTTCGGCGCGGTGAGGCCGTTGCTCGCCCCGTCCTGGTTCACCGCCGTGCCACGGACCACGGCCAGCACCTCGTGCCCGTTGCGGCGGGCGTCGGAGAGCCGTTCCAGCAACACCAGACCGATGCCCTCGCTGAAGGTGGTGCCGTCGGCGCCCTCGCTGAAGGACTTGCTGCGGCCATCCGGCGCGAGCCCGCGCTGGCGGGAGAAGCTGATGAAACCGCCGGGCTTGGCGATCACCGTCACGCCACCGGTGATGGCCATCGAGCACTCACCCGCCCGCAGCGCCTGCACGGCCAGATGCAGCGCCACCAGCGACGACGAGCACGCCGTGTCCACCGTCACCGCGGGGCCTTCGAGGCCCAGCAGGTAGGCCACTCGGCCGGAGGCCACACTCGTGGTGCTGCCGGTCATCAGGTAGCCCTCCAACTCCGGCGGGGGCGCCTCGGAGTGGGCGATGTACCCCTGGTCGATGACCCCGGCGAACACCCCGATGGCCTGTCCGCGCACGGACACCGGGTCGATGCCCGCCTGCTCGAACAGCTCCCATGAGGTCTCGGCGAGCAGGCGCTGCTGCGGATCCATCGCCAGCGCCTCACGCGGCGAGATGCCGAAGAACTCGGCGTCGAAGTCGCCGGCGCCGGTGAGGAAACCGCCCTCGCGTACGTAGGACTTGCCCACGGCGTCCGGATCGAGGTCGAACAGCGTCTCCACGTCCCAGCCGCGGTCCGTGGGGAACGGGCCGATCGCGTCCCGGCCCTGGGACACCAGATCCCACAGCTCCCCGGGGCCGGTGACCTTGCCGGGCAGCCGGCAGTTCATCGACACGATGGCCACCGGGTCGTCCGCCGGGGCCACCGCGGAAGCGGGCGCCACTGCCGACGTCGACGGGGAGGCAGGGGCGGCTGTGTCTCCGGCCACCACGGACCGCAGATGCCCGGCCATCGCCTCCGGTGTCGCGTAGTCGAACACGACCGTCGCGGGCAGCCGCAGCCCGGTCGCGCCGGCGAGCCGGTTGCGCAGTTCCACCGCGATGAGCGAGTCGACCCCGATCTCGCTGAACGCGCGCCTGGCGTCCACGGCGTCCTTCCCGGCGTGTCCGAGCACGGTCGCCGTATGGTCCCGTACCAGGTCCAGCAGCAGTCGGTGCTGGTCGGCCTCGGACAGCGCCGCCAGCCGGGCCGTGAGACCGCCTTCGCCGGATTGGCCCGCCGTGGACCGCAGGGTGCGCCGGGTCGGGTGGAGGAGGCCGGTGAGCAGCGGCGACACAGCGCCCGCGGCGGACTCGTGCGCGCCCGGGTCCAGCTTCGCCGGTACCACCAGGGACAGCCCCAGGCCGAGGGCGGAGTCGAAGAGGCTCAGAGCGTGCTCGGTGGCCATCGGGCGGACGACACCGTGTTGGGTGCGATCCCGATTGGCCGTGATCAGCGCGGCCGACAGGTCGCTGGTCTCCGCCCACAGGCCCCAGGCCAGTGACAGCCCGGCGAGCCCCGCCGCGCGCCGCTGCTGTACGAAGGCGTCGAGGAAGGTGTTGGCGGCGGCGTAGTTGGCCTGACCCGCGTTGCCGAGGATTCCGGCGGCGGAGGAGTACACGGCGAAGAGGGCCAGGTCCTGGTCGCGGGTGAGGTCGTGCAGGTGGGTGACGGCGTCGACCTTGGGGCGGAAGACGGTGTCGATGCGGTCGGGGTCGAGTGTGGTGAGGGTGCCGTCGGCGAGGGTGCCGGCGGTGTGCACGATGCCGGTGAGAGGGTGGTCGGACGGGATGTCGGCGAGGAGCGCGGCGAGTTGGCCGCGGTCGGCGATATCGCAGGCGGTGATTCGTACCTGTGCGCCCAGTGCGGTCAGTTCGTCGTGGAGGTCGGCCGCGCCGGGGGCGTTTGGCCCCTGGCGGCTGGCGAGGACCAGGTTGCGTACGCCGTGGTGGGTGACGAGGTGGCGGGTGATGGCGGTGCCGAGGGTGCCGGTGCCGCCGGTGATCAGCACGGTGCCCTCGGGGTCGGGGGTGCGGGGGAGGGTGAGCACGATCTTGCCGGTGTGGCGGCCCTGGCTCATCCAACGGAACGCGTCGGGGGCGCGGATGATCTCCCACGGCCGGGTGGGCAGCGGAGGGATCAGGCCCTGCTCGAACAGGTCCACCAGCTCGACCAGCAGCTCCTGAATGCGGTCCGGCCCAGCGTCCGCGCCCAGGTCGAACGCGCGATATGTCCGGTCCGGATGGGACGCGCGCACCTCGTCCACGTCCCGGATGTCGGTGCGGCCCATCTCGATGAAACGGCCGCCGGGGGCCAGGAGCCTGAGCGAGGCATCGATGTGTTCGCCGGTGAGGGAGTTGAGGACGATGTCGGCGGTCGGGAAGGTGCGGGCGTAGGCGAGGTCGCGGCTGGAGGCGCGTCGTTCCGTGGGCACCCCGAGCTGTTCCAGGCTGTGGTGTTTGGCCGGGTGGGCGGTCGCGAGGACGGTGGCGCCGAAGTGGTGGGCGAGGTGTACGGCGGCCATGCCGACACCACCGGCGGCGGCGTGCACCAGCACCGTCTCACCCGGCTGGACATCGCCCAGATCCCGCAACGCGTACAGCGCGGTGAGATAGGCCACCGGTACCCCGGCCGCCGCCGTGAACGACCAGTCGCGCGGCATCCGCACCACCGTCCGCCGGTCCGCCACCACCAGCGGCCCGAACGAACCGGGCAACATGCCCATCACACGGTCGCCCACGGTCAGGTCCGCCACGCCGGGGCCTACCTCGGTCACCACGCCGGCGCCCTCGGTGCCGATCTCCGCCTCGTACATGCCGAGGGCGATGAGCACATCGCGGAAGTTCTGGCCGGCGGCGCGCACCGCGATCCGCACCTGGCCCGCCTCCAGCGGCGCCTCCGCCCGAGGATGGGGCACCAGGGCGAGGTTCTCCAGCGTGCCGTGTTCGGTGACGTCCAGATGCCACGCCACGGCCGCCGGGACCGCCAGTCCCGGGCGCGCTCGCACCAGGCGGGGCACCCACGCGGTTCCGCCACGCAGCGCGAGCTGAGGTTCCTCCGTGGCCAGCGCGGTGGGCAGGGCCTCGGCCGACCGGTCGTCGGTGTCGATCACGCACACCCGGCCCGGGTGCTCGGCCTGCGCGGCGCGCACCAGGCCCCACACCGCGGCGGCGGCCGGATCGGTGACCTCGGTGTCGTCGTGCACCGCCATGCCACCCCGGGTGAGCAGCATCAGGCGGCTGTCGGCGAGTCCGTCGTCGCTGATCAGACGCTGTATCGCGGCCAGTGCCCGGCCGGTCAGCTCACGGGCGCGCTCCGGTAGTTCGCCGTCCTCCTGTAGTCCGCCCTCGTCCGGCAGCCCGCCGTCCTGCGCGGCGTACGCCCGGGTGTCGGCGACGACCACCGGCGGCCACGTAGCGTCGTCCTGCACGGTATCCAGCGCCGCCCACGCCACCTCGTGCCGGGCCAGGGGATGTTCGGTCCACTCCACGGTGAACTGGGAGTCCGCGGTGGACGTGGCAGACGCGGCCGATGTGGTGCGGAGCTGCTCCGCGGTGGTCTCCCTGAGCACCAGCGAGCCGACGGTCACCACGGGCACCCCGTGCGGATCGGTCGCGTGCAGGGACAGATTGTCCGGCCCGGTGGAGGTGACCCGCACCCGCAGGGCGGTGGCGCCGTCGGCGTGCAACTGCACGCCGTTCCAGGAGAACGGCAGATACGTCCCGCCGCCGGGCTCGTTGCCCGGGCAGAAGTTGCTCGCGTGCAGCGCCGCGTCCAGCAACGCCGGATGGATCCCGAAGCGGCCCGCGAGGTCGTGCTGGTCCTCGCCGAGGGTGATCTCGGCGAACACATCATCGCCGCGGGTCCACGCTGCGGTGAGCCCGCGGAACACCGGACCGTACTCGTATCCTGCCTGGGCCAGGCGGCCGTAGAAGCCCTCCAGGGCAACGGGTTCCGCCCCGGTGGGCGGCCACTGCAGCTCTGCCTCGACAGGAACGAGCGCCTGCGCGGACAGGATGCCGGAGGCGTGCTCGACCCAGGGCTCGGACTCGTCGCCGCGGGAGTAGACACGCACCGCACGGCGCTCGTCGTCCTCGGCAGCGCCGACCAGGACCTGCACTTGAAGCGAGCCGTCCTCGGGGAGAAGCATCGGCTGACCGAGGACCAGCTCCTCCAGCACCGGCGTGCCCGTCTCGTCCCCGGCCCGTACGGCCAGTTCCACGATCGCCGTACCCGGCACCAGGGCGACGCCGGACAGCATGTGGTCGGCCAGCCAGGACTGCGCCGACGGTGCCAGCCGCCCGGTGAGCAGCACCCCTCCGGTGTCCGGCACGCTGACCACGGCCCCCAGCAGCGGGTGCGCCGCGTCACGCAGTCCCACGGAACCGACGTCCCCGTGGTGGCCGGTGGCGGCCAGCCAGTAGTGCTGGTGCTGGAAGGGGTAGGTGGGCAGGGGGACTTGGGAGGGTGTGGTTCCGGCGTACGCGGTGGGCCAGTGGACCGGAATTCCGGCGGTGGAGAGCTCCGCGAGGCTCGTGAGGACGCGGTCGGGGCCGCCGTCGTCGCGGCGGAGGGTGCCGGTGATGGTGGCGGGTGTGTCGGGGAGGGTTTCGGTGGTGTCCTGGATGGCGGTGGTCAGGAGGGGGTGGGTGCTGACTTCGATGAAGGTGCGGTAGCCGTGGGTGAGGAGGGCTCGGGTGGCTTCTTCGAAGCGGACGGTGTCGCGGAGGTTGCGGTACCAGTAGTGGGCGTCGATGTGTGTGGGGTTGGTCCAGTCGGCGTCGACGGTGGACATCCAGGCGATGTTGCCGGGGGAGGTGGTGACGCCGTTGAGTAGGTGGTGTAGCTGGTTTTTGATGGTGTCGACGTGTCCGGAGTGTCCGGCGAAGTCGACGCCGGGG
>NZ_JAGFNO010000075.1:0-16694 GCF_017592595.1 Streptomyces sp. NEAU-YJ-81 | reverse complement strand
GCCACCCCGCCGCCTTGCGGCCGCACTCGCGCCGACGGCAGCAACGGCCTGGCGATCTCCCACAGCCCCACCGGCACGATCCATCCCCACCGTCCACTCCCCATACTCGGCCAACGACCAACTGACCATGTAGGACACGGTGTTAGCCGCTTCGACCTGACAGCCGCCGAGTCTGCTCGTCCCCCCGCCCCCGTCGCGGCCCGCAGCCGTCACCACCGCTTGGCACCCTATTTTCTGAGCCGAACACCCCAGCCGACCTTCTCGCTACTGCGCCGCAGAGCCCGATACCGCGCTCACGGCCTGGGAGTGCCCCATCTGCCGGCAGACACCAAGGGGCTTTACACCTCCTTGACGTGGCAGCCACCTCTCGGCCGGGACACCCGTGCGCCGATTGCCTGCGGAAACGGGCCCGCCGAGGTTGTCAGCCCACAGCCCCTCCCTGTCACATGGGGAGCGCGACATCGTGCTCCCACCGCGAAAGGGGGCCGAGAGCCGACAAGGGGTCCTTACCGGCGCCGCTAGAACAAGGCGTCGGCCTGCGGCGGCTCCGCCTGCCCCGGCCACCTTCTCCCCCACCGAAGAAGTCCACCGCGGTAAACCCCGCACAAAAAACTTCCAATTCACATTGTTTGCAGCAGGTTGGCCGAATACCAGCCCCGACTCATTCCCCTTTCCCTGTTAATGTCGGCGACGCAATTCCTGACCCGATAATCAATACTTGTGAACTCTCGGGAGAATCCATGAAGGGGACCAAGCGGGGCGCGGCGATCGCCGGCGCCCTCCTGCTCGGAGGACTCACCGTCGGCGCGGCCCCGGCCAGCGCATCGCAGGCGCCGCGCGCCACGGCCGCCTATGACACCCACTGGCAGTTGGCCTACAACTATGAGGCCGATTGCAAGGCCGCTCTGCAAGAGCATGTGGCGCAGGGCCACATCATCAAGCAGACCTGCCATCTCGACACGTTCCGGCAGTACATCTTCGCCTGGCAGGAGCCGGCCGGACGGGGCAATCACCTCCACACGCAAACCAACTACTCGATGGAAAGCTGTCTGGACAACCAGCGCGGCGATGCCGAGGACCACGACATCGACAAGCCGTGTGCATACAACCCCGTCACCTTCAAGTTCGACTACGTCTGGTCCGAGCGGGGCTGACGAGGCGGCGGCGAGGCCGACGTCCGGGAAACCGAAGGCCCCCGCGGCGGTGAGCGTCGCGGGGGCCCGGTGCACGCCCGGGAGGTCAGGCGATGCGGTCCAGAACGATCGGAGTCGGTGGTGAACTCCGCGCCCTCGGGGGCGATCTCGACGGCGCCGGCGAGGGCCTCGATCGCGTAGTCGAACCGCTCCGGGGTGTCCGTGTGCAGGGTCAGCAGCGGCTGGCCCGCCGCCACCGTGTCGCCGGGCTTGGCGTGGAGCTCGACGCCCGCGCCGGCCTGGACGGCGTCCTCCTTGCGGGCGCGGCCCGCGCCCAGCCGCCAGGCCGCGACGCCCACCGCGTACGCGTCCATCGCCGTGAGCACGCCGGTGCCGGTGGCGGTGATCACGTGCCGCTCGCGGGGGCGACCGGGAGGGTGGCGGCCGGGTCGCGGAGCCGCTCGCGGACGCTTCGGTTGTCAGGCCGCCCACGTCGTGGGCGCGCCTCCATCAGGGTTGGGGGTGCCGGCAGCGGTCGCCGGTGCGGCCGGGTGCCGCAGGGCGGTGATCGGGACGGCGTTGGGCTCGGTCCTGGGGGTCCAGACCATGCGCCAGGTGTCGTCCCACTCGCAGCCGCAGCCGTGGTCCGGGTGCGGGTGCCGTAAGAAGACGCCGTGGGTGTGGACGGCGCGTGGGATGCGGGGGATGAGCGCTGAGGGGTCGTCGCCGGGGTAGAGGCACTGGTGGAGTGTCGGTATTCGAGAGTTGCAGTATTCGCCCGCGCAGGGCGAGCAGCCCCGCACCCGGCCGGCCTGGTTACGTCAGCGGTGACAAGGCGTACAGCTCTCGCCGCAACGGGCGCTGTCTGCGCGAAGACGCCGTGCGCGTGACTCGCCGGGTCGCCGCGCCGACGCGCACGTGATCGCCATCGCCTCGCCCCGGCACCAGGACTGGCTGCGGGCCCAGGTTGCGACCGTCGTCCACTTTGGCAAAGGCGTCGAAGCCCGCCTCAGGCGGGCCGCCGGGACGACGCCGGCGGCGTTCCTCGACTTACACGGAGGGAGCTACGTGCGCCTTGCTGTCGGCCTCGGGTTTTCCCCGGATCAACACCATCGACTACGAGGCCGCCGCCGCACACGGGACGCGGTCGGACGCGAGTGCCAAGGGCTCCACGCAACCGTGTGCACCTGGACCTGCTCACCGCGGACCCGGAGGCCGAGATCCGGCGGCAGACCGCTAGGCAGCCGCTAGATATAGGGACTGGTCACGCCCGCAGCCCGTCCACCGCCGTGTCGATCGCAGCCAGCGCCGCGCTCTGATCGAGACCCGCCCTCGATACAAGCGACAGGCCCTGGACGATGTAGAGCAGGAGCTGCGCCTGGGCCTCGGGGGAGGAGTTGGCCGTGACCTCGCCGGCGGCCTGGGCACGGCGGAGCGCGTCGGTGACGATCTCGATGAACCGGCGGTACGAGCGGGTCACGACCTCCGTGGCCTCAACGTCCTGGGGGACGAGTTCGGCGGTGGTGTTGCCAACCAGGCAGCCCTGCGGCACGCCCACGTCGGAGATCAGTTCGTCCAGCCGCGCCGGGTGGGTCAGGATCTCGCGCAGGGCCGGCAGGAGCGGGGCGGTGTCGAGCACGGTGGTCAAGTGCCGCTCGTACACCTCCCAGTAGAGCCTGACGGCGTCCAGGTAGAAGCGGCGCTTGTCACCGAACGTTCCATAGAGGCTGCCGCGCTCGACGGCCAGCGCGTCGACCAGGTCTTGGACCGACGTCGCCCCGTATCCCCGGGACCAGAACAGTTCGAGTGCGCGCGCCAGCGTCTGTTCCTTGTCGAACTCGCGGGGGCGTCCGGTTCGTGCCACGCGACCAAGACTACGACTTCTTGACTCAACGTTCAAGAAGTCGTAGCTTCTGTTGCGTTACTTCTTGAACGAACACACAGAAGTCGCTCGGCCAACGGCCGGCGTGAAGGGCGAAGAAATGGAATTCGCAGGCAAGACGGCACTCGTCACCGGGTCCGGCGCGATCGGCGGGCTGGGGCACGCGACGGCCAAGGTGCTGGCCGCGGGCGGGGCCGATCTGATCCTCACCGGCAGCGACGCCGAGCGCGGTGCCCAGGTGGTGGCGGACATACGCGCGGCCGGTGGCGGCTCCTTGGCCGGAACCGTGCGGTTCGTCGTCGCCGACCTGTCCGACCCGGCGGCTGTGCGGCAACTGGCCGACAGCGCCGGAACCATCGACATCCTGATCAACAACGCGAGTGTGATGACGTTCGCCCCGACCCTCGGGCAGGACCTCGCGAGCTACGACGCCGCCTTCGCCGTCAACGTGCGCGCACCGTTCCTGCTCACCGCGCTGTTCGCGGAGAAGATGGCCGCGGGCGGCGGCGGCAGCATCGTCAACATCAGCTCCACCGCGGCCGGCCTCGGCATGCCGGGCATGGCCGTCTACGGCGCCACCAAGGCGGCGCTCGAATCGCTGACCCGCACCTGGGCGGCGGAGTTCGCCGAGTCGAACGTGCGGGTCAACGCCGTGGCCCCAGGGCCGATGCGCTCTTCCAAGGTGGTCGCGGCGATGGGCCCGGACATGGGCGGCATGGGCCTGACCACCGCGCTCAAGCGCACCTCCGACCCGGCCGAAGTGGCTCAGGTGGTCGCCTTCCTCGCCGGTGACCGCGCCAGCTACGTAACCGGAGCGATCGTGGCCGCCGATGGCGGCCGGACCGCGATCTGAGGAGATCAGAACAGTGAATCGTCTTGCAGGGAAGCACGCACTGATCACCGGAGGAACGAGCGGCATCGGCCTGGAAACGGCCCGCCAGTTCCTCGCCGAAGGCGCGACCGTCGCCATCACCGGCCGCTCCCGGGAAAGGCTGGACGAGGCAGCCCGGCAACTGGAAGGCCCGCTGCTGACCATCGCCAGCGACGCCGGCGACGTACCGGGCCAGGCGGCACTCGCGGCACGGCTGCGGGCGGAGTGGCCGAAGCTCGACGTCCTGATGAGCAACGCCGCCGACGTCACCCACCTACCGCTCGACGCATGGACCGAGGAGGCGTTCGACAGGCTCGTCGCGACCAATCTCAAGTCGCCGTTCTTCCTGATCAGGGACCTGCTGTCGCTCTTCTCGCAGCAGTCCTCGGTCATCCTCGTCGGTTCGGTCTCCGCGTACATAGGACACGAGAACGCGACGGTCTACGGTGCGGCCAAGGCGGGGCTGCTCTCCTACACGCGCGGCCTGACCTACGAGCTGAAGGACCGGGGCATCCGCGTCAACGGACTGAGCCCGGGTCCGACCGTCACCAACGCGTTCGCCCCCCTCGGCCCCGAACGCCAGGCCGCCCTCTATGAGAAACTCCGGCAGACCGTACCCCTCCACCGCCTGGGAACCGCCACGGAGCTGGCGAAGGCGGCCGTGTACCTCGCCTCGGATGAGTCCGCTTACACCGCGGGCACGGTGCTGCGGGTTGATGGGGGGATCGGGGAGCTGGCGTATTAAGACGTCATCCCGCCCCGCCCTTCTGGCACTGCCGCAGTAAATGCGTACACCTCACCCCGGCGGCCCGGAATCATCCGCCGCAGGTCGCGGTGATCACCGTAGGGGTCCTGTCGCGGTAAATCGCGTACTTACTGCGACACCACTCTGCCGAGGCATCAGGCCACGGAAGTCAGATAAGCCGATCCCGGCGTGCGCCCATGCGCCCCTGGTAACGCAGCGCTGCGCTGACAGCGCAGCGCTGTTCCAGGAGGGTGAGGGACATGACGAACACCGACAAGCCGATTCACCCGCCTCGGCCAGTCCCGTACGTGATGGACGAGGAACAGGCGCCCGAAATCCGGGACCGGGCCGTTCACGGATGCCGTTGACCTGCCGTGTCGGGGTTGGTTGAAGATCGATTCCCGTCGGGCGAGTGATCCTTTCCCGCTGATGTGGGTCGGTAGGCCGGCCGCGGGATGACCGGCGCTGGGCAGGGTCAGGCGCTCCGGTCGCTGAGAGCTGACCTGCCCGAGAGCCTCACGCAGTGTTCGGGCTCCCCGCGAACGCAAGTGATCCGAGGAATCGCGTCTGTTCGTGTTCCACCGTGGCGTCCAGCTCGCCCATGGCCTCCAGGGCACGGGGATCGCCGAGCGTCATGGCACGGAGCGCGCGTTCCAGGTGGCCCTGGTCCTCGATCTCCCACAAATTGAATGCCTCGTACAGCGGCCCGACCTGGGTCACCGTGCCCGCAACGAGCGTGATGCCCTGGGATTCGAAGAGTTCGCGGATTGTCACCATGGCGGCTTCGTAGCGCGCCAGATTCGCGAAACCATACTTGAGCTGGAGCTGCGCCAGCATGTAGTTGCTCACCTGTCCGCCTTTCCTGTGCCGGCCCTCTTCTTCTGTCCGGGGCCTTCACCAGGAAGGTAGACGTTCACACTGGTGTGAAGGGCAAGTCAGCTGTTGCCGGTCACCGCGTTCAGCACGGCTTCCAGGCCGGTCAGCTTGGCGTGCAGTGCTTCCGCCTCAAGGGAGAGTTCGGCGTGTCGGGTGCGCAGAAGAGCCTCGATCCGGGGCGCGGAGTCGGGGAGTTTCCACTCCTGGACCACCGTACGGATCAGGTCGCTCGGCAGGCCCGCGCCGTACAAACGCTGGATGAAGCCGACGCAGTCGGCGTCCTTGGCCTCGTACCGGCGGTGCCCCGCAGCGTTGCGTGCGGGGAGCAGGAGACCTTGCTCCTCGTAATACCGCAGTGACCGCGTGCTCACTTGGCACCGGTGAGCGAGTTCGCTGATGGACAGCGACTCGGGGCTGGGTGCGGGACTGTCCGGGGATGGGGACACGGCCCGTAGGGACGCTGCACCGCTATCACAAGATGGGCCATTCGCGGCATAAAAACGCATAGTAGATACTAATGCCCAGTCGGTGATGTTCGTCGCGTTTGGGTGTGCGCGGGCTCAGTCCGCCGTGAGACGTGCTTCGGCCAAGTAGGTCTGGATGGCGTCGCGGTGCCGGGTGAGAGTGTCGATCCGGCTCTGGATGTTCGCGAGCTCGCGGGCCAGGCCGGCGGCGAGCTCCGAGTCCACCGTCGCCCGCAGCGACGCTCCCGACCCGGTGAAGCAGCACCCGATGTCTTTGATGGCCTCGGTGCCGAGGCCGGACCGGAGCAGATCGCGAACCCGCTCGGCGCATACGACGGACTCCTCGGAGTAGTCCCGGTAGCCGTTGGGGAGGCGACGGGGGTGAAGCAGGCCCTGCTGCTCGTAGTAGCGCAGCGAGCGGCTGCTGATCCCGGTGTGATGAGACAGCTCACTGATCTTCATTCCGCGCCCTGTTCTCCATCGACTTGACCTTGACATCGGTGTACAGGTTTACCGTCCCAGCCGTGAATAACGTTGTCAAAACCACATCCTCTCTCCGGTCCGGGACGGCCGGCCTGGCCGTCCTGTTCCTGGCCGGCTTCATGTCGATCACGACGGAGACCCTGCCCATGGGGTTGCTGCCCCAGGTGAGCGGCGGCCTGGGTGTCTCGGAGTCGCGAGCCGGCCTGCTGGTGGCCCTGTACGCCTTCGTCATCATGGTGGTGACGCTGCCGATCACGGCCCGAACCGCGCACTGGCCGCAGCGGCGCCTGCTCCTCGTCATCGTGGCCGTGTTCGTGCTGAGCAATCTGCTGCTCGCCGCGGCCCCGTCCTACGCCGTGGCTGTCGTCGCCCGCCTGATCGCCGCTACGGTGCACGGGGTTCTCTGGTCGGTCCTGCCCGCTTACGCCACCCGTCTCGTTCCCGCGGAGCGGACGGGCCGCGCCGTTGCCGTGGTGTTCGCGAGCAACACCGCCGCGCTGACCTTCGGCGTGCCGCTGGGAACCGCGGTCGGCAACGCGCTGAGCTGGCGCAGCGCGTTCGTCCTGCTCGCTGTGGTGGCCGCACTCGTCCTGGTCGCCGCGCCAGTCCTGCTGCCGGAGACGTCCGGCTCACCGGCAACGCGGGGCACGGCCCTGGCCGCGTTCAAACTCCCGGGCGTGCTCACCATCACCCTCGCCACGGCCTTGGTCATGCTCGGCCACTTCAGCATCTACTCCTACATCTCGCCCTACTTGCGGCACATCGGCATCAGCGAGGCAGGGGCCGGCCCGGTGCTGCTCGCCTTCGGCCTCGCGGGAGTCGTCGGAGTGTGGACGACCGGCGTGCTGGTCGACCGCCGCCCCCGCGGCGCGACCCTGGTCTTCACCGGCGGGATGGCACTGGTATTCGCCGCGCTGGCCGCGACGGGCAGGGCCACGGCCGTGAGCCTCGTCCTGGTCGTCATATGGGGCCTGCTCTTCGCGGGTCTGCCCACCCTCCTGCAGTCCGCCGCGCTCACGGCCGCACCGCAGGCCCAGGCAGCCGTCTCCGCGCTGTACGTCATCGGCGTCAACTTCAGCATCGGCGGCGGCTCCATCGCAGGCGGGCAGGTACTGGACCGTCTGGGAGCGGCAGCCTTGCCGCTTCTCGCCGCCGCGTCCGCGGCCGCGTCGTGGTTCATCGTCGCCGGCGCCCGCCGTCACGCCTTCCCCCGACGTCCGGTCACCAGCGCTGCCGCACGACCGGAGCAGGACAGCGGCGACAGCATGCCCCGCGACGCAGACGACGCGTCACTCACCGCCCGGCCACCCGCTGACGCTGACGCTGACCAATCGGGTGCCGCGAGCCTGTCATGCCCGGAACGGTCAGCCATGGGCAGGTGTGACTGAGCCTGCCCGACCCGCCTTTGTGGGCACGGCAGTTGGCCAAATCAGCTTCTGATACTGGTGGGCTCGCGTATTCAACTGTCACCAGTTCTCCGCGGAGTCCAGCCGGGCGGTGACCGCCAGTGGTCGCCAGCGTGTACGGCTCCAGGTCCCGCTGGTCTCCTTCATCGGCCACGGCCAGGGGCCTTCGAGTCCGCTGATAGATTCCTGCGGTGAGCGAGCAACTGCCTGGCGGCGGTATCGAGCTGTCACCCGACGAGATCGAAGCCCTCCACGCCAGGTGGTCATCCTGCTGGACTCCGAGTGAGATCGCGCAGCAGTTGGCCGGGATCGGCACGCCCTGGTACGTGGCCGCGGGCTGGGCGCTGGACCTGTTCCGCGGCAGGCAGACGCGCGCTCATGGGGACATCGAGATCGCGATTCCGACCGCGAGCTTTCCCGAGTTCCGCTACCGCTTCCCCGGATACGTCTTCGACGCGGCAGGGCAGCGGCCGGATCTGGGAGGACGCCACACCGGAGGTGCTGGCCGCCGTACATCAGACATGGCTCCGCGATCCGGCCACCGGCAACTACCTGCTCGACGTGTTCCGTGAACCGCACGACGGCGACACCTGGATCTGCCGACGCGATGAGAGGATCCAGCTTCCCTACAGCGACATCATCCACCACACCCAAGACGGCATCCCGTACCTGGCACCCGAGTTGGTCCTGTTGTTCAAGGCCAAGCACACCCGCCGAAAGGATCAGACAGACTTCGACGCGACCGTCCCGCACATGACCCCGGCTCAGCGCGAGACCCTGGCCGAGCTACTCGCCCGCGCGCACCCGGGGCATCCCTGGCTCGCGGACCTGCAGCCCTCGCTTCAGTCGGTTTCTGATTGAAGCGCACAGGTTCGAAGAGGCCCTCGGTACTGGTATTGCGGGCTCTCGTCTTCAACTGTTGCCGGTTCGCCGAGGAGTCCAACCGGCTGGTGACCGTGTGTGATCCTCAGGGGCGTATCGGCTCCATGTCCCGCCGGTCTCGTTGCGCAGGCGGGTGGTGGTCTTGTTGTGGTAGCCGAGAGCGTCCGCGACGACGGGGGCAGGCACGTCGACATTCACCTCCCAGGTGATCAAGCTTTCGCGTCGGCCTGGGCCTGGAGCCGGGTGACACGGAACAGGTCGCAGACCCGGCTCCACGAACCGTAGTGTTCCGGCACATCACGCCAGTCGCACCACGCTTGCCGGACACGAGCGCCTGCTCGTCCTTCAACAGCGTCCAGTGCTCGACGAATTCATCCAGGTCCAGCAGAGTACGGGCCACGATCGCCGATCCTCCTCGCAGAGCTTCACCCACCGCAGCCGAACGGCCTCGGTCGCCCGCAAGTGGACCCATCCACACCGTCGTCCGGGCCGACCACCGAAACCGGAGGCACTGCGGCAGCCGGTCCCGCACCTCGCGCGTGAGAACCCCGGGTGGGAGTACCGCCGGATCCACGGCGAACTACTCAGCCTGGGACGCAAGATCGGCGCCTCGACCGCTTGGGAGATACTGAAGAAAACAGGCATCGACCCCGCGCCCCAGCGCGCGGACCATTCCTGGCCCGCCTTCCTCAAAGCCCAGGCCTCCGCCATCGTGGCAGCCGACCTGTTCCACGTCGACACGGTCTTCCTACGGCGCTGGTCCGTACTGTTCTCCATCGACCACGACACCCGCCGCGTACACATCGCCGGCATCACCCGGAAACCGACCGGCCCCTGAATCACCCGGCAAACACGCAACTACCTCATCGACCTGGGCGACCACGCCGAGTCGATCACATTCCTCATCCGGGACCGCGGCGCATACTTCACCAACAGCTTCGACTCCGTCTTCCAGGCGACCGACATACGCGTGATACCCACCCTGCCTGCCGTGCCACGGATGAACACGATCGCCGAACGCTGGATCGGATCATGCCGACGTGAGGCAACTGACCGCACCCTGATCATGGGAGAGCGCCACCTACGCCTCTCGTCGGCGAGGATGCGGAGCACTGCAACAAACACCGGCCGCATCGATCCCTTGGACAACGGGCGCCGGACCGGCTCACCGAGCCCGAACCACTCATCGCCACCGACCACACTCGCATCCATCGACGCGATCGACTCGGCGGCCTCATCCACGCATACACGCAGGTCGCATAGGGTGACACCGTTTCCGGCACCCACAGGGCTCCGGAAGCTCCAGGGCGAGATCGCGGGCCTCACCGTCGCTCGGCCGAAGCGCCAGCACCGAGAGTGGCGCGGAGTGAGGTCGGCCGCTTCCTGCCGCGAGAGCTGCGTACGGTCCGCCACCATCTGGAAGAACACTCTTTCGTCCATGCGGGCCTCCTTGCCGGAGTCGAGGACGTCACCCTCCGCCTTGCCACGCGGCCACCCGCCACGCGAGGTACCACAAGCCCCGCCGAGCGGGCCCCGCTCACATGCTCAGGCCGTACGGCATCATGCAGACGACGACATCGGTGCGCGCCCTGAGGACCGTGGCCAGCAGCAGGCCGCGCTGGTTCTGGAGGATCTTGTAGCGCCGGTGCCGGGGCTCAACCTCGGGGATGAGAACGGCGATCTCCCGGCCGCCCCCGGCCTCGCGCCGCACATACGCGACCATCGGCTGCACCAGGGAGCGGTGCGGGCTGTCGATGATTTCCAGGCGCACCCCGGGATTCCAGCGCTCCCAGGCGTCCTGCAGGGCCCGCGCCTTCGCGGGCTCGGCCTGGACGCTGACCGCCACGACCTCGTCGCCCAGGGCGAGCGCCGCCGTCAGCGCGCGCTGCGCGAGCCTGCTGACCTCGCCGAGCGGGACGATGACCA
Source organism: Streptomyces sp. NEAU-YJ-81 (assembly GCF_017592595.1). NCBI lineage: Bacteria > Bacillati > Actinomycetota > Actinomycetes > Kitasatosporales > Streptomycetaceae > Streptomyces > Streptomyces sp. NEAU-YJ-81. Next base: position 6,026 of record NZ_JAGFNO010000075.1, on the reverse strand, counting down.
GGCTCATGGTGCGCACCGGTGGCGGCGGGATCCGCCCGAGCCCGAGTTCCTCGCCGGCCGCCGTGTAATAGCGCTGGACGCGGGTGAACAGCAGCATCAGCAGCGGCACCGCGACGACGGCCACCCAGGCCCCTTCGAGGAACTTGGTGGTCAGCAGGACCAGACCGGCCCCGGTGGTCAGCACGGCCCCCAGACCGTTGATCATCGCCCGGCGCAGCCACCCTTCCGGCTGCTCGGTCGTCCAGTGCCGTACCAGCCCGACCTGGCTGATGGTGAAGCCGGTGAACACCCCGATGGCGAACAGCGGGATCAGCCGATGGGTCTCGCCCCCCACCGCGATGAGCAGCAGGGCCGACAGCAGCGCCAGCGCCACCACGCCGTACCGGTACACCGGCCGCTCCGCGCGCAGCCCGAACAGGTGGGGCAGCCGGTCGTCCCGCGCCAGCAGGCTCATCAGGACCGGGAGGCCGCCGAAGCTGGTGTTGGCGGCGAGCGCGAGAACAAGGGTGACGATGAGGTTGGTCGCGTAGTACTCCCATCCGGTTCCGTACGACCCGGCGGCGAGCTGGGCGAGGACCGTCACACCGCCGCGAGGCGCCACATGGTCGCGGCGGATCAGATACGCCATCCCGAGCAGCATCACTCCGAGGAGCATGCCGAGCATCAGCTCGGTGTGCTGGGCCCGCTTGATGCGCGGCTCGCGGAACATCGGCACGCCGTTGGCGATGGCCTCCACCCCGGTCAGGGCGGAGCAGCCCGAGGAGAACGCTTTCAGGATCAGCAGGACGCCCAGCGCCTCGGTGGTCCGGACGGGGTGGGCGGCGCCGACGACGTCCGCGGGGTGCGAGCGCAGGATCCCCATGACGACGATGCCGAGCATGGTGACGATGAACAGCACGGTCGGCAGCATCAGCACCCGGGCGCTCTCGGCCACTCCCCAGAGGTTCACGGCTGTGAGCAGGGCGAGCAGCACCAGGCAGACGGCGAGGAGATGCGAGGAGAGGATCGGGAAGGCGGATGCGAGGCTGGCGGCGCCGGCGGCCAGGCTGACGGCGACGGTGAGGACGTAGTCGATGGTCAGGCTCGCCGCGGCGAGCAGGCTCATCCGTTGCCCGAGGCTCTTCTTCGCCACCGCGTAGGCGCCGCCGCCGTCCGGATGGACGGCGATCACCTGGCGGTAGGAGATCACCAGCACGGTGAGCAGGACGGTGATGACGACAGTGATGGGCAGCGTGGCGGTAAGGGCCCCGGTGCCGGCGGCGACCAGGACGACCACGATGGCCTCGGGGCCGTACGCGACCGAGCTCAGCGCGTCCAGGGACAGCGCGGCCAGCCCCTCAAGGCTGGTGAGGTGGTGTTTGTCGCCCTCCCCGTGGCGCAAAGGTACCCGTGGCCGCAATGCGCGGTGTGCCAGTCCGAACGCCATGGGGAACCTCGGGGCGGGGTTGTCGGGGGCCGTTCCGCGACAGTGTGCCCCGCCGTGGCGCCCGGCCACCTGAGGCATGCCCGAACAGCCGCCACGTGTCCGCCGCCTCCGTGACTCCCTGACCTGACCGAGTGCTCCTCACGGCGCTCCCCGAGTGTCGCCACGGCGGTGGGAGCCGCGCCCATAGCATGACCTGGCGCGGTCACCGACCTGTCGGCAGCAAGCCGGGCCGTGCGATTGGTTCCTGGGGGCCCATGCGGTCGCGCATCCGGCGAGCGAGGGTGGCGCTGACGAGGCGCGCCGGGTTACGCCCAGCGCCGGACGACTGGAGGTTGGTGACCATGACGGTGATGTCCGTGCCCAGGTTCGAGCGGTTCTTCCGGGTGGCGGCGGGACTTGATGTCGACAAGAACGACCTCAAGCGCTACAGCGACTTCGTGGACGCCAAAGTCTACGATCTGCTGCTCATCGCCGAGGCGGTCGCGAAGGCCAACAACCGGGACGTGATCGTGCCGTGGGATCTGCCGATCACCAAGGGGCTACAGGAGAACATCCACCGTTTCCGGGACCTCGACCACGAGATCGAGTTGCAGCCCATCCTCGATCAGCTCGTCAGGCACCCGCCGCTGGACCGCGCACCCGACGACGCGACGGAGGCGAGGTTGCCGGAAATCGTCGGCGGGCTCAGTCTGGCGCTCGCCAAGGCATTCAAGATCATCTACCCGGACCTGAAGAATCCGCAGACCAAGCACTGGGAGACGGTCTGGCCGCTCTTCAATCTCCTGCTGTGACGCCGGGGTTGTGAATGCCGGGAGCGATGCGGTGGCCGCCGGACCGGCTAGGAGGGCATGACCGCGGACATCGAGGCGGGCATACGCGCCTTGAGGTCCTTCCACTCGCCCTCGCTGATGTGGTGCTCGAGGACATGCAGGACCGTGCGCACCAGTTGCTCGGTGTCGCCCTCGATCGCGTACGGAAAGTCGTGCCGGACCCGCCGGAAGAATTCCTCGCTGTTCAATTTCACGGGCGTCTCCGCGGGTTTCCACCCGTCGTAGTAGACGCCGCGCAGCAAGGTCGGAAGCTGCGCTCCGAAGTGCACGGCCTCATCGACCGACAGCCGGTCCCGCAGGTGGTGCAGGACCGCGCGCAGAGCGGCGTACGACTGCTTCCGGCGCTCCTTGGGCCACCCATAGGCGTGCTCGATCTCCTTCAGGACATGGTTGGCCTTGTCGACCATGGTGTCGAACGAGGAAAAGCCTGCCGCAACCATCATGTAGTCCTTCCGATGCCCGCGGCGGCACCCGGCGGAGCGGGGCCGCCGCGGGAGAGAGCCGGATCCCGGCGGTCTCAGCCGCCCTGGCGTTCGCTGCTCTCGGTTATCTCGATGTGACGGGGCTTGGCGGTCGCCGCCTTGGGGACGGTGATCGTGAGCACGCCGCTGGACATGCTCGCCGTGACGTCTTCGGTGTTCACTTCGCTCGGAAGCAGCAACCGGTACTCGAAGCGACCGGTACGGCGACTGCTGTGCCGCATGATGCCTTTGCGCTCCCGTTCCTTGATCTCCCCCGTTACGGCCAGTTCCTGACCATTGATCTCGATGTCGACGTCCTTGCGGTCCACGCCGGGGAGCTCGAGTTCTATGTGATAGGCGTCGTCGGCTTCGGTCACATCGCCGGACGGCGTCCACGCCGCTATGGCGGGAGCCGCGCTTCCGACCGTGGATTCGAGCAGACCGCCCATCTGGTTGATGAGGTCGTCGAATTCCAGAAGTGGATTGCGTGCCCAGCCCCTGGGACGCTCCGCCGTTCCCTGGCCTCGCTGCTGTCGGCGAACCGGCATGTTCATCGTCCGTCACCTCCGGTGTCGGTTAGTGGGCAGGGGATGTGTTGTGACCACCGCCCGGCTCGGTGAACCGGCCGGACGGAGCTTCTGTGTCGTCGGGGTGGCGCGCGACGTCGACGGTGGTGTGGCCGAGGTGCTCGTGGACCTGGTGGATGGCCATCGCCCCTTCGCCGGCGGCGGAGGCCACCCGCTTGACGGAGCCGCTGCGCACGTCGCCCGCGGCGAAGACGCCGGGCAGGCTGGTTTCCAGCCCCAGACAGGTACGGCCCTGGCCCTCCCAGACCGTGCCACTCGCGCGGGCCTGCGCCGAGGCGCCGGTGAGCACGAAGCCCCGGTCGTCCAAAGCGACCACGTCGCCGAGCCACGCCGTACGGGGCCGGGTCCCGATGAAGACGAACATCGCGCGCACGACCAGGTTGCGGCGCTCCCCCGTGCGGTTGTTCTCCACCACGATGGCCCGCAGGACACCGTCGCCCTCCACCACCCCGCGCACCTCGCTGTTCAGCAGCACATTCACCCGTGGATGGCGTTCGATCTGGTCGACGAGGTAACGGGACATCTTGGCGCCGAGGTCCGGGCCCCGGATCAGCAGATGCACGCGCGGGACGCGCTGTGCGAGGAAGAGGACGGCCTGGCCCGCGGAGTTACCGCCGCCGACCACCGCGACCGGATCCGCGCTGCACTGCTGCGCCTCGTACACGGTCGCCGCATAGTGGACGCTCGTCCCCTCCACCCGTTTGATGCCGGGCACTTCGAGCCTGCGGTACCAGGCGCCCGTTGCCAGCACGACGGTGTGGCTCAGCACATCGCCGCCGTCGGCGAAGGTGACGCGGTAGTAGCCGTCGCCCTCGGGCTTGAGCAATGCCGCTTCCGCGGGAACCCACACCTGGGCCCCGAACTTGCGCGCCTGGAGTTCGCCTCGTTCGGCGAGGTCGGAACCGGAGATCCCGGTCGGAAAGCCGAAGTAGTTCTCGATGAGGGACGACGTGCTCGCCTGGCCGCCCGTGGCGATCGCGTCCAGGAGGGCTGTGGTCAGTCCCTCGGACGCGCCATAGACGGCGGCCGCCAGCCCGGCGGGTCCGGAGCCGACGATGATCAGATCGCTGCGGGTCTCCTCGGCGGACGGAGGGGAGAGACCGATGAGCCGCGCCAGTTCCGCGTTGCTGGGGTTGCGCAGCACCCGCTGATCACGCCAGATGACGATCGGTGTCTCCTCCGGGGGGATGGAGAAGCGGCGCAGCAGTGCCTCGGCCTCCTGGTCCGCCTCCAGGTCGATCCAGCGGTGCGGCAGCCGGTTGCGGGCCGCGAACTCGCGCAGCCGCCGGGTGTCGGGCGAATAGCGTGAGCCGAGGATGCGGAAGCCAGCGCCTGCGCCGACGAGCAGCGCGCGGCGGCTCAGATAGGCACGGAGGATGAGGTCGCCGAGGATCGGATCGCGGGCGACCAGCACCCGCAGCCAGTCGATCGGAAGGGACAGCACTTCTCCGGGATCTCGGGCCCGGGCGGTGTAGAAGGCCACCTGTCCCTGGAGGAGCCCCAGCTCGCCGAGGAAGCGCCCCGGCCCGTGCACCCTCAGGACCCGCTCGTCGGGGGTGCCGTGGGCCTCTACGATCTCGATGGAGCCGCTGAGGATGACCAGGAACTCCGCACACCGCTCCCCCTCCCGGACCAGCACCTGGGCCGGCTCGACCCGGAAGCGCTCCCCGTGTTCGGCGAGGAACGCGATCTGGGTTTGCGACAGCCGGGGGTAGGCGCCATACAGATCCGGGGTCTCGAACGGCACCGCCTCGTCGGGAGCGGCCTCGGGGGGCCGGTCGTCGCCTGCCATCAGGCCGGCGCCTCGTGGGCGTAGCACCAGCGCCAGTTCTCGCCCGGCTCGATGGGCTCCACGATGGGGTGCTGCTCGGCGTAGGCGTGGGCGCGCGCGTGCTTGAGCGGTGAGGAGTCGCAGCACCCGACGTGTCCGCAGGTCAGGCAGAGCCGCAGATGGACCCAGGGGGACCCCAGGCGCAGGCATTCCTCGCACCCCTCGGGGCTGCGCGGGGAGACCGGGCGCACCATCGACAGATGCGGATCGGGCTCGATGGCCATGGACGTCACCCTCTCTCGCTGTCCCGCCGGCCCGCCGTCACCTGCTCGACCCACGAGCGCAGGGTGCCCGCCGGGGCGGCACCCGCGCGGCGGGCGACCAGCTCCCCCTTGTCCAGGATGAGCAGGGTCGGCACGGCCTGCACCTCGAACCGCTGGGCGAGGTGCGGATTGCGGTCGATGTCGACCTTGACGAGTTTGACCTTGCCCGCCAGCTCCGTGGCGACCTGCTCAAGTGCGGGGCTGACCATCCGGCAGGGCCCGCACCAAGTCGCCCACAGATCCACGACGACGAGGGGCGTCGCCTTCTCGGCGACATCCGCGAACTCGTTCTCGTCCGCGTCCACGATCCACGGCAGCGGCGACTTGCAGTTGCCGCACCGGGGAGCGCCCTCGGCCGCCGCGGGGATCTTGTTCGCGCGTCCGCAGGTGGGGCACTTGATGGTCCGGGCTTTGATCGTTGGGCTTGGCATGGCCGGTCACGCCGCCTCTCCGACTTCCTGCCGGGCTCGCCCCTCGACGTCCTCGCCCGACGGCTGTTCATAGGTGACCACGAGTTCGCCGTGCTGGGCGTCGACCTTGACGGTGGCGCCCTCTTCGACATCGCCGCGCAGCAGGGCGCGGCCGATGAGGGTCTCCACCTCATGGGAGATGAAGCGGCGCAGCGGGC
>NZ_JAGFNO010000074.1:0-16892 GCF_017592595.1 Streptomyces sp. NEAU-YJ-81 | reverse complement strand
GCCACCCCGCCGCCTTGCGGCCGCACTCGCGCCGACGGCAGCAACGGCCTGGCGATCTCCCACAGCCCCACCGGCACGATCCATCCCCACCGTCCACTCCCCATACTCGGCCAACGACCAACTGACCATGTAGGACACGGTGTAAGAGGTTGTCTCACGTGGCAAGTTTCGCGAGCTTCTTGTAGCAGGTCAGGGCGGCGGCCATGGCCAGGCCTCGGCTCTGCCAGTCGTTGCGGACCATGTACGGGATCTTGAGACCACGAGCAGCCCATGGCAGGCTCATGCCGCATGATCGATGAATTCGCGAAAGACAACCTGTACGGGAGACTGCGGCGGGACCGCAAGGTGCTGCTCTGGAAACTCGACGGCTTGTCCGAATACGACACCCGCCGACCTTTGACAGCGACCGGGACCAACCTCCTCGGCCTGGTCAAACACGTGGCCACCGTCGAGGCCAGGTACTTCGGCGAGGTCTTCGACCGCCCTTCCCCGGAACCGCTGCCCCGGTGGCAGGACTCCAACGGCAGCGATCTGTGGGCGACCGAGGACGAGACCCGCGATCAGATCATCGGGTTCTACCGGCGCACGTGGGAACACTCGGACGCGACGATCAACGAGCTTCCCCTCGACGCCCCCGGCCACGTGCCGTGGTGGCCGGAGCCTTATCCCAACACGAACCTGTTCGCCATCATGGTCCATGTCCTCGGCGAGTCCATCCGGCATGCCGGGCACGCCGATATCCTGCGCGAGGGCCTCGACGGCCGGACCGGGGTGCGCGCCGAAAACGAGAAGCAGATCGACGAGGAAGCCCGCGCAGCCTACTGCGCGAAGATCGAGCAGGCCGCCAGGTCGGCCGCACCAATCAAGGCTTAGAGGTTGTCTCACGTGACTTGATGTTCGTGCGGCATGCTGCCGGTCGTGGGTGCTGATCTATCGAAGCGCCTGGTTCCTGATGAACTCTGGGAGCTGGCCGCCCCGTTGCTGCCGTCGTTCGCTGCTCGTCCGCAAGGTGGTGGGACCGCTCCGCGTGACGAGCGGGCCGTGTTCACGGCAGTGGTGTACGCGCTGACCAGCGGCTGTGCCTGGCGGCATCTGCCGCCGACGTTCGGCACGTCGCCCGCCACCGCGCATCACCGCTTCACGGTATGGACCGAGGCCGGCCTGCGGCGTCGGCTGCACCGCGCGGTGCTGGACGAACTCGGGGCCCGCGACGAGGTGGACTGGACCTCGGCGATCGTCGACGCGGCCTCCGTTCGCGCCAAAAGGGGGGATCGCTGACCGGGCCGAACCCGGTCGATCGCGGCAAGAAGGGCAGCAAGCTGCACGTGCTGTCCGATGCCCAGGGCATCCCGCTCGCCGTCGCCGTGTCCGGCGCGAACATGCACGACAGCCTCGCCCTCAAACCGCTCATCCGCGGCATACCCGCCGTCCGGTCCCGCCGGGGACCACGGCGGCGCCGACCCGTCAAACTCCGCGCGGACAAGGCGTACTTCTCCGCCGAACACCTGGCCTGGCTGCGCGAGCGCGGGCTCGTCGCGCGCATCGCGCGGCCCGGCATCGAGTCCGGCGAACGCCTCGGTCGGCACCGCTGGAAGATCGAACGGTCGATCGCCTGGCTCTTCGGCTACCGCCGCCTCACCGTCCGATACGAACGAAAGGGCTCGCACTTCCTCGCCTTCCTCGGCCTGGCCGCCGCCCTGACCTGCTACAAGAAGCTCGCGAAACTTGCCACGTGAGACAACCTCTAATAGTTCAGAGAATCGGAATCGCTCATCACCTGGGCCGCGATCACCCTTATAGCCAGGCAGATCACCCGTCGAAGTTCCCGCAGGAGCGCATAGTCGACCTCCCCCGAGGTTCAACGCGACTGACCGTCAGCAGTTCCCGAGCGGCCAAGTTTTCAGCCATCGAACGGCGACAAGCTAACTGCCGTACCCGGAGTTCTCGAACTCACCGATCCTACGAATGAGCGGAGTAATCCCGCACCAAAACCGTAGGACAAGCTCATGCCCAGTTCTGCTCCGGCCAAAGCGGGCTATACCTGAGCCATACCGCCGTCGATGCAGAGTTCTGCACCTGTCATGAAACTGCTCTCGTCCGAGGCGAGAAACAGCGCACCATTGGCGATCTCCTCGGGAAGCCCGAGGCGGCCCATCGGGACAAGGGTACTCATGTGGGCTCGGAGAGCTACTGGATCTTGACCGAAGTACTCGGCCTGTCCGTCGATGATGAGCGTGTCGATCGGCCCCGGACTCAGCACGTTGACCCGAAGACCCCGGTCGCCGAACTCTGCCGCCCACGTGCGCGCGTAGGAACGCACGGCGGCCTTCGCCGCGCTGTAAGCCCCTGCCCCGGGATCCCCCTTGAATGCCGTGATCGAGCCCAGCAAAACGATCGAGCCGCCCGTTCGTAGAATCGGCAGCGCCTTCTGGACGGTGAACAGTGTGCCGCGGGCATTGAGGTCGAATGTGCGGTCGAAGTGTTCCTCGGTCACGTCCCCGAAGCTCATCCGCTCAATGCTTCCAGCGTTCGCGACGATCACATCGAGGTGCCCGCTCTCCTGACGGATAGCCTCGACCAAATTGTCGAGATCACCCGACACTGTAGCGTCCGCGGTGACCGCCGTGACATGTCCCTCAATGGAAGCCTTCGCGGCTTCGAGCGCCTCCTTCCGTCGCCCCGTGATGTAGACGTGGGCGCCTTCACTTCCGAATCTCTGGGCAATCGCCACACCAAGGCCCGCGCTCCCGCCAGTGACGAGGGCTACCTTATTCGCGAGACGCATGCTTTCTCCTTGAGTCGAGACTGTGAGCACCGGACACATTGCTTTGCCTCATCCTGCTTTTGACAGCTGGCGTCGCAGGACTTGCGTGCCTGCAGGACGCGCCTGCCGTCCCGCAGCTTTCCGGCCCTGGTGGCTGCGCTGGGCGTGCACCACGGTAGGACCGGCCCGGCATAGAGGCAAATAGTGGCAACGTATACTCTGCATTGACATCTCCTATGTCATGTCGAAGGTTGGATTCGAATGAACCTGCGCCAATACGAATACGCCCTGGCCGTCGCCGACGAGGGCTCCATGACAGCGGCAGCAGAACGTCTGCGGGTCACTCAGCCCTCTCTGTCGCAGCAGATCGGCACCTTGGAGAAGCACCTCGGGGTGCAGCTGTTCACCCGCACCCCGAGCGGGGTGACGGTGACGGTGGCAGGGCGGGCTTTCCTCGCAGAGGCGAAGATCGCGACGACCGCATCCCGGCGTGCCATCACGGCCGCACGCGCCGCCAACGGGGAACTGGCAGGCGAACTCATCATCGCTGTCCACATGGGCCTGGGAGCACGCCAGCTGCCCCAGGTATTGGGGCAACTGCGCAATCGCCACCCGAAGCTGCAGGTGACTCTCCACGAGGAGCCCGATCCCGCGGACATGGAACGACTGGTCCGCCAGGGAACCCTCGACATGGTCCTCGTGCACCACATCCCCGCCGGGTGCACCTTCGACATTCACCCTCTGGGCGAGGAAGCCTACGTCGCCGTCTTGCCGAAGGGGCACCCGCTTCTCTCGGACAGCGCCGCCCTGCGCCTGGAAGACCTGGCGTCAGAGGGGTGGATCCGGTTCCGGCGCGCCAGCCTGCTCGACGACTACCTCGCCCGCCTGCTCGCCAACGCGGGCCTCAGCCCGCACACGGTGGCCCGAGCGTCACAGATCTCCACTGCGGTGCGGCTCGTGGCGCAGGGCTTGGGCGTCACTGTGGTCCCGGCCTCGGCCATCCCCGAAGGCTTCGAAGAACTGGCCTGCCCGCTACTGCCCTCCCTGACCGAGCCCGTCCTCGTCGGCGTGCGGCGCAATCCGGGTTCGGCAGAGACGGCCATGCTCGACCATCTCAACCAGCAGAACTGGTGCGGTACAGGCCTCCTCTCTCAGCCCGCAACTGTTTGAGCGTTCACTTTCCACGTTGCACCAATATGGAACGACCTCGGGCCCCGAAGCCATTCACGATGCCGCCCTGTCTCCACCGCTCAGCCTTTTGACCTGCCGATACGGGGTTCAGAAACAGGCACTGAATGTCGATCGGGAGAGCCTGCGCGAGCTGGCCGATCAGGGCAACGAGACCGCTTTGGACCGGCTGGCCGACCTCGCCGAGGCAGCCGGCGACCTCGGCAAGCTGAGCGAGCTGTTGGACGAGGGGTCCATGCACGCCGGGTTCCTGCTCACCCGACGCGCGGCCGCGACCGGCGACCTGCGCGAACTGCAACGGATCGCCGACGCCGGATACGACGAAGCCGGGAACGAGCTGGACCGGCTGCTGAAGGCCCCGGCCGACGGGCATCGGGATCGAGGAGAACGCCGACGGCTGCGATTCGCTCCATCCGAAGTACAAGGGCGGCCATCCCAAGACGTTCACGCTGCCCGAGCGGCGCGAGATCAAGAAGATCGCGAAGTCCGAGCCTCCCGAGCACGACCTGCCGTTCTCCATCTGGAGCCTGACCAGGCTGGCGGACTTCCTGGTTGCCGAGGGGTGGTCGACGACATCAGCCACGAGGGCCTGCGCATCCTGCTCCGCGAGGAAGGCGTCTCGTTTCGACGCCTGAAGACCTGGAAGACCTCCCGCTATCCGCCGGCGTGGCGTGTTGGGCCGACAAGGGCTACCGCGGCGCCGGCGGCACCGTCCGCCTTCCCTTCTGGGAGCGTTGGGAGAAGCTGTCCGCCGGTCAACAGGCCGTCAAACGGCCCCATGCCAAGATCCGCGCGCTCGTCGAGCAGACCATGGCCGCCCTCAAGACTTGGCGACTCCTGCGCAAGCTACGATGCTCCACCACCCGGATCATGAGCATCGTCCAGGTCGTCCTCACCCCGCACCTGAACAGCTCAAACCGAGGCTGGAAGGAGCTCACTGGCCGGAGTTCGACCGGGGCGGGCACTTCGCCGCGATGGAGCAGCCGGAGCTGTACGTCGGCGACCTGCGGACCTTCGTGGGTTCACTGGACGGCTGGTAGCCGGTAGCGGAAGAGCGGACGCCGGCCGATGCCCAAAACGAGCAGCATCACCGGCGTCCGTGAGTTTCAAGCTCCCCCACAGCCAGCTGCCTTGCCGCTCTGCTCCTTGAGCTCCCACTGGGCTGCCGAGAGCACAGCGCCGGGCTGATCGACCCGCACCGCCGCCGAAGGCCACGGAGCACAGGCTCTGGATCAGGTCAGTCCGCTTGCACCCGCTCCCAAGTCAGGACCCCGGTGCGCTGTTTGCCGTGGATGCTCACAGCCGCCGGAAGGGCCAGCTGCAACGTACTCCCACCCAGGTGTGCCACCCTGAGCTGCGCGCCTCTCATCCAGTTCGGGAAAAGGCTCAAAATGACCTCATGCACGACAGTGCCGCCGTCCGGAATGCGGAAGCGGCCGGTGTGGGCCAGGTAGTTGCGGGCCGCGTCGGCCAGTTCCTCCTGGCGTCCGTACTCCTGCCTTTCCTCATCGAACGACGGCCGGCCCGGCTTGGCGATCTGGGCGGACATGCACCCGTCGGCGGAGTACATGATGATGCCCACGGGGTGTTCCCCATACGGACGCACCACCGCCCCGTCGTCCACGGCCGTGGCCTCGTAGGACACCAGGCGCCAGGTCCCGATGAGGGCGGAACGAAGTTCGGCAGGGGTCATGGGAGCGCGCCTACGCATCGTTTCACAACAGCTGGTCCATGGTGATGGGCAGGGAGCGAATACGGCGGCCCGTGGCATGGAAGACCGCGTTGGCAATGGCGGGCACGAGGCCGATCTCTCCGATGCCCTTGGTGCCGATCGGGTTGGCGCGGTCCCACGAGCCGACGAATTCGACCTGCATGTCGGGGATATCGGCGTTGACGGGAACGATGTAGTCGCCGAGGGTGGCGTTGGCGATGCGTCCGGAGCCGGTGTCACTGACCGTCTCCTCGAAAAGAGCCATCCCGATACCGCCGACCGTCCCGCCGATGATCTGACTGCGCGCGGTCTTCTCGTTGAGGATGCGACCGCCGTCGATGACAGAGAGGGCCCGGGCGACTCGAATGCGACCCAGGTCCGCGTCGACATGTACCTCGACGTATTTCGCCCCGAAGGCGCCGGCCGGCGCCATGCCCAGTTCCTGCGGCGTCAAAGGAACGCTCTCGCCGTCGGCAGTCAGCTCCGGCAGGCGGTGACGGGCCAGGATGTCCCGATACGACTCGGACTGGGACAGGTCGCCGCACCGTCGGATACCACCATCGCCGACCTCCACGTCGTCAATCGTGCATCCTCGCAGCGGGGAGTCGCTGTCGTCCCCAACGAGAACCACGAAGTCGCTGACGAGCCCTCGGCAGGCTTCGTGAACCGCGCTGCCGACCGCGCCTGTGAGCCCGGATCCGCCCGTCTGCGGAGCCAACGGCATGGTCGATTCTCCGAGCCCGAAGGTGATCTCCTCGGGGTCCAGCCCCAGCAGCTCCGCCGACAGCTGCACGAAGACGGTGTACGCGCCATTGCCGATTTCCGTTCCCGCACTGCAGACGTAGGCCGTGCCGTCGTGGCGGATAGTGACGCGCGCCCGGCAGCGGGCACGGAACCACGGATAGCCGACGGCCGCCAGACCGTAGCCGACGAGCATGTCGCCCTGGCGCATCGAGCGCGGTTCAGGCATGCGCCGCGGCCACCCGAAGAGCTCGGCACCGCGCTCCAGGCATTCCTTGTGCGCCCGGCTGGACCAGGGCAGCCCCGACGGGGGATGGACGGCGGCGTCGTTGCGCAAGCGCAGCTCCAGCGGGTCCAAGTCGAGCTTGTACGCCAGCTCGTCCATCGCGCATTCCAGGGCATAGTTGCCGGTCGCCGCTCCCGGGCCCCGCATCGAATCGGGACCGGGAGGTTCAGGCGGGCCTGTTCAGGCGGGCCTGGATGTCCCGGGTGGAGACGTTCGGGCAGGCACAGGAAGTGGCGGACACGGTTGCGGTGGGCTCGAAATTGTCGTCGTCGGCGGTTGCCGTGAGCGCCTCGTGGTGGATGGCCGTGAGTCTGCCGTCACGGGTCGCGCCGATCCGCACCCTCTGCCGTCCCTTGGGCCGGTGGCCGCACGCGGTGAACATCTGCGGCCTGGTGAGGACGAGTTTGACGGGGCGGCGGGTCACGCGGGCCGCCAGGGCTGTCAGGACGACGTGTTGCCAAACCCGGAGGCCGGCTCCGAAGCCACCGCCGACGTAGGGGGCCATGACGTGGACGGACTCTTCGGGAATGCCGAAGGCCGTTGCCAAGGATGTGGCTTCCAAGGAGGCCCATTGCGTCGAATTGTTGACCAGGAGGGTGTCGCCCTCCCAACGGGCGACCGTGGTGAGGGGCCCCATGGGGTTGTTGGTGTTGTCGACGGTGAGGTAGATCTCGTCCAGCACGACCTCGGCATCGGTCAGCGCACCGGCCGCGTCGCCCCACTCGGCGTCCCGCCCCCACGGGTTCGTGCGCCGCGCGGCGCGTGGATCGTCCAGTTCGAGGAGAGCCGGAGCCGTCGAGTAGCCGACGTGGACCAGGTCCGCCACCTCAGTGGCCCCCTCGAAGATCTCCGCCACGACCACCGCGACGATCTGGCCGTAGTGAAGGATCACGTCGTCCTGCAAAGGCGCGGGCGGGGAGACGCCCAGGGGTGTCATGGGCCCCCTCTTCACCTGCCCGGCGTTGAGGTGGGTGAGCACGAGCACCACCCCGGGGCCGTGCTCGGCGTCCGTGGTGTCGATCTCCGTGATCCGCCCGGAGCCGACTGTGCTGCGCACCAGCACCGCGTGAGCCATACCCGGGTATGCGAAGTCGCTGGGGTACGGCGCTCTGCCGGCCACCTTCAGCGGCCCGTCGACGCGGTTGATGCCGGTCCCGAGCAGCCGGGAACGTGAGGTCGTCGTCATGCGCTGACCCCCGTAATGGTCTGCAGCGAGCGCACGAGTGTGCGCTGGGCCAGTTCCACTTTGAAGGCGTTCTGCGGATGTGGCTCGGCTCCGGCAAGCGCGGCGCGGGCGGCGTTCGTGAACACCTCGATGCCGGCTCGGCTCCCGGTCAGTACCGCCTCCGCCTCCACGGCGCGCCACGGCACGGTGGCCACGCCGCCGAGGCCCACCCGAACCCAGCGGATGACGTCGTCGCCGAGCACCACGGCAGCCGCCGCAGAGGCAAGCGCGAACTCATAGCAGCTCGTGCCCAGAAATGACCAGGAGCTCGACGACCTTCCCCTGCCCGCCGCGAAGGCCATCGACGTGCAGGCGTTCGTGCCCGAGGACCGGCTTGACGCCATCCGCTACGGCAAGCCGTACTGCCTCCAAGGAGACGGCGCCGTCGCCACAAAGCCGCATGTGCTGCTACGGGAAGCTCTCAAGCGCAGCGACAAGATCGCCATCGCCGAATTCGCATGGCACAACCGCGAGCGGCTCGGCGCACTGCGAGTCGTCGGCGACGCCACCGTCCTCCAGCTCATGCACTGGGACGATGAGATCCGCAGCGCGGAAGGCATCGCTCCCAAGCGTGTCGAGATCTCCGAGCCGAGGTAGAGGAGGCCATGGCCCTCATGGACGCCATCGGGGGCACCGACATCTGCCAGTACCGGGATCAGTACCGGGAGGCCATGGAAGCCGTCATCGAAGCCAAAGCCGAGGGGCACGCGCCAGCCGAGATGGAGGCGCCGGCCGAGCCGAAAGGCAAGGTCGTCGACCTCATGTCCGCCCTCCAGGACAGCGTGCGGTCCGCGAAGCAGGCCTGCGGCGGGGAAGGCGGCGAAGGCCAGGCGCGGGAGATGCGGCTCAAGAAGAAGGCCCCCGCCAAGATGGCTCCGGCGAAGAAGCGGCCCGCGTCCTGAACCCGTCCTGCGTCACCCGCCGAAACATGGGCATACGAGGGTGGACCTGAGGGGGGACTTCCCGAAGGAGCACCGCCGTGATCAAGAAGCTGCACGACATCGGCCTGCGCTCGGAGCACGCCTACATCGCCGCCGTCGCCTCCATCGGCCTGTCAGTCTTCACATGGGCCACTTCCCTCCGCATCGAACCCGGTAAGGGCCTCGACCGGGCAGACCGGTGGGGCATCTTCGTCGGCGAGTGGGCACCCACCTTCTTCTGCCTCGGCCTCGCCCTGTCCCACTACGAGCAGGAAGAAGGCTCGCTGATGGGCAAGGCGCACACCGACGGGGAGCGGCAGCGGCAGCGGGCAGGCGCCCCTTAGACCAGGACATCGTGCGTTCGATGGTCCACCGGTGTCGGCCCAGCCGCTTGGAGGACTCGATTCCTTTGCGGGCGATGCGGTGCCGGATGCCGCGCTGTCGTAGCCATCGGCGCAGGTGGTCATAGTCCTAACCCTTGTCGCCGTGGAACTTGGCCGACCTTCGGCGGCGTGGTCCGCGGCGGCAACGGATGGGCGGGATCCCGCGTACGAGCGGCTCAAGGGCCCGGCTGCCGTGAAAGTTCGCGCCGGGTATACCGATCGAGAGCGGCAGTCCGGTCCGCTCGGTGATCAAGTGGATCTTCGAGCCCTTCTTGCCCCGATCCACAGGATTCGGACCCGTCAGATCCCCCCTTTGAGGGCCCTCACGTTCACTGAGTCGATCGCACACCTCGACCAGTCCAGCTCACCACGCGAGCCGAGCTCGTCCAGCACCAGGCGGTGCAGCTTCGCCCACGCCCGCACCCGGGACCACTCCATGAACCCGCGGTGAGCGGTGGCACCGGACGGACCGAAAACCGGCGGGATCGGCGTCCGTATCGCCCGCAAAGGAATCGACTCAAGCGAGCGACCGGGCCGCCGAAGGCGGGTGATCGAGCGAACGATCTCCTGGCTGACCGGCAACCACCGCCTGTCACCTCGCTACGAGCGCCATCCCCGCAACTACCTGGCCTTCCTCGGCCTCGCCGCCGCTCTCCGCCGCTACAGACGCCTCCTCAAACCGACGACCATGTAGGACACGGTGTAAAGCCTGTTGCAGTAGGCCGTGAGACTGGGCATTTCCCATGAGTGGGGTGTTGAGGGCTGAGCCGTTGTCGGTGGAGACGACACTTCGGCATCTCGCCCGCCACCATGTGCCGGGTTATCCAACACCTGGCTCGGCTGCTGTCCCTCGAACCGGCATCTCCGCCGGGTCAACGTCCTGTGGGCGCTGTTGGGCGATGAACGGCCCCCTTGGGCCGCGGACGTTGGTCACAGACCGTGCACGGTCCGAAAGAACTGATCGATCTCCCGGCGGCCGGGAGCCGGTTGAGCCAGGATATCGGAGCCGGGGGCCCGCAGCCCGTCGAGGAGTACGCCGATGTAGCGTTCGGCCGGGTCGGCCGTCCGGGTGCCGTCATCCGCGTCGGGCAGGCGCGGTGGGATCAGGTTGAGCATCAGAACGACATCGAAGGCGTTCACGTCGTCGCGCATGACTCCCGCCCGCTGCGTCCGGGCCACCAGATCCTGCAGAGCGGTGCGGAGCTCTGTGCGGATACCGGCAAGCTCGGGTCCCGGCTCTGTGGCGCGTCCCCGGGAGACCGGGAAGAGCTGGCCGCTGCGCAGTCGCATCATGTGGCGTACCACCCGGGTGAAGACGGTCCAAGAACCCGGCTCCTCGGCCAGTGCGCGCCGCACCTGGGCCAGGCTCTCCCGCATCACCTTGATCGCGATGCGTTTCACCAGGACCGTCTTGTTCGGGAAATGCCGGTAGATGGTGCCCATGCCGAGGCCCGAGCGCCGGGCGACCTCGGCGATGGACGCCTGGTAGCCGAGGTCGGCGAAGACGTCCTGGGCTACCAGGATGATCTGTTCGACGTTCTGGCGCGCGTCGGCGCGAAGCGGACGGTCGCCGGGGGCGTGGTGGGGCTCATCTATCTCCGATGTTACCCTCCCATCAAGTAACCGGAAATTGAATTTCCGGTTAGCGCACCCGAGGAGGCCCCGCATGAACCTGTCGGCAGACCCCCATGCCGATTTCCCCACCGCCTTTCGTGGCCTGGCGCTGAGGCCCGGCGACGGCGACCTGTACGACACGGCGCGTGCGCTGTATCAGGGCCGCGCCGCCGACTACGGAGCCGCTCTGATCGCGCGGTGCGCCGACGAGGACGACGTCGCGACCGTCCTGCGCTACGCCTCCGCCCGCGGCATTCCCGTGGCCGTGCGCGGCGGCGGTCACGGCTCGGACGGTCACGCGATGCCCGGCGGCGCGCTGGTCGTCGACCTCTCGGCCATGAAGGCGATCACCGTCGATCCCGAGACCCGGGTGGTGCGGGCCCAACCGGGCGTCCTGCTCGGCGAGTTGGACGCCGCCGCCCAGCGGCACGGCCTCGCCGTACCCGCCGGCACCGTCAGCACCACCGGCGTGGCCGGGCTGACCCTGGGCGGCGGCATCGGCCACCTGATGCGCCGCTACGGCGCCACTGTCGACAATCTGCTGGCCTGCGAGATGGTCACCGTCGACGGCCGTAAGGTCCGCGCCGACGAAGCCGAGAACCCCGAGCTGTTCTGGGCGCTGCGCGGCGGGGGCGGCAACTTCGGCGCCGTCACCGCGTTCGAGTACCGCGCACACCCGGTCGGCCCCGACGTCGTGGCCGGACAGCTGATCTTCCCGTTCGACCAGGCGGCCGACGTCCTCGGCAAGCTCACGGCACACATGGCCACGGCCCCGCGAGAGCTGGGCCTGCTGGCCGCGATCGCCCCCGCACCCGCACTGCCGATGCTCCCCGCGGAGGCACACGGCAAGCCGGTCCTGGTCCTCGTCCCGGTCCACAGCGGGGATCCGGCAACGGCCGATGAGGTCAGCGAGCCGCTCGCCGCGCTCGGCCGACCGGTGGCCAACCTCGTCACGAAGATGCCGTGGTTGCAGGCGAACACCATGCTCGACGCCGTGGCCCCGTACGGCAAGCGCATGAATCTGCGCGGCGGCTACCTGCCAGAACTGTCCTCCGACGTCATCGGCATCCTCTTGGCGAACATCGCCGCCGCACCGTCGAACCCCGGAGCCGCCGCCAACGTCAACCTCTGGTGCATGGGCGGGGCGATCTCCGACGACGTCGCCGAGGACGCCATGGCCTTCTCCCGCGAAGGTGCCGCCTGGCTGTGGGAGGCCGTCAGCATGTGGGACACGCCGGAACACGACCCGGAGCACGAGCAGTGGGCGACGGCTGTCAACGCGGCCGTGCGGCCCCATTCCCTACCCAACGGCTACACCAACCTCACCGAGGACCTGGGCGCGGACTGGCGACGTGGCGTGCATGGCAGCGAGGCCAAGCACCAGCGGCTGCGCGCGGTCAAGGCTGCCTGGGACCCGCACAACCTGCTCCGCTTCAACAAGAACATCACCCCGGCGAGCGCCGAATGAGGAGGGAAGCATCGAGGGACACGTACGACACGGATGTCCTGATCGTGGGCGCCGGACCCACCGGACTCACCCTCGCCTGCGACCTGGCGCGGCGTGGTGTCGGCTGCCGGATCGTGGAGCGCGGCGGACGGGGATTCCCGGGCACCCGCGGCGCGGGCATCCAGCCGCGCACCAGGGAGATCTTCGAGGACCTCGGTGTCCTCGAAGCCGTACACGCCGCCGGCGGCACCTACCCGCTGATCATGCGCTGGGACGGCAACACGCGACTCGGCACCTTCGACATGCTGGAACGCCACGACCCGACGCCGGACCGGCCGTACGGGGAGATGTGGATGCTGCCCCAATGGCGCACGGTGGAGATCCTCACCACGCGCCTTGAACAACTCGGCGGCCGGGTCGAGTTCGGCAGCGAACTGACCACCCTCACCCAGGACACGGACGCGGTCACCGCCACGGTACGACGCCCCGGCGGAGCGGAGGACCTGATCCGGGCCCGCTACCTCGTGGCCGCCGACGGCGGACGCTCCACCGTGCGCAAGTCCCTCGACGTGGGCTTCGACGGCGCCATGCTCGACTCCCCGCCGATGCTCATCGGCGACGCAATGATCGACGGCCTCAGCCGCGACCACTGGAACGTCTGGCCGACGGCCCCGGGCGGCATGGTGTCCCTGAGCCCGATCAAAGGAGCCGAGACCTTCTACTTCCTGTTGCTCTTCACCGCCCCCGACGCGCAGCCGGACGCCGACCGCGACGCCCGCCCCGACGCGCTGCAACACCTTCTCCAGCACCGCACAGGACACGACCTGACGATCCGCGAGATCCGCTGGTCCTCTGTCCTGCGCCCCCGGGCCGCGATGGCCGACCGCTTCCGCGTCAGCCGTGTCTTCCTCGCGGGAGACGCGGCGCACACCCACTCACCCACCGGCGGACAGGGCCTGAACACCAGCGTGCAGGACGCCTACAACCTCGGCTGGAAACTCGGGGCGGTCCTGCTCCACGGCGCCCCGCCGACCCTGCTGGACAGCTACCAGGCCGAACGCCGGAAGGTCGCCGCCGATCTGCTCGAGCGGACCACCCGGATCCTGGGCGAGGACCGGAAGGACACCGATACGGGCTTCTCCCAGCGAGGAAGCGACACCCACCAACTCGATCTGCACTACCGCGACAGCCCCTTGGCCGAGGAGCGGCGGGAGGCTCTGGCCGACGACGCCCTGCAAGCGGGCGACCGGGCGCCAGACGCCCCCTGCACGGACCGGGCAGGCTCCCCCATACGCCTCTTCGACGTCTTCCGCGGCCCGCACTTCACCGTGCTGGCCTTCGGCGACAGCCCCATGCCACAACTCCCCGAGGGAGCCGAAGGCACGGTCCACGCCTACCGGGTGAGCGATGCCACGGCGCATATCCGAACCGCCGACATCATCGACACCGCAGGACACGCGCACAGGGCGTACGCCGACACGGGGCTGTTCCTCGTCCGGCCCGACGGATACATCGCGCTGGCCACCCACGATCCGGCCGAGGTGACCGCGTACCTGTCGTGGCGGCATGCCGGCGTCTTCACCACCCCCGGACCGTCCGCCGGGCGCCGAACAGACGCCGCGAGGCGGCGTGAAGGCCCCGCTGCCCCCTGAACCGGCCACTTGCCCCTGCGTGTCCCCTGGACCTTGGTTTGAACGAGTGAGCGGGAGTCACCGCGTCGGCGCGGCGACTCCCGTTCTCGCACCTCCGCAGGTCAGAAGGTTTCTACCGCGTGGCGCGTGGTGAGGCGCGTGGGACTCGACCCTCGCCCGGTAGCCCATCTCACCTGAGGCGTTGCCGGAGAAGAGCACACCGGCGTCCCCCTGACCGATGCACCCCCGTCGTCACCCACCGAGTGGCAGCGCACACCGCGGACACGGGAGGCCGAGGTGCGAAGGTCGCTCAATGGCTCACCGCACGCGCGTGTACATGTCCACCCCGTTCACGAACGTCGACGTTGCCCGGCGGCGCAGTACGAGGACGTCCAGGTGCGCCGCCGTCTCATTGATGGCGAGCATCTGGTTGAAAGCGCTGAGCTCGTCGAGGGACACCTCCCGGCGCGTCCAGCTCAGCTTGCGTGCGACGGCATGGGCGTCCAGAGTGCTCTCTCCCAGGGCCGACAGGCTCTTGCCCAGCCGGTCGTCGTGGTGTGCGAGAAGCTCGGCGACCCGGTCGTGCGCACTGGGGGCCACCGGTCCGTGCGCGGGGAGCAGCCGTGTGTCGGCGTAACGGGTCATGAGCCGCAACGAGTCCATGTAGTCGGCGAGCGGCAGTCCGCCGAGGTCGGCCAGTTCGAAGCCGATGGACGGGGTGATGTGGGGCAGGACATGGTCACCGGAGAACAGCAGCCCCCGCTGCTCGTCCAGGTAGACCACGTGTCCCCTGGTGTGTCCGGGAGTCGGGAGGACTTGCAGCTCGCTGTCGCCGAAGCGGAGGGTCTCTGCGCCGAGCCAGCGGTCGGGGGGTTCCCACACACTCGGGTCGTATCCGCTGTGGTCCATCGCCTTGATGTGGTCGGCCAGTTCGCCGGCGCCTGCGCGCCGCAATGTCTCGAGCGCGGTTGCCGGTTCGCCGCTGCGCCGCCGGTCCATCATTTCCAGCCCGGGGCGCTCCCCCGCACCCAGGTAGATACGCGAGCCGAGCAGTCGGCGCAGTTCCACCGCCTGCGTGTAGTGGTCGCGGTGGATATGGGTGACCAGGATGTGGCTGATGTCGCCGAGGTCGCGGCCGATGGCGGTCATCGCCTCCTCAAGCGTCTTGCGGGCCTCGGGGATCGCCCAGCCCCCGTCGATCATGACGAGGCCACCGTCGTCGGCCAGGTCCTCCAGTAGATAGACGTTGACGGCGTGCAGATGGTCGTTGGGCAGTGGCAGGGGAACGCGGTGTACCCCGGGCTGTATGGTCTGGACTCCTGCTTCGGCCCATAGGCCCTGGTCGAACCGCGTCGTCATGACTCTCCCTTGCTGAGGTAGCGCTGTAATCACGCCTGCGCAGGCTTGCCAGCCCTGCGCATGAGACTGGATGGCGGTCCAGTCAGCCACGAGACGCACGAGGCGCAGCCCGCCGCCGGCTTCATGCTGGCGAGGGATGCGCGCAGACGCCTCGACAGAGCCCTTTTCAGGTGGCGGCCGCGTTGTGGTCCGGTGGCTTGTCAGCGGCTGCGCCGACTAATCGAGAATTTGATTTGAGTTCAATTCAATATACCTCGGCCAAATGCTCGTGCCAAGAGCCGGTCGCCGACCGCATGCGGGATCGCCACCCGGAGCGGCCGAGGGCAGGACAAAGCCCCCTGGCAGACGCTCGTACGCCCGCCAGGGGGCCAGGAAGCCTATGGGAGAGACGCGGGCCGTCAGGTGGCGACCATACGCACGCAGGCCTCCTCGATCAGTTCGCTGACCTCCGACAGCGACGTCGTCCCCGACGGCCGGTACCACCGCCACACACTGACGATGAGGCCGAGCACGCTCGAGGCGAGCAGCTGCGCGTCCCGCAGCGGAAACGCCCCCTGGGACATGCCCCGCACGAGAAGGTTCACCCAGTCCCGCTCGACCAGCTGGACCAGATGGCGTGCCGCCACGCGCTCCGTCTCCTCGCGCTTGGACTTGCGTGTACCGGAGAGCAGCTCGATGTGGTTCTGCAGGATGCGCATCTGCAGGACCTCGAAGTCGGATACGTCGCACGCCGTATGGACCGCGGCCCGCAGCGCCTCGACCGGGTCGGCAACGTCTTCGGTCGCCTCGGTGAACTTGTCGTGGGAGCGCTCGAGCTCCAGCCGCATGATGGTGAGCAGGCAGTGGGTCTTGGATTCGAAGTAGTGGTACAGGGCGGTCTGGCCGATGCCGACCCGCTCCGCCACGGTGGACCACTTGGTGGCCTCGAAACCGGTCTCGCCGAAGCAGTCGACGGCAGCCGTGAGGATCGCCGCACGCTTGGACCTCGGGCCCGCTTCCGGTTCAACGATCCTTGTCATGGACCCTCCCTCGTGCTGTCACTCGCTTGTCGGTACCCGGGGGTAAACCCAAGCTGAACTCGGTTGCCGATCGAGTTGATCACAGGCGTTCCACGACTGTCGCGTTCGCCATGCCGCCGCCTTCGCACATGGTCTGCAGACCGTAGCGCCCGCCGGTCCTGTGCAGCTGGTGGACGAGCGTGGTCATCAGCCGGGCGCCGGTGGCGCCGAGCGGATGCCCGAGCGCGATGGCGCCGCCGAAGGCGTTGACCCGCTCCGGGTCGGCGCCGATCTCCTTCTGCCAGGCCAGGACGACGGAGGCGAACGCCTCGTTGATCTCCACCAGATCGATGTCGCCGATCGACAGCCCAGCCTTGCCCAGGACTTTCTCGGTGGCGGGGATGGGACCGGTCAGCATGTGGATCGGATCGGAGCGGACGACGGCCATGGTGTGCACCCGGGCCAGCGGGGTCAGGCCGTGGCGGCTCACCGCGTCCCCGGAGGCGATCAGCAGGGCGGCGGCTCCGTCGGAGATCTGGCTGGAGACGGCGGCGGTCAGCCGGCCGTCCTCGGTGAGGGTCTTCAGCCCGGCCATCTTCTCCAGCGTGGTGTCGGCGCGCGGCCC
>NZ_JAGFNO010000073.1:0-18186 GCF_017592595.1 Streptomyces sp. NEAU-YJ-81 | reverse complement strand
TCCCACACGCACGGCGCGTTCACGATCGAAGCAATCCACTGACACTTCCTGGCAGTACCACTGACGTTCTCGTGGCAGACGACATCGGCTACCGTCACTTGCGCTGCTTCAACGCCGACGTCGCTGCCCGGCTACGGGAGTTCTTCGCGACCCCGGGACTGCTGCTGAGGGCTCCGAGGATGTCGGCGATGCGAGGCTGCCGAGGAGCTCAGGCAGAGCCAGGGCAAGAAGACTCACCGCGGCCCTCTGGCCGTGCGCAGTCAGTCCCCATAGCCGTCCCCCGTGGGAAGAAGCCCCGGCAGACCGTGGCCTGCCGGGGCTTCTGATCGCCTGCCGCTACGGGGGAGGCAGCAGGCTGCTTTCTCAGGCGGAGCCGGTCTGGTCGATGTGCCGTAGTGCGTCGGACAGCTCGCCGGGGTCAACGAAACGGGGCCGGGTGGGGTGCGGGGTGCTGAGCCACGTGGCGGAGATGGACCCACGCTGGCCTGTCGGCATGAGCAGCCACGAGCCCGTCGTCAGGGAGCGGGTGCCGTGAGCGGTGCACCGGCGTGCGGTGCCGGCGGGCACGTGGACGATGAGCTCCTGGCGGACGTAGTCGGCCAGGACGGGATAGCCGCGGTCGATTGGGAGACTGAGGCGGGTGAGCGCGGCCAGGCCGCGCTGCAGCGGCGCGATGACGATGGCGTCCCACTCCAGGCCGCAGTCCACCAGCCTGGTGACATACAGCGAGGAATCCCACGAACTCCGCGCGGCTTCCTCCGGCTCGACCAGCGCGGACCACGGAGGATCGGCCTCAGCCTTGGGCGTGTTCGGCACGGCTCCCCCTGAACGGGCCAGTCTCGGATTCTCCAGCCCCTCGCTGTGCCCATGTGCGGGCTCTCGCCGGGAGCCTGGAGTCGCTGGGCTGGGTGAGGCGGACGGTGCCCTGGGCGGTGATGACTGCGGGGCCGGTGAGGTCTATTGGCTCCGCTGGGGCGTACGACGATGTGGAGGCGCCCGCCGGGCAGGTCGGCGGTGTAGTCGACGGCCAGGGACGGGGATGGTTGGTGGGCGCGGGCGGCCGCGACGGCGGCGCAGGCTCCGGTGCCGCAGGCGCGGGTCTCGCCGACGCCGCGTTCGTGGACCCGCAGCTGGAGGTGGTGGGGCCGCGCGCGGCGACGAAATTGACGGTGGCTCCGTGCGGGTATGCGGCGGCGGGCGTCACGGTGGGGGCGATGCGCAGGTCTCCGGCGAGGGCGGTGTCCTCGAGGAAGACGACGGCGTGGGGGTTGCCCATGTCGACGTGGACGGCTGGCCAGGTACGGCCCGCCGCGGTGACCTCTATGCCGCCGGCTCCGGAGAGGCGGGGGCGTCCCATGTCGATGGTGACCAGACCGTGGTCGGGGACGTGGACCCTGCGGGTGCCGGCGCGGGTGGCGATGAGGAGGGCGCCGGGACGGTGCAGGCCTGCGCTGTCGCGCAAGCTGGAGGCCGCGCTCGCCGACGCCGGGCACCGGCCCGCCCAGTGGGGCGCCCCGACCTGGTCCGGCGAGCGAATCTGGCCCGTACGCATCGACCTCGCCCGCTCCGCCGGCACCGACTTCAAGAGAATCGTCCTCACCATCCGGGCCGCGCTCGCCGGACTCGGCCGCCCCCTGCCCGCCTTCGACATCGCGCTGCGCCGGTACTGGGAACACCAGCACCCCGGCGAGCCGGTCGAGGAGTATCTGCGCCGCGGCGGGCCGGCCTCCCGGTTCGGCCGGGCGATGCCGCAGCAGATGCAGTCCGCGCTGTCCGACGTCGCCCAGGCCCTGCTCCTGCCCGGCACCGTCGGGTCCGCGGTCGGCCAGGTGACCGGCTCCCTGGTGCGGGCGCTGCGGGAGCGCCGGCAGACCGTCCGCGCACTCGCCGGGTGCGCGCGGCTGGCCGACCTGCTGGAGGCCGAACCCGACCTGGATGCCCTGTCCTTCTACCCGCATCTGCTGGCGTGGGAGCTCGCCCAGCTCCCGGCCGACAAGGCAGTCACGCCGGTGATCCTGCTGGACACCTTCGAGGACACCGGCGACCGACACCGTGACGCCGAGCGGCTCCTGCAACGCCTGGTATGGCTCATGCCGAACTGCTTCTTCGTCATCAGCGGCCGCAACCGTCTTCAGTGGGCCGACGATGCCCTCCAGGGCCAGCTCGACTACACCGGCCCCGCCGCCTGGCCCGGCCTGGCCCCGCACCCCGGGCGGCCGGCCCGGGCCACCGGGCAGGGCGGTGCCCGCCAGTACCTGATCGGGGACTTCTCCGAGACCGACTGCGACACCTACCTCGCCCACCGCCTCACCCAGGACGACCAGCCGCTGATCGGCCCCGAGACGCGCGCGGTCATCACCCAGCGCTCGCACGGCCTGCCGCTCCACCTGGATCTGGCCGTCGCCCGCTTCCTGGAGATCCGCCGCACCGGCCGCACCCCCACCCCCGCCGACTTCGACCACACCTTCCCCGCCCTCATCGCCCGCACCCTGTCCGACCTCACCGCCGACGAGCGCCATGTCCTGCGCAGCGCCAGCCTGCTGGACGCCTTCGATCTGGACCTGGCCACCCAAGCGGCGGGCCTGGCCCACCAGGCGGCGGCACGCAGGTTAGTCGAGCGTCCGATGATCACCGAAGATCCGCACGCGATCTGGCCCTACCACCTCCACGACGCCATCCGCACCGCGCTACGGGCTGATGACCACACCGAGGACCACTGGACCCCCGCCGACTGGCACCGAGCCGCCGAACGCGCTCTGACCGCCCTCGGTCGGCAGTGGCAAGACGCCGGCGCCCTCCTCCCCGGCCGGACCCTCCTCGTCGCGTGCCTGCGCCAGGGCCTGCGCCTGGCCCGCGACCATCACCTGGACGCCCTCGGCTGGCTCACCGACGCAGCCTTCGCCTACACCTCCGACTCCGTCTGGGAACCCCTCGCCCCACCCACCCGGGCCTTGAGCCCCGAGCCGCAGCCTGGCCCGGACACTGCCCTTGCCGGAAACCTCATCCGCCCTGGTGGGGGCGGTCCTTCGGGTTTCCCGAAATCTGGCCGCGGTCGCTCGAGCTCGCGCTCTCGCGCAGTTGCCGTCAGCGCGTCATGATGATCGATCGTGCTGCTGCGACTGGCTTACCTGGGGGTGACGAACGCGTTCGCGATGCTTCGCCTGCTGCCGATGGCCGATCGGGACAAGCACGCGGAGATCCTCGCCCTGCGCCACCAGATCACCGTGCTGGAACGCCAACTTGGCAAGGACAAGATCCGGTTCACGCCGAGCGATCGGGCGTTCCTGGCTGCGCTGTTGCACCGGTTGCCACCGCACGTCCTGGGAAGATTACGGCTGCTCGTACGCCCCGACACGGTACTGCGTTGGCACCGCAACCTCGTCAAACGCCGCCATGCCGCCTCCTGCCGCCCCAAACGCCCGGGAAGACCGCGCACCGTGCGC
The DNA here is from genome assembly GCF_017592595.1 of Streptomyces sp. NEAU-YJ-81. Classification (NCBI taxonomy): domain Bacteria; kingdom Bacillati; phylum Actinomycetota; class Actinomycetes; order Kitasatosporales; family Streptomycetaceae; genus Streptomyces; species Streptomyces sp. NEAU-YJ-81. The sequence goes on along the minus strand of NZ_JAGFNO010000073.1, from coordinate 14,743 downwards.
TCCATCCGCTTCCTGGTGCTGCGCCTGGCGAAGGAGAACCCGAGCTGGGGCTACCGGCGCCTGCACGGCGAGCTGCTCGTGCTGGGGGTGAAGGTGGGCGCGTCCACCGTCTGGGAAATCCTGAAGGAGGCCGGCATCGATCCTGCGCCCGAGCGGAACTCCAGTACCTGGGCCAGTTTTCTGCGCTCCCAGGCTGATGCCTTGCTGGCCTGCGACCTCATGGAAACAGTCACCCTGTCGGGGGTACGGATGTACGTGCTCGTGGTGATCGAACACGGCAGTCGCCGGATCCGCGTCCTGGGCGCCACGACGCATCCGATCGCCTCCTGGGTAGCGCAAGCGGCGAAGAACCTCGTCATGGACCTCGAAGACCTCGGCTGCCGGGCACGATTCATGATCCGGGACCGGAACGGGAAGTTCCCCGACCTCTTCGATGCCGCCCTCAAGGACGCGGGGATCGACGTCGTCCTCAGCGGCATCCAGATCCCAAGAATGAACTCGATCGCGGAAAGGTGGATACAGACCTGCCGCCGCGAGCTCCTGGACCGGACGTTGATCTGGAACCAGCGAAATGACGCGTGGACCACCCGCTACGCGAGAGCGCCGACTCGATCGACGGAGCCGACGACCGCTAGTCCGGGTGCATGCCTCCCACCAGGGCGGATGACATTCTCGGCACGCGCACGGCCGACACCAGGTGGCTGCGGCTGCGCCACACCGTGGATCCGAAGACCGGCGAGCACAGGTTCCAGCCGGCCACGAGCCGGGACGGGAAGCACGACATCTGGGGCGGGGTCTGGCAGCTGCCCGCCGGTTCCGCTCCTGTCAGGGACGCCGGAGTGGGTGTGAGGAGCTCCGAAGGGCTTCCGACAGGGTGCGCAGGCGGACCGCCACCGAGACGCGGAAGAACGACTCCGGGTCCCGCCATGTGTCGCCGAGCAGTTGGGTGATCCTGTCGAGCCGCTGCAGCACGGTGTTGCTGTGCACGCCCATCAGTCGCGCGGTGCGGGCGGGGCTGGCGTTGCAGTCCACGAAGCGGTGGAGGGTGGCGAGCAGATCGGTCCCCCGTTCGGCGTCCCAGCGCCGGACGGGGCCGATGGTGCGATCGATGAACTGCCGCACGCTGGTGGGGTCGTGGGCGAACAGCGTCGTGTACGGCAGGTAGGCGTCGGCCGCGACCGCGGCCGCCTCGATGCCGAGGGCGGTCAGCACCCGGCTGCAATCCCGGGCCGTCGTGAAACGCGCGCTCAGTTCGTCGAGGCTCTCCGCAGGGGGCGCGGCCACGGTCAGCACCGCGCCGACCCCCGTCGCGGCACACAGGCGGTCGCGGACGGCGGTCGCCGCGCGCTGCGGATCGCTCTCCGGCACGACGAGTGTGACGACGCCGTCCACTTCGCCCGCCAGGCCGGACGGCGCGGCCACGGCCTGGGTGGCCCGCAGCGCGGTGCGGCGCTGTTCGGGTGCCACCACGGTGATGACGACGGTCCGCAGGTCCTCCGGGCGCAGTCTGCGGGCGCGCAGCCGGGCGGGCAGGCTCGCGCGCCGCCGGGCGTCGGGACTGACGAGGTCACCGAGAAGCTCACCGCGCACATGGTCCTCGGCGTGGGGGACCGCGTCCTGTTTCAGAGTGAGGAGCGCGGTGATCTGTGCGGCGCGCTCGATGGTCCGCTGCTCCACCGCGCCGAGTTCGACCGTGCCGTCGCCGATCAGCAGGCCGCCGAGCATCATCTCTCCGGCGAGCACGGCGACCGCGGTGTGAAACTCGCCGGTCGGCGGGTCCAGCGGAGTGCAGCGCCCGGAGCGCAGGCTGCCGGTGATGGCCGCCCGGACGGCGGGCGGGTCGATCACCGAGGCGGTGCTCCGGTCGTCCGATGCGGCGAGCACGGCGTAGGTCTCGTCGAGGATGACCACGGGCCGCTCCAGTGCCGCTTCCAGAGTCCGCGCGACGTCCGCGGCACCGCCTCCGCTCAGAACCGCGGCGGTCAGCTCCTCGTGCACCCGGCTGGCGCGTTCCATCGCCTCGACGTGGTCGGCCAGCGCGTCATAGGCGCGCTGCGTCTCGGCGGCCGCGTCCCGGGCCTGGGTGAGCAGACGGGCCGATTGCAGTACGACGGCGACGTTGTCGGCGAAGGCCGACAACAGTGAGACCTCTTCCGGGGAGAAGGTGTGCTCGGTGCGATTGGCGGCGAACAGCACTCCCAGGACCCTGCCGCCGGCGATCAGCGGGACGCCGGCGATGGAGACGAGGCCCTCGGCGCGGACGGCGTTGTCGATGCTGTCGTCATGGGGCACGTTGCGCAGCTGTTCGTAGCGTGAGGTCCACTGCGGGGCGCGGGACTCGACGATCTTGCTGGCCAGACCGATATGGGGCGGCACCCTCAGCTTCTGGAAGGACGGGGCGACCGCTCCCGCGGTGGAGCGGACCCTCAGCTCATGGGTGGTCTCGTCGAACTCGGACAGATAGGTGACATCGGTCCCGGCCAGGTCATGGGCGCGCCGTACCAGCCGGGTGATCAGCAGATCCACATCGTGCAGTTCGGCGAGTTCCCGTGCGCTGGAGAACAGAGCGGCCAGTTCCTGTCCGCGCCGGTGCGACCGGGCCATCGCGCCCTGGAGCTCGCGAACCCGGCGGCCCACCTGGGTGGCCGTGGCGGTGTCGAGATGCTCGGTGAGCAGCAGGTCGGTCACGGCGTCGGGCTCGTCCGGGGGTCCTTTCGCGGCGAGATCGAGCAGGGTCAGGACAGCGGTCACCGGGATGTCGGCCCGTGGTGCCGCCCGCTCGGTGTCCCGGGGCGCTCCCATGTCCACCACCCTGTCCACCCTGTGTGAATCACCCATTAAAAACTTTGCACCGTGTACTGATGGTACATGGGCGCTGTTACACCGCGTATCTAAAGTCTGAGGTGTGACAGCGGCGTCATCCACTGAAGATCTGCTGGTCACAGTGCCACAACGCAGGGCCCGATGCCCACCTCGACCGTAGTGCGACTCTCCGGCGTGACGACGGACTCTTCACCGCAGGACATGATCGTGATCGATGAACAGCTAATCCAGCCCACCCACCGTCGCCGATGCGGCGGGGCCGCGTCCCGGCAGCGGTCCGCCATGTGCTCCATGGGCGTGGAGCCCCGGGCGGTTCCCGCTCTGCGGGCCTTCACCCGCGACGTGGCGACACGGTGGGGGGCGCCCGAGGAGACCGTCGACGCACTGCGCGTGATCGCCACGGAACTGGTCACCAACAGCGTGCTGCACAGCGGAAGCCCCGAGGTGAGCCTGCTGCTGACGGTCGACGACTCCGCGGCCTCCGTCGAAGTCAGGGACGCCGGCACCTGGCGGGAACGGTGCCCTGGCACGGGGACGCCCGACCAGATGGTGGACGGGCGGGGGCTGGGCCTGGTCCACGCCTACGCCACAACCTGTCGGGTCCAGCGGGACTCGCAGGGCACGGCCGTCCGTGCCGAGCTGCTGATTCCGCTTCCCGCTCAGCGAAGACAGCCGCGGGAGCTGCCCGGCCGCCGGTCGCCGACCGGGTGTTGAAACGGACGGCTTGCGGCACCCGGCGGCGTCCTGGCCGTCATGCCCCGGGAGCCACGTCGCCGCTCGCCCGCCGCGGGGCCTGTCTCCCCTTGAGCTCGTCACCGAAAGCAGGAGGATCCATGGCAGTCAACAGCAGGCTTTCCGGCGTGAAGGACCTGTCGATCAGTGAGCGCCGCGCCCGTATCGCGCGCGGTGCCGCGGTCGAGCCGGAGAGCCTGGAGGTTCTCGATCCCGAGCGCGGCCTCACCCTCGAGCAGGCCGACCACATGGTCGAGAACGCCATAGGTGTCCTCGGCGTCCCGCTGGGTGTGGCCACCAATTTCACCGTCAACGGCCGCGACTATCTGATCCCCATGGCCACCGAGGAGCCGTCGGTGATCGCCGCGGCCAGTAACGCCGCCCGTATCGCCCGCGTCACCGGCGGATTCACCACCTCGACCACGGAACCGCTCATGCGGGCGCAGCTCCAGGTCCTCGATGTCGCCGATCCGCACACCGCCCGGCTACGGCTGCTCGAAGCGCGCGAGGAGCTCATCACGCTGGCCGACGCACAGGACCCTCAGCTCCTCCGGTTCGGCGGCGGCGTCCGGGACGTGGATGTACATCTGGTCGACGCTCCCGGGCACACCTATGTGGTGCTGCACCTGATCGTGGACGTACGCGACGCGATGGGCGCCAACGCCGTCAACACCATGGCCGAGGCGATCGCCGGGCGGGTCGGAGAGATCGCCCGGGGACGCACGCTGCTGCGGATCCTCAGCAACAAGGCCGACCTGCGGCTGTGCCGGGCGCGTGCCGTGTTCGACGCCGAGGCGCTCGGAGGGCCTGAGGTGGTCGACGACATCGTGCACGCCGCGGCCCTGGCCGAGGCGGACCCGTACCGCGCCGCCACCCACAACAAGGGGATCATGAACGGCGTCATCGCGGTCGTGCTGGCCACCGGCAATGACACCCGCGCCGTCGAAGCCGGCGCCCACTCGCATGCGACCGGCCGGTACCGTGGGTACACGTCCCTGTCGCACTTCGAGAAGGACTCCGACGGCAACCTGGTCGGCGCGCTGGAGCTGCCGATGGCGGTCGGCCTGGTCGGCGGGGCCACCAAGGTGCACCCGGTCGCACAGGCCGCCGTGGCCCTGCTCGGCGTCACGACGGCCCGCGAGCTGGGCGAAGTCATCACCGCCGTCGGCCTGGCGCAGAATCTCGCCGCGGTCCGGGCCCTGGCGACCGAGGGCATCCAGCGCGGCCACATGTCGCTGCACGCCCGCAACGTCGCCGTCACCGCCGGCGCCACCCCCGAGGAACTGCCGCTCGTGGTCGCCCGGCTGATCACCGACCGGGCCGTGCGCGCCGACCATGCCGAAAAAGTCCTCGCCGAGCTGCGCGGCGAGGGCTGATGCCTCGCCTCACCGCCCGCACGTATCCGAGCCAAGGGAGACGCTGAGACATGGCACTACAGGTTGGTATCGACGTCGGTGGCACATTCACCGACGCGGTCGCGGTCCTCGACGGCCGCGCGGTCCGCGGCAAGGCGTTCTCGACGAAGGATGTCACCACCGGCATCCTGGGCGCGCTGGCCGTGCTCCAGGAGCGCGCCGGCATGTCCGAGGAGGAGTTCTACCCGGCCGTCGACCGGTTCGTGCTCGGCAACACGATCGTCACCAACGCGGTCGACGAGCAGAAGTACGCCACGGTGGCGCTCCTCACGACGCAGGGGTTCCGCGACACGATGCGGATCGCCCGGTCGGCGCGGACCGACGAGCGCGACCCGCACAAGATGCTGCCACCGCCCGGCATCGTCGAGCGCGGCCACGTCATCGAGGTCGCCGAACGCGTCGATGCCCACGGCGAGGTCCTGGTGCCGCTGCGGCAGGAGGCCATCGCCGCCGCGGTGGACTCCGCGCTCGCCACGGGCGCGGAGGCCATCGCCGTATGCCTGCTGTGGTCGTTCCGCAACCCCGCCCATGAGCAGGCCATCGGCCGGTATCTGCGGGAGAACCACCCGGACGTCCCGTTCACCCTCTCCAGCGGCCTGACACCGGTCTACCGTGAGTACGAGCGCATGGTCACCACGGCGCTCGACGCCGCGGTCAAACCGCTCGTCGCCTCCCACTTCGACCACCTCGCCGAGGAGCTGCGCGCCCGCGGCCTGCGTACTCGTGTGCAGATCATGCAGGTCCACGGCGGGTTCCTGTCGGTCGAGGAAACCAGCAAGGCGCCGATCTCCATGTTCAACTCCGGGCCGGTCGGCGGCGTCACCGGCGCCCGCCTGCTCGGGCAGCAGTTGGGCAGGCGCCGGGTGCTGACCGCCGACATGGGTGGCACCAGCCTGGATGCCGCCGCGATCATGGATGGTGAGTTCCGGCTGCTCCCGCGGGCCGAGATCGGCGGTCTGCCGACGAGTTTGACCGTCGTCGACATCGAGACGATCGGCGCCGGCGGCGGCAGCGCCGCCTGGGTGGACGGCCGTGGGCTGCTCCGGGTCGGTCCGCACAGCACTGGCTCCACTCCCGGTCCCGCCTGCTACGGCAGGGGCGGAACCCGCCCGGCGGTCACCGACGCCGCGCTTGTGCTCGGCCTGATCAACCCCGGCTACTACCTCGGCGGGACAGTCGAGCTGTACGAGGACCTGGCCCGCGAAGCGCTGCGCGCACATGTCGCGGAGCCCCTCGGAGTGGCCGAGGACGCCGCGGCCGAGGGGGTGTACCGCCTCGCCACCTCCCAGATGGCGAACGCGCTGCGTAAGATCACCGTCAACCGCGGCCACGACCCGCGGGAGTTCACCCTCGTCGGTTTCGGCGGCGCCTGCGGCCTGTTCGCCGCGAGCATCGCCGCCGAGATCGGTGTGAGCGAACTCGTCATCCCCCGAAACGCGGCGGTGTTCTCGGCCTACGGGCTCATGCACGCCGATTCCGTCTTCTCCGCCGTGCGGACCAGCCCCTGGACGATGCGGCAGCCGGCCGCCGACCTGGACCGCGAGTTCCAGGCCCTGGAGCGGCGCGCGCGGGCGTGGTTCGACGGCGAGGGCATCCCCGAGGACCGGCGGGAGCTCCACCGCGAGGCCGATATGAAGTTCGTCGGCCAGATCTTCGAGGTCACCACACGGCTGAAGGGCGGGACCTTCACCGAGGCGGACAAGGACGAACTGCGCGCGCGGTTCATCGCCGACTACGAGACCGAGTTCGGGGCCGGGACGGCCTGGACCGAGACCGACATCCTCCTGGTCAACTCCCGGGTGCGCGCGGTCGGCCGCAGTGACGTCCAGCAGGTCCGGCAGATCGTGGAGACCGACGGGGAGTGCCATACCCTGCTGCGCCGCACCATCCTCGAACCGGTGACCGGGGCTCGGATTGAGGTGGATGTGCACCGCGGCTTCGCCGCGCTGGCGCGGGCGAAGGGGCCGTGCCTGCTGGAGGAGCCCGACACCACCGTCTATGTGCCCACCGGAGCCACGGTGGAGCTGACCGACGCCGGCCACTTCCTCATCCGGCTCCAGCCGTCCGTCTGAACGCCACGGCCCGATCCAGGAGACCCACATGACCGAATCCGCCACCGGCCGCCTTCCCGCCGGGTTCGACCCCGTCACGCTCGAGGTCATCCGTATGCGTCTGGACTCCATCGTCGAGGAGATGGGCATCGCGATGATCCGCTCGTCCGGCTCGCCGGTGATCACCGAGGCCGGCGACTTCAACACCGCGCTGTTCGACCCGACCGGCCGCATCTACGCCTACTCCGACTACGTCCAGTTCCACATCGGCTCCGGCAGCGTCGCCGTCCAGAATCTGGTCCGGGAGATCGCCGGTGAGCCACTCGCCCCCGGCGACGCCTTCATCTGCAACGATCCGCACACCGCCGGCGCGAGCCACCCGCCGGACACCAATGTGATCTCGCCGATCTTCCACGGTGACGAGCTGATCGGGTGGGCGCAGTCGCAGGCCCACCTCGTCGACGTCGGCGGTATGACACCGGGCGGCTTCGCCCCCGGGGCCTATGACTGCTACAGCGAGGCGCTCCGGCTCCCGCCGGGAGTGAAGATCTTCGACAAGGGCGAGCCCGTCGAATGGGTGCGACGCATCCTGCTCAACAACGTCCGGGTGCCCACGCTGTTCTGGAACGATGTGCGCTCCCTGGTGGCCAGCAACAACACCGGGATCCAGCAGCTTCTCGCCACGATCGGGGAATTCGGGCTCGACGACTTCCGCGAGTACACGCGGCTCAGCTTCGAGCTGGCGGAGCAGGTGGTCCGTGACCGTGTCGCGAAGATCCCCGACGGAACGTACACGGCCGAGGAGTGGACCGAGCACAACGGCCATGCCGACGAGCTGTACCGTGTCGCCTGCGCCATGACCAAGCGGGGCGAGCAGATCACGTTCGACTTCACCGGATCCAGCGAGCAGACCGACGGCTTCGTCAACTGTAGCTACGGAGCCCTCGTCGGAAGCGTCGCCACGGCGGTCGTGCCCATCCTCGCCTGGGACGTGCCGTTCAACGAGGGCGTCATGACCGCCTTCGAGGTCATCGCCGAGCCGGGCTCCATCGTCAACCCCACTCCCCCGGCCCCGATCAGCAACGGACACCTGACGACCGGCGCCCGCGTCAGCCGGCTGGTCACCAAGCTGATGAACGACGCCTGCCGGGGCAGCGCGGACGAGACCGTCCGTGGCCGCACCCAGGGTGTGTGGGCCGACTCGTGGACCGGCGGCATCTCGGCCGGCACCTCGGACGACGGCGAGTACTTCGTGCTGTTCAACATGGATGGCGGTGGAATGGGGGCGGGAGCCCAGCCGGACACCGACGGTCTGGACTGCGCCGGGATGATGACGCAGGTCAACAACATGCTCCCGGACGTCGAGATGAACGAGATGCTCTATCCCGTCCTCTACTTGTGGAAGCGGCTCAACCTCGCCAGCGCCGGGCACGGGGCCCACCGCGGCGGTCTGGGACTGGAGTTCGCCTGGGCCCTGCACGGTGCGCCCTCCGCCACGCAGACCGTGTTCGCCCCCAGCGCCCAGGTGGTCGCCGACGGATACGGTGGCGGGCTTCCCGGCGGGGGCAGCGGGCACGAGATCCTGCGCCGGTCCAATGTCGCCGGCCTGCTCGCCGCGGGCACGGTGCCCACCGACGACAGCCTCGACTGCGACACGCGGGACCTGCTGGCCATCAACCAGTCCTCGGTGCGGGTCTCGGCCGGCGATGTCTTCGTCCAGTGGATCGCCGGTGGCGGCGGGTACGGAGACCCGCTCCTGCGTGACCCGCGGCGCGTCGCCGAGGACGTCCGGGACGCGTACATCACCGACCACACGGCATCCGCCGTCTACGGGGTGGTGCTCGCCGACGGTGCCGTGGACGCCGCCGCGACCGCGCGCACACGCGAGGCGATGCGTGCCGCCCGGATCGGCGGGGAGCCGACCGCGCCGGTCGCCGCCGACGCCGCCGCCGGGGCATCCGCGCCCCGCCGTGCCGCGGACGGCTGGTACTGCCCGGCCAGCGGCGCCCTCATCAGCACCAAGGACGACTGGCGGCAGGACGCCATCGTCACCACGCGGGTGGCCGCCGACCGGCTGGGCGAGTACGGCGTCCGGGTACGCCCCCGGGGCGACGGGCAGCGGGTGCTCCTCGATGAGTTCTACAGCCCGCGCTGCGGCACCCTGCTCGACGCACGCATCCGGGTCGAAGCCGCCACCACCCGCTGATTCCACAGCGGTATTCGAAGAAGGAGGTGTGGTCGCGTGACGGAGTTCAACACCGGGTTCGACCTCGCTGCCGTCCTGCCGGGCGGTCCCGCACACGGGGCGCTGCGCGGGGTCGTGGTCCTCGACATCACTCGGGTGGTCGCCGGGCCGTTCTGCTCGATGATGCTCGCGGATCTCGGAGCGACGGTCATCAAGATCGAGAATCCGAAGGACCCGGACTATGCGCGCGAGTTTCCCCCCCTGCTGACATCGCCCGAGGGCGAGGCGTTCAGCGCGTTCTTCGCCCAGTACAACCGGAACAAGCTCGGCATGACCCTGGACCTGTCCCGGCCCGAGGGCAAGGACCTGCTGCGCACGCTCGTCAGCCGCGCGGACGTCCTGGTCGAGAACTTCCGTGGCGGGACCATGGACAAGCTGGGCGTCGGCTACCGCGAGCTGCGGAAGGTCAATCCGCGGCTGGTCTACACCGCGATCTCCGGCTACGGCCAGACCGGCCCGTACCGGCGCAAGCCCGCGTACGACAACAGCGCGCAGGCCACGGGCGGTCTGTGGTCGATGAACGGCTTCCCCGACCGCCCTCCGGTCCGGGTCGGCACCATCATCGGCGACCTGTCTGCCACGCTCTACGCCGTGATCGGCACGCTCGCCGCGCTGCGGCACGCCGAGCGCACCGGTGAAGGGCAGTTGGTGGACATCTCCCAGCAGGACTCGGTGCTCAGCCTGACCGAGAACGCGGTCGTGTCGCACACCGTCGAGGGCAAGGTGCCGGCTCCGCTCGGCAATGAGCATCCGTTCGTCAAACCCTATGAGCTCTATCCGTGCAGGGACGGCTTCGTCTTCTTCGGTGGCTACACCGACAAGTTCTGGCGGTTGACGTGCGAGATGTTCGGCGAACCCGAACTGGCGGCCGACCCGGAGATCGACACGATGGCCAAGCGGTTCACCCCGGAGGTCTACGAGCGCCGGGTGCGGCCGCTGCTGCACAGGTGGTTCGCCGATCGCGCCAAGCTCGAACTGGAGGAACTCGCCGGCGACCTCGTACCGCTGAGCGCCATCAAGGACATCGGGGAGGTCATCGCGGATCCCCAGATCCAGGCCCGGGACATGGTCGTCGACGTCGAGTACCCGGACTTCGGTCCACTGCGCATGGTCGGCACACCGGTCAAACTCGACGTCACCCCGGCCCGGCCCCGGGGACTGGCGCCCCGGGTCGGCGAACACACCGACCAACTGCTGCGCGCCTTCGCGGACCTCTCCGAGGAACACATCCGCGCCCTGCGCGAGTCGGGGGTGGTCTGAGATGAGCGGCATCACCCTCGACCGTGACGGACCGGTAGCGGTGATCCGGTTCGACCGGCCGGAGAAACTGAACTCACTGACCCTGGCGATGTACGAGGAGCTGGGAGCGGCCTTCGAAGAGGTCCGCGACGACGAGTCGATCGGCGTCGCGGTCCTCACGGGCGCGGGGCACCGCGCCTTCTGCGTCGGCGCCGATCTCACCGAATCGATCCCCGCGCTCGCCGAGGGGCGGTTCGACATCTCCCGATGGGACGGTGCCCACCAGAAACACACCACCTTGTTCAAGCCGGTCATCGCGGCGGTCAACGGGCTCTGCCTCGGTGGCGGGTTCGAGATCATGCTCTCCACGGACCTGCGGATCGCCGCCGAAACGGCCGAGTTCGGGCTCCCCGAGAGCGGTGTCGGAGTCGTCCCGGCCGGCGGCACCCTGACGCGGCTGACCCGGCAGATCCCCTACGTCTGGGCCATGGAGCTGATGCTGCTCGGCGACCGGATCACCGCGGCCACCGCCCTGCGGTACGGCCTGCTCAACGCCGTGGTGCCGGCCGACCGGTTGCTCGAGGCGGCGATGGACCGGGCGCACCGGCTCACCGCCCGCAGCGGCACCGCCCTGGAAACGATCAAGGAGTCGGTGCTGCGCCTCGGGGACCTCCCGCAGGACCAGGCATTCCACTGTGAGGCGCGGTACGGGCAGCGGGCGTTCACCTCCCCGGACGCCCATGAGGGACTGGCCGCGTTCGCCGAACGCCGTCCGCCCGACTTTCCCTCCCGCCGGAGTGTCGGCAAGCCCCCCGTATGACGGATCCACACAGGAACATCGCCCTCCGGTCCACCGTTGCCAGACGTCCGGCGCCGAGCCGTTCCGCGTGACCGCACCCTTCGCCCTTCCCACCGCCTGACGAGGACGCCATGACATCCGAGACCACCTCGTCCACCGAAGCACTGCCCCGCGTCGCCCCCCAGCAGGGCATGCCCGAACAGGTCCGCATCTACGAGGTCGGCCCCCGCGACGGCCTCCAGGCCGAAGCCGTACGCGTCCCCACCCCCGTCAAGGCCGAGTTCGTCCGGCGGCTCGTCGAGGCGGGTCTGACCACCATTGAGGTCACCAGCTTCGTCTCCCCCCGGTGGATACCCCAACTCGACGACGCACACGAGGTGCTCACCGCCGTGGGCCCCCTCAATGGCATCCGCCTCCCGGTGCTCGTTCCCAACGACCGGGGTCTGGAGAGGGCACTGGCCGCCGGTGCCCGGGAGATCGCCGTCTTCGCCAGCGCGACGGAGTCCTTCGCGGAGAACAACCTGGCCCGGGACATCAAGGGGGTGCTGGCGATGTTCGAACCCGTCGTGTCCCGGGCCCGCTCCGCGGGTCTGCCGGTGCGCGGCTATGTGTCGATGTGCTTCGGCGACCCCTGGGAGGGCGATGTGGAGCCCCGTGAGGTCGCCTCGGTCGCCCGCAGGCTCCTCGACATGGGCTGCACGTCCCTGTCGCTGGGAGACACGATCGGCACCGGCACCCCCGGCCACGTCCTGGAACTCCTCGACACCGTACGGGGGGCGGGCATCCCCCTGGACCGGACCGCCCTTCACTTCCACGACACCTACGGCCAGGCCCTCGCCAATGTGCATGCCGCGCTGACGGCGGGTGTCACCGAGTTCGACAGCTCGGCCGGCGGCATCGGAGGCTGCCCCTACGCCCGCAGCGCCACCGGCAACCTCGCCACCGAGGACCTAGTGTGGATGTTGCGCGGACTCGACATCCACACCGGGGTCGACCTGAACGCGCTGGCGGCCACCAGCCGGTGGATGGCCCATCACCTCGGCCGCCCGAGCCCCTCCCGCGTCGTCACCGCCCTCGCCTGACACCCTGCCCGGCGCTCACGCCGACTTTCGGCCGGGGCCCAAGGAGAAGGCGCAGTCGAACAGGGTCTGTCGGCCACGTTGCGGGCGAGGCGCTTGAGCTCGTGGACGGTGAGGATGACCGGGGACTGGGGGTGCGGCCTCCTTGAACTGGTGGGCCGGCGCGAGGGTCTTGTTCAGTTCGGGCCGGACGTTGACGGGGTGCTGATCCACTCGTGGACGATCTCATGGCACTCAGCACGGCGGAGGGCCCCAAGACCGAAACTCGAGGCAGCTCAGTACGAAAGACACCAGGCGGTGGGGACCGTTGAAGGGTGTCAATATTCCGATCAGGCGGCTGAGCTGGGCGTTCCCTGCGGGTGATGAGGCAACCGGGGTGACGTGGTGCGGTACTCGTTGAGCAGTCCGCCAAGTACCTGGCGGCGCCTGACCGCGGCAGCGGGAAGAGGAATGACGTTCGGGTCGTCGTCGGGGGCACGTAGGCCGAGGCTGCGGTGGGCCCGCCCCGCGTTGTAGTGCTCGGCGTACTGGTTGAGGACCGTACGCAGATGCCGTTCACCGGTGATCAGGAGTCGGTCGGTGCACTCGGTACGGACTGTGCGTATCCATCGTTCGGCGAACGCGTTGGACCGGGGACTTTGCGGCGGAGTCGGGATGACGGCTGTGCCATTGCCGGCGAAGACGGCGTCGAATGCCGCGGTGAACTTGCTGTCCCGGTCCCGGATGAGGAACCGGAAGGGCCCGGCTCTGTCCTCGAGGTCCATGAGCAGGTTGCGGGCGAGTTGGGTGACCCATGCACCGGTCGGGCGGGCGGTGACGCCCAGGACGTGGACGCGCCGGGTGGCGATCTCCATGACGAAGAAGACATAGAGGCGCTTGAGGAAGACGGTCTCCACGTGCATGAAGTCGCAGGCGAGCAGCGTGTGTGCCTGTGAGCGCAGGAAGGAACGCCAGGTCTGCTCGGAGGCGCGCTGCGGGGCGGGCGGTAGACCGAGGCGGCGCAGGACGCGCCGGATCGTGGCGTGAAGGGTGTCTTTATTGCCGTACGGTGGTTGACCTGGGGCTTTGCGATCGCTCAAGTATGGGCATGATCAGTGATCGTGGGTCTGCGACTGCTGTACCTGGTCTTCTGTCGGCTGCTGGGCTGCTTCCTTTTGCTGGGCCGATCGACCGCCGCGAACAATGCCGAGATCCTCGTGCTTCGGCATGAGGTCGCTGTGCTGCGTCGGCAGGTAGAGCGGCCGCGGCTCTCATGGGCTGATCGTGCCGTGCTCTCCGCTCTCGCACGGCACCTGCCACCCGTCTTACGTCGCCATCGGCTGGTCACTCCGGGCACCCTGCTGACCTGGCACCGCCGTCTGGTGCGCTGGAAGTGGCGCCAGACAACGGTCGGCCCCGGTCGTCCACCGTTGCCGGAAGGGACAGTTATGCTCATCCAGCGCCTGGCGCGAGAGAACCCGACCTGGGGATACGTCAGGATCCAAGGCGAACTCCGACGGCTTGGCTATCGGGTCGCCGCCGCAACTATCCGGCGCGTCCTGCGCCGCTCCGGTTTACCGCCCGCACCGCAGCGCGCCTCCCAGCAGACCTGGCGCTCCTTCCTCCGCGCCCAGGCCCACACACTGCTCGCCTGCGACTTCATGCACGTGGAGACCGTCTTCCTCAAACGTCTCTACGTTTTCTTCGTCATGGAGATCAAGACCCGGCACGTCCATGTCCTGGGCGTCACCGCCCATCCCACCGGCGCATGGGTCACCCAACTCGCCCGCAACCTGCTCACGGACCTCAAAGACAGAGCTGGGTGCTTCCGGTTCCTCATCCGCGACCGGGACAGCAAGTTCACCGCCGCGTTCGACGCCGTCTTCGCCGACAACGGCACAGCCGTCATCCCGACTCCGCCGCAAAGTCCCCGGTCCAACGCGTTCGCCGAACGATGGATACGTACAGCCCGCGCCGAATGCACCGACCGACTCCTGATCACCGGTGAACGACACCTGCGTACGGTCCTCAACCAGTACGCAGAGCACTAAACACGGGACGGGCCCACCGCAGCCTTGGCCTACGAGCCCCCGACGACGACCCGAACGTCATCCCCCTGCCCGCTGCCGCGGTCAGGCGTCGCCAGGTACTTGGCGGACTGCTCAACGAGTACCACACCACGTCGCCCCGGCTGCCTCACCACCCACAGGAAACGCCCAGCTCAGCAGCCTAAATGGAATATTGACACCCTTCAGGACTCTGTTGGTCGATGTGATCTGGGCTTTTGTCGATCAGGCCGCGTGGCTGAGGGCAAGTTGTTCGTAGTGGGAGATTCGTGTCGTGCCCAGCGGGGTTCCGGTCCACCAGGCGTCGAGTCGGTA
>NZ_JAGFNO010000072.1:0-18261 GCF_017592595.1 Streptomyces sp. NEAU-YJ-81 | reverse complement strand
TCGATCAACGGCAACAGCTACCGGCTCAAGAACCGCCTCCAGGCCATCGAGCGGGAGACCGACGTGGCCTGAGCAGTGGTGCACATAACTTCGTACGCAGTGGTGCACTCAGACGAGTACGCGGACATCCTCGAGAACCCATGGACCGAGTCTGGCCCCGGATCAACACCTAACGCACGTCACTAAGGGCAGCCACCCGGATCACAAACAAGCACGTAATGCCAAGCTCCGCTGACCCATACACGTGGAAGCGGCTACCGAGCTTAGAGTACGCCGGGGTCGGGAGACGTCGCGAAGGTCTGCACGTAGTCGATGGCTGACTGCAACGCGTCTTTCAGTGGGGCGATGTCCCGCGCGACTTGGGCGAGAAGCATGCCGCCCTGGAAGGCGGCAAGGAGCAGATTGGCCAGCTGCGTGGGATCTGCCTCAGGGCTGATGCGGCCGAGTTGCTGCATACGCGCGATTCCATCGCGGAAGATGACCCTCCACTGGTCGAACACACTCGCGAGCTCGTCGTGAACGTCAAGGTCCGTCTTGATGATCTCGCTCGCGAGGGAGCCGAGGGTGCAGCCTTCCTGGTAGGCGCGCTCGTAGCCGACGTAGAAATCGGCCCACGCCCGAAACGCGTCGAGGTTGTCGAAGCAGGCGAATCGCTCACTGCGATGGAAGGTGAGGACGCGCTCGGCCTGCCAGGCGATCACGGCCAGGACGAGGCTCTCCTTGGTCGGGAAGTAGTGGTTGAGCTGCGATCCACTGACGCCAGCGGCGCGGCGGAGCTGCTCGTTGTTCGTCGCGTGGACACCCTTTGTGTAAATCAGCTCAGCAGCATGCTCCAGGATGCGGGCACGCGTCGCCTTCCCTTTGGACGTGAGCCTGCCAGGCGCCGGAGCCGCCGTGTTGGTGGTCATGCTCCAGGATAACCCCAGATTGGGCTTGACAGCCCAGGACCGAGTGACGTTAACTCTAAGAAATGGGCTGGGCAGCCCAGAAAAATGCGGATGAGACCGCAGTCACCACGAGGACTGGACCTCTCCAGCACCACGAGCCCGGCCCGGGTCCGACGATCACCACTCACCCACACACCGGAGGCTGATCCGCCATGTCACGGCTGACCGTTCCCGCTCCCGACGATGTCCCCGCCGGTGCGCAGAGCACCCTCGACACCATCGGCGCACAGTTCGGCTTCGTCCCGAACATGTTCGCGACTCTCGCGTCGAACCCGACCGTCCTCGACGTCGTCATGACACTGCAGGGCACCTTGAGCCGGGTTCTGGACGCGAAGACCCGGCACACCATCGCGCTCGCCGTGTCGCAAGCCAACGGCTGCGATTACTGCCTGGCGATGCACACGTACGTATCGTCCGAGCTCGGTGGCATGTCGAGCGATGACATCGACTTGGCCCGGGCCGGGAGCTCGATCGATCCCAAGCGCGCCGCGGTCGCTCGTTTCGCCCAGCAGGTGGTCGACAGCCGCGGGCAGGTCAGCGACGCCGACCTGGCGGCTGTGCGAGGCGCCGGGTACACCGACCCGCAGATCCTGGCGATCGTCACGGTGGCGGCGCAGGTGCTGCTGACCAACTTCCTCAACAACGTCAACCAGACCGACATCGACATCCCCGCCGTCAACTCGGGCGGTACGCCCGGCTGACCGCCGGAACCCCCGTCGAGGCACGCACATAGGCGGTGAACCCCTCGCCGCCCCAAACGATCACTCGAGAAAGGTTCGGTATGCCGGGCTCCGAACTCTATGAGACGTTCATGGCACTGCATACACGCGACGGTGGCCTCGTCATGCCGAACGCATGGGACGGCCTCTCGGCGCTGATGCTGGCCGAGGCCGGCTTCGAGGCGATCGCGACATCGTCCGCGGCGTTCGCTGCCACGCTCGGCCGGTCCGACGGGCGTCACGAAGTCACCCTTGGCGAGCATCTCGAGCACGCGCGGCTGTTCGGTCAGCTCACCGGGCTGCCCGTCAACGGAGACTTCGAGGACGGCTACGGCGACACGCCTGAAGACGTCGCTGCGAGCGTGGAAGCCGCCGTGGCGTCCGGCCTGGCCGGTATCGGGATCGAAGACACCTCGGGCAATCCCGGTCAACCGATCCGCGACTTCGACGATGCCGTCAACCGCATGCGCAGTGCCGTCAACGCGGCCAAGGGACGCATCGTGGTCACCGGCCGCACCGACAACTTCATCCAGCAGCGGCCCGATCTCGACGACACCATCCGGCGTCTGACGGCCTTCGCCGAGGTCGGCGCGGATGTGCTCTACGCCCCTTACCCACCCGACCTCGATGCCCTGACCGCGATCGTCACCGCCGTCGCGCCGACGCCGGTCAACGTCCTCATCTCGCCGGCGGACAAGGTGCTGACCGTCGCTGAACTGCGGAAGGCCGGAGTCAAGCGCATCAGCGTGGGTCCGGCGCTCTACACCCACGCAATGGGGGCACTCGAACAGGCCGCCAAGGCTCTCGTCACGGGTGACCTCACCGCCGCGACGACAGGAATCAGCTTCGAGCGCATCAGCGAACTACTTGCCCGCGGCAAGGACTAGCCCACCCCTGGCGAACCGCCGCCCCTCACCCATTCATCACAGGAAGAAGGCAGGCCGACATGGACCTCGACAAGCTCATGAGCAAGCACCTCACCAGGTATTTCGACCCCAGCAAGACCATTCCGGAGGAAACACTTCAGCAGCTGCTGAGGTTCCTGCGCTCGACGCCCTCGTCGGTGAACGTACAGCCCAACCACTTCTACGTCCTCGCCACGCCCGAAGGCAAAGAGCGGCTCGCCAACAACCTGGGCGAACGATTCCAGGACAACGGCGAGAAGATCCTGAACGCGTCGCACACCATCATCCTCACCACCCGGGCAGATGTGCCTGACAGCCACCTCGAGGCGGTGTTCACGAAGGAGAAGGCCGACGGCCGGTTCCCTGACCTGTCAAAGCAGGAGCTGTGGGAATCAATGACCCGAGACTTCCTCAATCTGCGCAACTATGGCTACAAGGACCTGAACCACTGGATGGAGAAGCAGACCTACCTGGCGGTGGGCCTGACCATGATGGCGGCCGCTGAGCTCGGCATCGAGGCCACGCCGCTGGAGGGGTTCGATCCGACCAGCGTCGACAAGGCGTTCAAGATCCGCGAGACCGGACACAGCACAACGCTGCTGCTGGCCCTCGGCTACCCCGACCCCAAGAAGCAGTACACCACTCCGATCTCGCGATTCGACCCCGGCCATCTGTTCACCTTCGCCTAAACACCCACTCGGAAACCAGAACCCACACACATACGAGGAAGAGGGCAATCTCAATGAAAGCCATCGTGGTAACCGACCAGGCCGCGGGAACGGCCGGGATGACGCTGACCGAGCGGCCTGAGCCGCCCGCAGCGATCAACGACGTCATCGTTCAGATTCACGCATCGGGCTTCGTCCCGACAGAGCTGGAGTGGCCATCGACCTGGGCCGATCGCGCCGGCCGTGACAAGTCGCCGTCGATCCCCGGCCACGAGCTGGCCGGAGTGGTCACCGCCCTCGGCTACGGCACGACGGGGCTGTCGGTCGGGCAGCGGGTGTTCGGCCTCGCCGACTGGCACCGTGACGGCACCCTGGCGGAGTACGTGGCGATCGAAGCACGCAACCTCGCGCCGCTGCCCGGCGACGTCGACTTCACCGTAGGCGCGTCCCTGCCGATCTCAGGTCTGACCGCGTGGCAGGGGCTGTTCCAGCACGGCCGCCTTCAGGCCGGCCAGACCGTCCTCGCCCATGGCGCGGCCGGGGCAGTCGGGACGATGGTGACCCAGCTCGCACGCGAGGCCGGCGCTTACGTCATCGGCACCGGACGCACCGCCGACCGTGAGAAGGCGCTCGACTTCGGCGCGCATGAGTTCGTCGACCTCGAGAACGACGCGCTGCAAGACGTCGGCAACGTCGATCTGGTCTTCGATGTCATCGGTGGCGACGTTCAGAGGCGGTCCGCTGCCCTGATCAAGGCCGGAGGAACGCTGGTGTCCGTCGTCGGCCCGGTCGAGGCGCGGCCCGCTGACGGCCTGGCGGTGGACTTCGTTGTCGAGGCCGATCGTGCCGAACTGGGTGAGATCGTGCAGCGAGTGCGGGACGGACGGCTGCGGACAAACATCGATGACGTCGCGAGCTTCGATGATGCCGTTGGAGCCCTCAACCCGACCACGCGGCGCAACGGGAAGACGGTCATCCGCGTGCGCCCGTAGGCAGTGACGGCCACAGTCCGACCGGCGGGCGGGGCATCCTCACGGTGTACGAGATGAAGCGGCTCGGCCGCGACGCCGCCGAACTCACCGCGCTCGCCGGCCATGTCGGACCCGACCGCCGCCGTTCGTGGCCGCCACGCGGGAGACGCCACCTTGGTCCCTTGGCCGGGCGGTCAGGGCACTCGGATCGATAGAGGAGTTGATCACCTTGGACGGACAGGAGCTGCAGAAAATCGCGGGCGACTGCGCTGTGGGACTGCCCGGCACCGATCTGGAGCATCGTTTTGGCCCCGACTGGCGCCTCTACAAGGCTCGCGGCAAAGTTTTCATGCTCATGACCGACATGCCGGGGCGCCCCGTCGTGATCCTGAAAGCCGATCCGGACGACGCCGCAGCCCTGCGTGAGCAGTACGCAGACGTTACCCCCGGCTATCACATGAACAAGAGGCACTGGATCACGGTGGAAGGCGGGGGCACCATCGACGAGAAGCTAGTGAAGGAGCTCGTGATCGACTCCTACCGTCTCGTGGTCGGCGGGCTTCCCAAGTCCGAGCAGCCCGTGGATCCGCGCACCTACGGCCGCCGCGCCTGACCTTCGTCATGCCCATCAGCGGCGACAAGCTCCAGGACAGAGCGCGCGACACCGCACTGGCGCTGCCCGGGGCCAGCCACGGGCGCCCGTTCACCGAGCAGCTGGACGTCTACAAGGTGGCGGGCAAGTTCGTCCTGATCGTCACGGACGCCCCGGACGAACATCGTCACCCTCAAGGCAGAACCAGAGTACGGACGGCTGCTGCGACACGAACACCGCAGTGGCACTCATTTTCGGGCCCGGCGCCGCCGTGGCCCCCCACGACGTGCTCTGGTACATGGACACGCCCAAACGGTGCGCGGAGGCTGCGGTCGCCGCTGGAACCGCGCGCAACCTCGGCCACGGCGAGGACGACGGCCCTCCCACGGCCAAGCGGCTGTTCTCCATAGACTGGCCATTGCTCGACCGGCACCGTGACTCCTTGGCCAACCGCATCGGCTGCCAGGACCTCGCTGCACCCGCGGGGCTGTCCGGACCAGTGCTTCGCCGGACCCTGCGGAACCTGGCGGCCCAGCCGTTCCGTACCCGGCCCACCTTCAACACCACGTCCTGGGGCGGCCGCTGGGCCCAGGAGAAGCTTGGTCTCAACCAGGACGCCCCGAATACCGCCTTCGGCTACGACAGCGGACGACCGTCCTTGCCGGTCTCCTCGGAGTCGAGGAGAGGGAGGGCTTTCCCCCGGGCGCGAAGGGCCCGGTACAGCACCCGGCCGTCCAGACGGGCGATGCCGCCGGCAGCGGTCCGCGGTGGACCAGGAAGCGGTGGCCACCCGCGGGCAGCTCCAGTTCGGCCTGTCGTTCCAGCCATCGCTGATGGCCTCGACCGTCTGGGATGCGATAGGCAGTCGGCGCCGCCGCCTGCGGGCCTTGCGGTTGTCCCAGAGCACGCTGTACTCGCCATCGTCGAATTCCAGGCAGTCCGCCCGCAACTCACAGAGTTCCCGCGGTCGCCGCCCGGTGTCGCGCAGGACGATGCAGGCCGTCTGGAACATCGGTTTGACGTCCTCCGGCGCAAGATCGCCGCAGGTGAGGGCCTCACCGAGCAGGTCGAGTCGTGCGTCGAGCCGACGGATCACCGGCTCCGGGATCGATCTTGCCGATTTCGTCTCGTTCACCTCCTCGTCCTTGATGCGGTGCGTGCTGTGACGGATGATCTCCTGCCCTCCGCCAGCGCGGAGGGACAACGCCTCGGAGGCGACGATTCAGGACCGGAGGCGCTCCAGCAGGTGGCGGCTCTCGGGGCTCGTGGCGCGTGCCCACTCCAGGGGCGGCGGACGGGTTCGGCAGTGGCCCAATCCAGCGTGGCCAGGGGTGGCAGGCCGTGGCGTTGGAGGATGCGGTGGGCGGTGGAGGCGGCGACGGATGCACAGCCGGCCAGCCGCAGCGGGACGATGTGGTGTTCACGCCGCATCCGCAGCACCTGTTCCTCCACGGGGGCGGGTGTCCGGCGTGGTGAGTGGTGGGGGCGGCTGGAGCGGTCGCTCAGGCCGGCTGCCCCGTGGTGGCGGCAGCGGTGGGCCCAGCGGGCGGCGGTGGTGTGGCTGACCTGAAACCGTTCGGCCGCCCGCCGCAGCGGCCAGCCGTCCTCGATGACACACCGGGCCAGACGCAGCCTGCCAGTGGGGGCAGCGGGGCGTTACGTTGGATCAACGAGGGCCTCCTGATGCCAGTGGCAGATGTCGCAATCCACACCGAAACCAGAAGCCCTCGTCCCGTTCAAGCACCCCTCACGGCGCGTCGCCCGCCACCAACGTGCCAGGACAACACACCCAATCCGTGCTTGCGGCGAACACGCTCGCGGTGCGGTCGTCACCACGACGAGACTGCGGTGGCTCGCAGCGTGGCCCAATGGGACGACCAGCCAGTCGATGGTATGGGAGTACGGTTCATTTACATGACAGGTTCCCGGACCAATTCCGCGGCCGGTCCGCCCCCCGCCTTCGGTGCCGACCTGCATCTGGAGCTGCGCGGACCCGGGCTGCGTGCAGGGCTCACCGACGCCTTGAGGGAGGCCGTGCGGACGGGGCGTCTGGCGCCCGGCAGCCGGCTGCCGGCCTCCCGCTCGCTCGGCGCGGATCTCGGCGTCTCGCGTCACACCGTGGTCGAGGCCTACGCCGAGCTGGTCGCTGAGGGCTGGCTCACCGCCCAGCAGGGCTCCGGGACCCGGGTGGCCACCCGGGTCGAGCCGCACAGGCCCGCGCCCGACGCTCCTCGCACGAGGCCGGACGAGCCCCGTTCCCGGTATGGCCTGTGGACCGGTGCACCGGACCTCGCGACCTTTCCGCGCACGCAGTGGCTCACCGCGGCTCGCCGGGCTTTGACCGCCGCGCCACACGATGCCTTCGGCTACGGCGACGCCCGCGGCCGGATGGAGCTGCGCACCGCACTCGCCGACTACCTCGGCCGGGCCCGCGGGGTGTATGCCGAGCCGGACCGGATCGTCATCTGTTCCGGTTTCCACCACGGCCTGGCGCTGATGGCGCAGGCGCTCAGGGTGCGGCGGGTGCGAGGGGTGGCCGTCGAGGTCTACGGACTCGGCCTGTATCGCGACCTGCTGGCGAACGCCGGCCTGCGCACCCCGCCCCTCTACGTCGATGACCATGGCGCACGCATCGAAGACCTCGCGCGACTGCGCGACGTGGGGGCGGTGCTGATGACCCCGGCGCACCAGTACCCGACGGGGGTCGCGCTCCGCCCGGACCGGCGCACGGCGGCCGTCGAGTGGGCACGTGCCACGGGCGGCCTGATCCTGGAGGACGACTACGACGGGGAGTTCCGGTACGACCGTCAGCCGGTGGGGGCCCTGCAGTGCCTCGATCCGGAGCGGGTGGTGTACTTCGGTTCCGTGAGCAAGTCCCTGGCGCCGGGGGTACGGCTCGGATGGATGGTGCTGCCGGAGGAACTCGTCCCGGAGATCGTGGCGGCCAAAGGGCACGGCGACTACATGACGAGCGCCCTGGAGCAGCTGACGCTGGCGGAATTCATCGCCTCGGGTGCGTACGACCGTCATGTGCGCTCGATGCGGCTGCGTTACCGGCGTCGCCGCGATCAGCTGGTCGAGGTCCTGCGCCGGAGGGCTCCCGGCATTCGTGTGACCGGGATGGCTGCAGGACTGCAGACGGTCCTCGAACTCCCGCATGGAAGTGAGAGCTCGGTGGTCCAGGACGCGGCCCGGCAAGGTCTGGCGATCAGGGGGTTGACGCAGTTCCGCTACGAAGTGGCGGACTGCGGATGGCAGTTGCCCGAACGGGATGCCCTGGTGGTCAACTACGCGGCGCCCTCGGACAGCGCGTGGGCAGGCGCACTGGACGCACTGTGCAGGGTGCTGCCCTAGACGGGGTTCCGAGGGCGGAGCGGACGCGCCTCTGCCCGGACCGGGAGCGTCCCTGCCGAGATTCGTTCGTGTGAGCGATGCTCCGCCGACGGAGCCGGGTGCGGACCACGTTCGAGCTGTAGCCCTTGTCGCCGATGACCTGAGACGGCCTGGTCCAGGGGCGCCCCGGGCCGATGCGGGGCACCCGGATCGCTTCCACGACGGCGTTGAACCGGGTGCAGTCGTGGGTGTTGCCGCCCGTGACCACGAAGGCGAGGGGACGACCGAAGGCATCGCAGGGCAGATGAATCTTGCTGGTCAGACCACCGCGCGACCGCCCGAGTGCCCGGCGCCCCCCTTTTCACGCCCCGGCGGCGTGGTGGTCGGCCCGCACGATCGTGGAGTCGACCGACACAGCCAGTCGGATGTCTCCGGCCGCATCAGCCTTCGCCTGTGCAGCCCTGAGCATCCGCTCGAATGCCACGGGCTCGTCGTACAGGCCGTGCTTCCTCAAGCTCCAGGACCTCGGTCACTTCCTCCAGCGTGCCCACGCCGCCGGGCATCACCACTACTGCGTCGTACACGGCGAGCAACCGTGCCTTCCGTTCGGCGAGATGCCTGACGAACGTCATTTCGTCGGCATCCATCCCGACCCACTTCCGGAGAAAATCGACCGAGAGCCCCGTGAGCCGCCCTCCCGACGCCTGCACACCGTCGGTGACGACCTTCATCAGCCCGGTATCGGATCCGCCCCGACCAGGGTGTGGCCGGGCCTGCCAATGAACTCCCCGAACTCGCGGGTCCGCTGGGTGTAGAGCTCGTCGAGGTCAGTGGCTAGAGGAAGACACCGATGTTGTCAGACCGTTTGCCCCGCGAAGCCGGAGCGCCACGTCGCATGTTCGGAGCGCCACACTCGGGAGCGGGTCAGTGTCCCAGCTCCGTAGATCACGAGCTTGCTTTGTCCGCAGAATTGGTCTGGGAATTTGTCATAGAAATGGACCATACGCCGGTGCCGCTGGGTACGTAGCGTCGCAGACATGAGCACAAACGAAGCGCGCGGAAGCCCGCGGCGTCGCCCCGAGCACACGCGAAGCTCGCGCCCGAGGCCTCAGAGCTTGATCGGCCTGGACACCGCACCGTGATGGTCTCCCTGTGGCTCATGGGCGCCTTTCCCGGGTACAGAGCAGGCGGGGAGTCACCGGACGGCCGTGTTGCTGCCGTCGGTGTCAGCCGACGGCCCGCTGGCCGCACCCGCGCCCCGACAGGGGTCCCGCCGGAGGACGTCTGACGGCCCGAGACCACCGCCGCAGCCACCGTGGAGGGAAGTGTGAATGAGCTGTGGCCCGCCGTGCCTGGCAGCTCGATCACTCCTGCCCTGGACCTGTCCATCCACTAGACAGCCGAGCAGCTAGGGACCGCATCGCCGGGGGAACACAGAATCGCCGGGGGAACACAGAAGGGAAGAGCAATGGGCAGTTCCGCAGAGACAGCAGTCTCCGAGGCTCAGACAGCCATCGAAACAGTCTGCCCAGCGATAGCTCTCCTCGACGCGCAGGGGACGGTGGTCGGATGGTCGCAAGGCGCTCAGCGGCTCGTGGGCTACTCGGCTGTGGAGGTGGTGGGGCGGTCCGCCGGTGCCCTGTTGGTAGCCGCTGATGACCGAGCAAAGGCTTCGCAAGCCGCACAAGAGAGCACCCTCCGTGGCCGCTGGTCCGACCTCGCGCAGGTGCGCCACCGTGACGGCCGCATCATCGACGTGTGCCTGTGCGTGTCATCGCTGTCCGGGCAGGACGGCCTGGAGTGGTGGGTGGTCTGTGCGACCGACAAGGCATTGCTTCCCGCGTGGCCGGCCGAGGCCACAGTGGCGGAGCCGCTCCTCGCTACGCTGCCGAGCCGCCTGCCGATCGGTGTCGTCGTACGGGACACGCACCTGCGCTGCATCCGGGTGAACGACACCCAGGGCTCCAAGGACGGCATCTCTCTCCCCAAGCGGCTGGGCCGCAGGCTGACGGAGGCGGCGCCCGGGACGGAGGCCGAAACGCTGGAGGCACTGATGCACCAGGTGCTGGAGAGCGGCGACCCGGCGATCAACGTGGACTACCAGGCCTTCCTGCCGGCGAATGTGCGAAGCAACCGCATATTGACGGCGTCCTACTTCCGCCTCGACGACGCGCAGGGTCGCGCGCTGGGCGTGTGCGTCGTGAGCGTGGACGTCACCGACAGCCGACGGGCGCGAGAGCGTCTGGCCATCCTCGGCGAGGCCAGCAGGCGCATCGGCACCACTTCGGACGTCATGCAGACCGGACAGGAACTGGCCGACCTGGCCGTGCCGTCCCTCGCGGACTACGCCACCGTCGACCTGGCGGAGTCCGTCCCACTCGGCGAGGAGCCCTTGGCCCATCTCGGCCCACAGGTCGGACACATCCCCGTCTTCCGCCGTGCGGGCCTGGCCTCGATCCACCCGGGAACTCCGGAGTCCCTGTCCGCTCGCGGAGAACCGGTCTTCGTCCCGCCCACTTCACCCTTCACCGGTGTCCTGCGCTCCGGGAAATCCCACTTCGAGCCCATGCTGGACGCATCCCCGGGCACATGGCTGGACCACTACGACGCGGCGCGGGCGGAGAAGCTCCGCGAGCACGCCATGCACTCGTTGATGGTCGTCCCGATCCACGCCCGGGACGCAGTGCTGGGCGTGGCGGTCTTCGTGCGGACGAAGGACCCCAGGCCGTTCGAGGAGGACGACCTGCTCTTGGCCGAGGAACTCGTCAGCTGGACAGCACTGGCCCTGGACAACGCCCGCCAATACGTGCGCGAACGCTCCACGGCTCTGGCCCTGCGGCGCCTGCTGCTCCCCCACCGCGCCACAGGCGGCTCCGCCGCTGATGTGGCCTGGCGCTACCTGCCGGCCGACAGCCACCACGGCATCGGGGGTGACTGGTTCGACGTGATCCCCCTCTCCGGCGCCCGCGTCGCCCTGGTCGTCAGCGACGTGGTCGGACACGGCATCAACGCGGCGGCGAAGATGGGCCAACTCCGCACCGCTACGCGCACCCTCGCCGACATGGACATGCCTCCCGACGAAGTACTGTCCCGCCTCGACGAGCAGGTCATCCGCCTCACCGAGGCGGAAGCCGACCCCCGGCACCCGGCCACCACCACGATGGTCGGCACGTGCCTGTACGCGGTCTACGACCCGGTCACCCGCACCTGCACCATGGCACGGGCCGGCCACCCCCCGCCCGCGATCATCGACCCGCACGGCCACGTCACCTTCCCCGACCTGCCCACCGGAACACCGCTCGGCCTCGGACTGGTCCCCTTCGAGTCCGTAACCTTGGAACTCGCCGAAGGAAGCGTGCTCGCCCTCTACACCGACGGTCTGATCAAAGCCCGCGACCAGGACATCAGCGCCGGCATGAACCGTCTCCGCACAGCCCTCGCACGGCCCGACCTCACACTGGACGGTCTGTGCTCGTCCACGGTGGACACGCTGCGGACCGAGCCGCAGAACGACGATGTCACTCTGCTCCTCGCACGGACCCGCTCGCTAAGCGCAGACCAGGTCGCGTCTTGGCGGTTCCCCAGCGACCCCGCCGTCGTCAGCCGTGCCCGAACTCTCGCTGCCCGGCAGCTGGCCCAGTGGGGACTGGAACACCTAGCCGAGTCCACAGGACTGATCGTCAGCGAACTGTTCACCAATGCCATCATCCACGGCAACAGCGACCGCAGCAGCGACCGCATGATCGGCCTACGCCTCATCCGGCACGAGATGCTGACCTGCGAAGTCTGCGACGCCAGCCACAGCCACCCGTTTGTGCGACACCCCCGCACCACCGACGAACACGGCCGCGGACTCTTCCTCGTCAGTCAACTGTCCCGCCGATGGGGAACCCGCCACATCCCGCACGGCAAACTCATCTGGGCTGATCAGCAACTGCCAGCCAGTGCGTGAAACCACTTACCCGCCCGACTCAAGCGCTGGGAGGCCAGTGCCTGCGCCCCGAGAAGACCGGCAGCTCATACGTACTATTTATGTGACTGGATAACGGACATACACTCCCACACCAGACAACACCACACCACACCAGCAGCAGCGGCAGCCCGGCGTCGGGGTGGAAAGTCCCATCCGGCCTCGCCGCCTTGCCGCCAAACTCCAACGACTACATCGGAGGTTTCGTGAAGCTCGGACTTCGTCCGCGCCCAAGATCGGGAGTGGATCTGCAACGCGGTCGAAGCGACCGGATACAGCAGTCTGTGGACGTACGAACGGCTGCTCTTCACGGTGTCCTGTGCCCTGATGCAGCTCGGTGTGCGTACCGAGCGGCGTCGCTTCATTGCCGTGCGCGCCGAACCTGGGAGAACAATGCAGAGCAGACCGCCATTGCAGACGACTAGGGCACCGAGCGGATGGCGGGGCTACCGATGGGTGGCCCTGTGGTCCGTGCCGATCGTGGCGATTCCGGTGGCCGACTGGTTCCTGCCGTCGGACATCCACCTCGCCCATCTGCTGGTCATCCCGCTCGCGCTCGCCGCCACCTTCGCCGACACCCGCCGCACCGCCGTCACCGCTCTGCTCGCCCTGGCGGCGCTGGTCGTCGCCGGAGCCGAACGGCGCACGCTGACCACCGAGAACGTACTCGTGCAGATGCTGTCCCTGGTGCTGTTCTCGGCGCTGCTCCTGATCGCCACCCGTCTGCGCGAGCAGCATCAGCGCCACCTGGCCAGGGTGCGCCAGGTCTCGGAAGCCGCGCAGTCCGTGCTGCTGCGGCCACTGCCGCGACGCGCGGGAGCGGTGTCCCTGGCGTCGACGTACGTGGCCGCCGAGACCGAAGCCCGTATCGGTGGAGACCTGTACGCACTGGTCCGCGCGCCTGGCCCCACCCGGCTGATCATCGGGGATGCGCGCGGCAAGGGGCTCGGGGCCATCGGGGACATCGAGACCGTCCTCGGTGCCTTCCGCTTCAACGCGCACCGGCACTCCACACTGTCCGGGCTCGCGTCCGCCCTGGAGTCCGATGTGCGCTGGGACCTGGGCCAGTCGAACCGCGGGGATCCTGACGAATGGCCCGGTGAACGCTTCGTCACGGCGGCCGTGCTGGAGATCCCGGACGACCAGCCCTGTGCCCGTCTGATCAGTTTCGGCCATCTGCCGCCGCTTCTGCTGCACGGGGGGCACGTCACGCCCCTGGAAGTCAGTGCCCCAGCTCCCCCGCTGGGTCTTGGCGCCCTGACGGAGACCGAGTACGCCCCATTGACCTTCCGTTTCGCCCCGGGTGACCGGCTGGTGCTGTACACGGACGGAGTCACCGAGGCCCGGGACAGCATGGGCAGCTTCTACCCCCTCGCGGAGCGAGTGACGGCTTGGACCGATCAGCGTCCGGATGAGCTCGTGCACAGGATCGGCGCAGACCTGCGGGCGCATACGGGCGGGCCGCTCGCCGACGACATGGCCCTGATCGTGCTGCAGCGCGACGAGGCGCGCGTCCCGGCCCGGATCTCCGAGAACCGGTGGGTTTCGTGACGAAGGTGCGCTTGAAGAAAAACCAGCGGGTTCATCACGGAAGGCCACCTGCGCGTCTCCTCCGATGCCGGGATCCCGATACCGGTGGCCGCCCTGCACGGCCTGCCGCTGGACGCCCGCAACACGCTGCCCTATGTGATCCGCACCGGCAAGCCACAGTTCATTCCCAACCGGGAGGACTACATACGCCGCTGGCCGCACGGGGCCATGATGCCGTACTTCGACCAGCTCGACTCCGGCTACGCCATCTCGATCACCTCCCTCAGCCCGGGCGGCGATCAGCCGCTCGGGGCCCGGTTAGTGACCTACGACAGCGAGCACCACTCGTCCCCGGACGGGCGGGCCTTCATGGGTACTCTTGCCGACCTTGCAGGCCAGACACTGAAGCGCGTCAGATTACAAAAGGCACGAGTCGAGCCGGCCACGGCGCCGCAGCAGACCATGGCACCTCCCGGGCCTGGAGGTCGCCCGCTACCGACCAAGCCGAGACGGGCTCGACATCGGCGGAGACTGGTACAACGCCTTCGTCATGCCCGACGGTGCCATCGCCCTGGAGATCGGCGACGCCCAAGGGCACGACGTGGACGCCACCGCCGGAGCCTCCGGCGCCCGGCAGCAGGACTTGGGCGAGGCGAGGCGCCAGTTGGCAAGGACGCGCAGCACGGACGGCCGGCAGCACAGCAACCACGGCCTCCTCGCTAGTCACCACCAGGGTCGAGGCTGAGGCTGCGGAGCCTCGCTCCCGACGGTCGCACGTGTTCGGCAACTGCGCGGACCTTCAAGTTGTGCTGCCGTCGGTGGTCACGGGTGTGGCCTTCACCACGTGAATACCGTTGCTCCCTTCGGATGTTTCCACAGCTTTCCTGGCTGACAGATCGGCGGCGCACTCGTTGCTCTCGGCAGGAGGTCAGGCATGGGTCACTGGATTTACGAGTTCAAGGGCTGCCCCGACACTGGGTGCTACCAGCAGATCGCGAACGAGGTCGAACCGGGCGAAGTCGTGGTTCGTGAACGCGTGGCCGGCCCAGGCATCGTGGATGGGTTCGTGCGAGAGAGCTTCGATAACGTAATGATGGTGGCCCACTTCCGCTGGGTGGCCACCGGAGACCCATCTACAGTGATGCCGGAGTTGCTGCGGGCTTTCGCCGTCGCCCGACGGCGAGGGCTGTAACGTGCTACGGAAGGTTCCTCCTCAGCAAACCGCGTCGGCTTTCATCGCGGCCGAGCTCGACCGGCCGTCGAAGCGCTCGTAGCGTTCATCGACGAGCACCGGCAAGTGTTCGGAGTCGAGCCGATCTGCCGTGTCCTGGTCGACCACGGAATGAAGATCGCAACGAGCACCTACTACGCCGCCAAGAAGCGCACCCCCAGTGCCAGGGCGGTTCGCAACGCCGATTTGAAGACGCAGATCGGCCGCGTCCATGCCGACAACTTCAGCGTCTACGGGGTCCGGAAGGTATGGCGGCAGCTGCACCGTGAGGACACACCGGTGGCCCGTTGTACGGTCGCCCGGCTGATGCGGGATCTGGGTCTGGTGGGCGCCCGCCGCGGCAGGAAGATCCGCACCACCATCCGCGACGATGGGCACGGACGGGCGGCTGGCCTGTTACAGCGCGACTTCACCGAGTCCCGGCCGAACGAGGGATGGGTCGCGGCCTTCACCTACGTCGCCACCTGGTCAGGGATCGTATACGTCGTGTTCGTCGCGGACGTCTTCTCCCGGGCGATCGTTGGCTGGTCCGCCGCCACCAGCAAGCGGGCCAAACTCGTCCTCGACGCCCTCGGTATGGCCCTATGGCGACGCGACCGCGTCGGCACACCAGCCGGCCCCGGCCTGGTTCATCATCCGGACGCTGACAGTTAATACACGTCTTCCGCGTTCACCGCACACCTCTTTGAGACCAGCATCGACGCCTCCATCGGCACCGTCGGTGATGCCCTGGACAACGCGCTCATGGAATCCCAGATCAGCCTCTACAAAATAGAGCTGATCAAGCCCCGTCGGCCCTGGCACGGCCTCGCCGATGTCGAACTCGGCACCCGGCACCGGCTCCAGCGCTTCTCCGTGCTGGAGGCGCGGGCCGCCTACGATCGGGAGCGGGACGCCGCCGCACAAGGCTGACTCGGCGCCCGATCGTTCTCATGTGTGCGGGAACGGCTCGGTCAGCGACGCGAGCACATGGTCGGCCTCTGCGGCACGCAGTTGCGCCACGGAGTAGTGGCCGCTCGCGACCCCTACCGCGGTCGCGTTCGCATCGCGCGCGGCCTCGATGTCGCGGGGGGTGTCCCCGACCACGTAGACATCGGGGCGCCCCAGATCGCGCCCGTGGAGCCGGGCGGCCTTGGCCATCGCCAGGCGGGTGATCTCTGCCCGGTCCTGGGAGTCCGAGCCGTAGGCGCCGAACACGAAATAGCGGCCCAGCCTGCCCGGTTCCATCTTGATCCGGGCCGCGCCCTCCATCGCGCCGGAGATGAGCCCGAGGATGATCCCCGCGTCCGTGATCCGCCGCAGGGTGTCTTCGACGCCGTCCATGACGCGATACCCCTCCGAGGTCCGGATGTCCTCCGAGAGATGCCACAGATACGCCGCGTACAGGCGGGCCATCTCATCGTGACTGGGCTCGCGGCCGAGGACGGCCCGGAACGTCTCCCGGCCGACCTGCGGATCCGTCTCCCCGGCCGAGGTGTGTTCCCCGATGTCGGCAGCCACGCCGTGCAACCGGTCGAAGGCCCAGGCCCAACTCCGGGCCCCCGAGCCTCCGGTGTGGACCAGGGTTTCGTCGATATCGAAGAGCACTGCTATCGGTCCGGCCATCACACGTTCTCCTCCGGTTCCGCCTGCTTCCAGGGTGCGCGGTGGCACCGGGGGCGGCCAGTTGCGGGGCCACGGTGTTGGTGGTGCCGTGGAAAAGAGGGAGGTGGATTCCATCCCTCTGCCGAGAAGGGGAGCGAACATGGGCACCACCAACCGAAACCCGCAAGCCGACATGCTCGTGATCGGGTTCGGCAAGGGCGGCAAGACGGTGGCCGCCACGATGGGTCGGCTCGGCAAGCGCGTGGTGCTGGTCGAGCGGTCGGCACGGATGTACGGCGGCACCTGCCCGAACGTCGGCTGTGTGCCGACCAAGGCACTGGTCCACCACTCCCGAAAGCGCCGGCCGGAGGATGTGCCCCAGGAGTGGTACGAGCGCTCCGTCGGCGAGGTGCAGGCGCTGACCAAGTTGTTCCGCGGTGGCAACTACGACGGGCTGAACGACATGGACACCGTCTCGGTGATCACAGGGGCGGCCGCGTTCACCGATCCGCACACCGTGCGCGTCGAGACCGCCGACGGGCCCCTGACGATCACCGCGGAGACGATCCTCATCAACACCGGATCGGAGCCGATCGTCCTCGACATCCCCGGCCTGCGGACCAGCCAGTACACCGTCACCAGCACCGAACTGATCGACACCACCATCCTTCCGGAACGGCTGGCGATCATCGGCGGTGGCTACCTCGGCCTCGAATTCGCCTCCATCTACGGGCGGTTCGGCTCCGAGGTCACCGTGCTCGAGGCGGCCCCGAAGGTCTTCGGCCTGGTGGACGACGACGTTGCCGCCGTCGCCGAGAGCATCCTGGTGGAGGAGCGCATCGAGATCGTCACGGGGGCCGCCGTCACGGAAATCCGTGACGGCGAAGCCTCCGCGACCGTCGTCTACGAGACGGACGGACAGCGGCACACGCTGGAGGCCGACGCCGTCCTCGCCGCCACCGGCCGCGCACCGGCCACCCGCGATCTGGCGCTGGACGCCGCGGGTGTGCGCACCACCGAGCGCGGCGCGGTCGAGGTCGACGAGCATCTGCGCACCAGCCGGCCGCATATCTTCGCCCTCGGAGACGTCAACGGCGGGCCGCAGTTCACCTATGTCTCCCTCGACGACAGCCGTATCGTCCTCGACCAGCTGCTCGGCGAGGGCAAGCGCTCCACCGACGACCGGGTCGCCATCCCGCACACCGTCTTCATCACCCCGCCGCTGGCCACCGTCGGACTCACCGAGAAACAGGCCCGGGCGGCCGGGCACCGGGTGAGGATCGCCAGCCAGCCGGTCTCCGAGATCGTCGCCATGCCGCGTGCGTACATCGTCGAGGACACCCGTGGGGTGATGAAGTTCGTGCTCGACGCCGAGACCGACGAGATCCTGGGCGCCGCCCTGCTCAGCGTGGACGCGCAGGAAATCATCAACACCGTCGCGCTCGCCATGCGCCACGGCATCCGGGCGGCCGAGCTCCGCAACGCCGTCTACACCCACCCCACCTCCACCGAGGCATTCAACGACGTCCTCGCGACCATCGTCCGATCCGACACCTAGCGAGGCCGCCGAGGTCCCGAAGGAGGTGAGCATGCGCGGCGACACGGACGAGCCTAGGCTGGTGGGAGTGGGCGAGTGAGATGGCCCATACCCGCTCGGCCGGGCGCCCAAAGCAAGCTCAGACCACCATCGAGCGCACGGAGGGCGGCGTAGCCATGACCGACCTGGACACGCTGTCGGTGAACACGATCCGCGGACTGTGCATGGACGCGGTGCAAAAGGCGAATTCGGGGCACCCCGGAACGCCGATGGG
>NZ_JAGFNO010000071.1:0-18845 GCF_017592595.1 Streptomyces sp. NEAU-YJ-81 | reverse complement strand
TCGAACGTCACGGGCGAGTTGGCGGGCGAGGAGGTGTGCTCGCCGGAGTACTGGGTGCGCCATGTGCGTCAGGCGGTGCGTTTCGGGGACGGCATACGGTTCCTCGAAGGGCAGGGTGTCACCCGGTATGTGGAGATCGGCCCGGCCGGTGTGCTCTCCGCCATGGGCCGGGACTGCGTCTCAGAGGCCGCCGCCGCGTTCGTACCCCTCCTGCGCAAGGACCGTGCCGAGGTTGAGGCGTTGCTGTCCGGGGTCGCCCAGCTCCACGCTCATGGTGGCGAGGTGGACTGGGAGCGGGTGTTCGCCGGGCGCGGTGCGCGCCGGGTGGAGTTGCCCACGTATGCCTTCCAGCGGCAGCGCTACTGGCTGGACAGCGACCTTCCCGGGATGGAGGAGGTCGCCACCGGTGAACCTCTGTCATGGCGCGAGGAGTTCACCGCCCTGACCGACCCCGCAGAGCGCGAGCGCGTGGCGCTGGAGCTGGTCCGTACGCATACCGCCTGGGTCCTGGGCTCCCGGGGCCCCGACACCGTCGACCCCGAGAAGATCTTCAAGGATCTCGGCTTCGACTCGCTGATGTCCGTCGAGCTGTGCAACCTCCTCAGCACCGCCACCGGAACACGGCTCGCCGGGACCGTCCTTTTCGACCATCCCACCCCGCTGGCCCTCTCCCGCCACGTCCAGGACGTGGCGGTGGGCTCCCGGACGGCCACGGCCCCGCGCCCGGCCGCTGCCCGGCGCGCCACCGGCCACGACGACCCGATCGCCATCGTGGCGATGAGCTGCCGCCTCCCCGGCGGGGTGCGCACGCCCGAACAGCTGTGGCAACTGGTCGGCGAGGGCCGGGACGCCATCGCGGGCTTCCCCGCCAACCGGGGCTGGGACCTGGAGGGGCTCTACGACCCGGACCCGGCCCGCCACGGCACCAGCTATGTGCGCGAGGGCGGATTCCTCTACGAGGCCGACCAGTTCGACCCGGCCTTCTTCGGCATCAGCCCCCGCGAGGCCCAGGCGATGGACCCCCAGCAGCGGCTGCTGCTGGAGACCGCGTGGGAGGCGTTCGAGCGCGCCGGGATCGACCCCGCCACGCTCAAGGGCAGCGACGCCGGCGTCTTCGTCGGCACCATGCCGCAGGACTACGGGCCGCGGATGGACGAGGCGTCGGAAGGGTTCGAGGGCTATCTGCTGACCGGTGGCACCACCAGCGTCGCCTCCGGCCGTATCGCCTACACCTGGGGTCTTGAGGGCCCGGCGGTCACCGTGGACACGGCGTGCTCGTCGTCCCTGGTGGCCCTGCACATGGCCGTGCGGTCGCTGCGCGAGGGCGAGTGCTCGCTGGCCCTGGCCGGTGGCGCCACCGTGATGTCCAGCCCCGGGATCTTCGTGGAGCTGAGCCGCCAGAAGGCGCTGTCGCCCGACGGCCGCTGCAAGGCGTTCTCGTCGGACGCCGATGGCACCGGCTGGGGCGAGGGCGTGGGCATGGTGCTGCTGGAGCGCCTGTCGGACGCGCGGCGCAACGGCCACCGGGTACTGGCGCTGGTCCGTGGCTCCGCCACCAACCAGGACGGCGCGAGCAACGGCCTCACCGCCCCGAGCGGACCGGCCCAGCAGCGCGTCATCCGGCAGGCGCTGGCGGACGCCGGGCTCACCACGGACGATGTGGACGCGGTCGAGGCACACGGCACCGGCACCTCGCTCGGCGACCCCATCGAGGCCGGGGCGCTGCTGGCCACCTACGGCCAGGACCGCCCCGAGGACCGGCCACTGTGGCTCGGCTCGCTGAAGTCCAACGTCGGCCACCCCCAGGCGGCGGCGGGCGTGGCCGGGGTCATCAAGATGGTGATGGCGCTGCGCCACGGCACGCTCCCCAAGACCCTGCACGTACACGAGCCCTCGCCACATGTCGACTGGTCGTCCGGGGGCGTGGAGCTGCTGACCGAGGCCCGGCCGTGGCCGGAGCCCAAGGCCGCGCGGCCACGGCGCGCGGGCGTCTCGTCCTTCGGCATCAGCGGCACCAACGCCCACGCCATCCTGGAGCAGGCCCCGGCCGAACCGGACGTCGCCGTCCAGGAGGAGGCCCGTCCCGCTGCCCCGGGTCTGCCCGTGCTGCCCTGGGTACTGACCGGGCGCACCGAACAGGCCCTGCGGACCCGGGCCGAGCAACTGCGCGACCATCTGGCCGACCACCCCGGCACCGACCTCGCCGCACTCGGCCGCGCCCTCGCCACCACCCGGACGGCCTTCGGCCACCGGGCGGT
The DNA here is from genome assembly GCF_017592595.1 of Streptomyces sp. NEAU-YJ-81. Lineage (NCBI taxonomy): Bacteria > Bacillati > Actinomycetota > Actinomycetes > Kitasatosporales > Streptomycetaceae > Streptomyces > Streptomyces sp. NEAU-YJ-81. The sequence goes on along the minus strand of NZ_JAGFNO010000071.1, from coordinate 16,587 downwards.
GATCCTCGGCCGGGACCGGGAGCGGCTCGTGGACGGGCTCGGCGCGCTCGCGCAGGGCACCCCGGCGCCCCATGTGGTCGAGGGCACGGCGGGCGGGCGCCGGAAGACCGTGTTCGTCTTCCCCGGGCAGGGTTCGCAGTGGATCGGGATGGCGCTCCCGCTGTGGAACGCCTCGCCCGTCTTCGCGGAGCGGCTGGAGGAGTGCGCCGACGCCCTGGAGCCGTTCCTGGACTGGTCGTTGCGCGAGGTGCTGCGCGGTGAGCCGGGCGCCCCGTCGCTGTCCCGCATCGACGTGGTCCAGCCCGCGCTGTTCGCGGTGATGGTGTCGCTGGCCGCGCTGTGGCGCTCGTACGGTGTCGAACCGGCGGCGGTGGTGGGCCATTCGCAGGGTGAGATCGCCGCCGCGTATGTGGCCGGTGGGCTCTCGCTGGAGGACGCCGCCAAGGTGGTGGCCCGGCGCAGCCAGGCATGGGCCGAGCTGAGCGGCAAGGGCGGCATGCTCTCGGTGCTCGCGTCGGCCGAGACGGTCGCCGAGCGGCTTCGGCCGTGGAGCGAACGGCTCGGCATCGCCGCCGTCAACAGCCCCGCGACCGTGACCGTCTCCGGCGACCCGGAGGCCCTGGACGCCTTCATGGCCGAGCTCGCCGCCGACAGGGTGAAGTCCCGCCGGGTGCCTGGCGTGGACACCGCCGGGCACTCCCCGCAGGTCGACGGCTTGCGCGAGCGGCTGCTGCGCGAGGTGGCGGGGGTGCGGCCGCGCGCCTCGCGGATCGCGTACTACTCCACGGTGACCGGCGGACCGCTAAACACCACGGAGCTGGACACCGACTACTGGTACCGGAACATGCGTGAGCCGGTGGACTTCGAGCGGGCCACCCGGGCGCTGCTGGCCGACGGCCACACGGCGTTCATCGAGTGCGCTCCGCACCCCATGCTCGCCATGTCGCTCCAGCAGACCATCGAGGACACCGGAGGGAGCGCCGCCGTCGTCGGCACGCTGCGCCGGGACGAGGGCGACCCGGAGCGCTTCGCCGGCTCGTTCGCCGAGGCGTACGTGCAGGGTGTCGAACCGTGCTGGGACGCCGTGTTCACGGGCGGCCCGGGGCACGGCGCACCGGACGTGGAGCTGCCGACGTATCCGTTCCAGCGGCAGCGGTACTGGCTGGACAAGCCGGTCGCGGCGAGCGATGTGGCCGCCGCCGGACTCGACGCGGCCGGACATCCGCTGCTCGGCGCGGCGGTCCCGCTGGCCGGGGCGGACGACCATCTGTTCACCGGCCGGATCTCCGCACAGGACCACCCCTGGCTGACCGAGCGCACCGGCCCGGACGCGGCCGTGCTCCCCGGCAGCGCCCTCGCCGAACTGGCGATCCGGGCGGGCGACCAGGTCGGCTGCGATCGGATCGAGGAACTCTCCCTGGACACGCCGCTGGTGCTGCCCGAGAAGGGCGCCGCGGTGATCCAGGTACGCGTCGGCGCCCCGGACGGTGGCGGCTTGCGCGCGCTCAGCGTCTACGCACGTGCCGAGGGCGCGGACTCCGACGAGCCGTGGACGCGGTACGCCACCGCGGTCCTGGGCGCCGGTGCCCCCGCCGCGGACCCCGGCCTCGCCGTGTGGCCCCCGGCCGACGCGGTCCCGGTGGAGGTGTCGGGTGGCGCCGTCGCGGCCTGGCGGCTCGGTGAGGACCTGTACGCCGAGGTGGGGCTGACCGAGGCCGAGGAGGCCGACGCCCAGCGCTACGGTCTGCACCCGGTGCTGCTGGAGTCCGTGCTCGAAGCGGTGGAGACCGCGGGCGACGACGGCGGGTCGCGGCTGGCCTCCGCATGGAGCGGTGCCGTACTGCACGCCACGGGCGCCACGGCGCTGCGGGTACGGCTGACACCGACCGGTCCCGACACCTACGCGGTGGCCGCGGCCGACCCGAGCGGCGCCCCGGTGGTCTCGGTGGACCGGCTCGTACTGCGCACGGTGGACACGCCCGAGCCGATCGGTGGCCGCTCCGCCCTCCACCCGTCGCTGTTCCGCCTGGAGTGGCCCGCCGCGCCCACCGCGGACACGGCCGTGGCCCCGGCGACCTGGGCGGTGCTCGGCGACGATCCGCTCGGGCTCTCCCCGGCGGTGGACGCGGTGCCCTACGACGAGACGGCGGACGTGCCGGACGCGGTACTGGTGCCGTGCACCCGCACCCGCACCCGCACCGCCGAGGGCGACGGAGACGTGGCGGAGGCGGCCCACGTGGCCGCCCACCGCGTGCTGGCGCTCATCCAGCGGTGGATCTCGGATGAGCGCCTCGCCTCCTCCAGGCTGGTGTTCGTCACCCGAGGCGCGGTCGCGGCCGTCCCCGGCGAAGCGGTGCCCGATGTGGCACACGGCGCCGTATGGGGGCTGGTGCGCTCGGCGCAGTCGGAGCACCCCGGACGCTTCGTCCTCGTCGACCTCGACGGCCACCCGGAGTCGGTGGACGCCCTCCCGGGCGCGGTGGCCTCCGGCGAACCGCAGTGCGCGGTGCGCGAGGGCCGGGCGCGGGTACCCCGGCTGGGCCGGGTGGCTATGGGGGCTGGGGCCGGTGCGGCTGCTGGGGCTGCTGGGGCCGTCGCCACCCGGGCTTCTGGGGGCATCGGCACCGGGGTTGCCCAGGTTGCTGGGGCCGGGGTTGCCGGGCCCGCCGCGACCGTGGCCACCGGCGCCGAGACCGCTGAGGCCAACGGCACCGAGACCGCTGAGGCCAACGGCGCCGGGGTTGCCGGGGTTGCCGCGGTTGCCGCCACCGAGGTTGCCGGGCTCGGCGCGACCGTGGCCGCCGCCATCGAGGCCGCCGAGACCACTGCCACCGAAGCCACCGAGGTCGCCACCACCAGGGCTACCGAGTCCGCCGGCACACGGCCCACCGAGGCCGCCGACGCCCACCGACGGCTGGACCCCGAGGGCACCGTTCTCGTCACCGGCGCCACCGGCACCCTCGGCGGGCTCCTCGCCCGCCACCTCGTGACCGAGCACGGCGTACGGCATCTGCTGCTGACCAGCCGACGCGGGCCCGCCGCCGAGGGCATGGCCGAACTCCGCGCGGAGCTGGACGAGTTGGGGGCCACCGTCACCGTCGCCGCCTGCGATACGGCCGACCGGGAGGCGCTTGCCGGGCTGCTCGGCGCGATACCCGCCGCGCATCCGCTGACCGCCGTGATCCATGCGGCGGGTGTACTCGACGACGGCGTCGTGGACGCGCTGAACCCCGAGCGGCTCGACCGGGTGCTGCGGCCCAAGGTGGACGCCGCATGGAACCTGCACGTGCTGACCGCGGACCACGACCTGGCCGCGTTCGTCCTCTACTCCTCCGTCGTCGCCACCATCGGCAACGCCGGACAGGCCAACTACGCCGCCGCCAACGCCTTCCTGGACTCCCTCGCCCAGCACCGCAGGGCCCGCGGCCTGGCCGCCCAGTCCCTCGCCTGGGGCCTGTGGGAGCAGCGCAGCGGCATGAGCGGCCATCTGGCCGACGCCGATGTGCGGCGCATGGCGCGCTCCGGCATCCGTCCGCTGCCCAGCGCGGAGGGTATGGAACTCTTCGACGCCGCGCGGGCGGCCGGGGACGCCACTCTGGTGCCCGCCCGGCTCGATCTGGCGGACCTGCGCAGGCGGGCCACGAGCGGCACCCCCGGCCAGGACGCCGTCCCCGCTTATCTGCGCGGCCTGGTCAGGACGCCGGTCCGCCGGGTGGTACGGACCGGTGGCGGAGGCGGGGCCGTGGAAACCGACGAGAGCTCGCTGGGCCGGCGGCTGGCCGCCCTGGCGGCGGCCGACCGCGATCCGTTCCTGCTGGACCTGGTGCGGGAGCACGCGGCGGCCGTGCTGGGGCTCGCCGCCCCGGAGGACATCGAGGCCACCCGCGCCTTCCGGGAGGTCGGCTTCGACTCCCTGACGGCCGTGGAGTTGCGCAACCGGCTGGGCACGGCCACCGGGCTGCGGCTGCCGACCACCCTCCTCTTCGACTATCCGACCCCCGCCGTGCTGGTGGACCATCTGCGGCGCGAGGCACTGGGCGAGCGGGAGGAGGTGGCGGCCGTGGTGGCCGCCGTCCGGCCCGCCGATGACGATCCGATCGCCATCGTGGCCATGAGCTGCCGGCTGCCGGGCGGGGTCCGCGCGCCCGAGGAGCTGTGGGAGCTGGTGGCCGACGGCCGCGATGTGATCTCGGCCTTCCCGGCCGACCGCGGCTGGAACGTCGAGGAGCTGTACGACCCCAACCCCGATACACCGGGCAGGAGTTATGCCAAGGAGGGCGGCTTCCTCTACGACGCCTACCACTTCGACCCCGAGTTCTTCGGGATCTCCCCGCGCGAGGCGCTCGCCATGGACCCGCAGCAGCGGCTGCTGCTGGAGACCTCCTGGGAGGCGCTGGAGCGCGCCGGGATCGACCCGCACACCACCCGGGGCAGCACCGCCGGCGTGTTCATCGGTTCCACCGGCCAGGACTACGCCTCGGGGCTCGGCGAGATCCCCGAGGACATGGAGGGGTATCTGCTGACCGGCAAGGCCGCCAGCGTGGTCTCCGGCCGCATCGCCTACTCCCTCGGCTGGGAGGGCCCGGCGCTCACCATCGACACCGCGTGCTCCTCCTCCCTGGTCGCCATCCACCAGGCGGCGCAGGCGCTGCGCCAGGGCGAATGCTCGATGGCGCTGGCGGGCGGCACGACGATGATGTCCACGCCGAGCCTGTTCATCGAGTTCAGCCGGCAGCGCGGTCTCGCCCCCGACGGCAGGTCGAAGGCGTTCTCCTCCGACACCGACGGCACCAGCTGGGGCGAGGGCGTCAGCATGGTGCTCCTGGAGCGGCTGTCCGACGCCCGGGCCAACGGCCATGAGGTGCTGGCGCTGGTGCGCGGCTCCGCCGTCAACCAGGACGGCGCCAGCAACGGCCTCACCGCCCCCAACGGCCCCTCCCAGCAGCGGGTGATCCGGCAGGCGCTGGCGAACGCCGGGCTGTCGGCCGCCGAGGTGGACGCCGTCGAGGCCCACGGCACCGGCACCACGCTCGGCGACCCGATCGAGGCCCAGGCCATCCTCGCCACCTACGGCCAGGGCCGGGAGGCCGAACGGCCGCTGTGGCTGGGCGCGCTGAAGTCCAACATCGGCCACACCCAGGGCGCGGCCGGCGGCGCCGGTGTCATCAAGATGGTCATGGCGATGCGCCACGGTCTGCTGCCCAGGACACTCCACGTCAAGGAGCCCACCCCGCATGTGGACTGGACGGCCGGAGCGGTCGAGCTGCTGACCGAGGCCAGGGACTGGCCGGTGGACGAGCGGGTGCGCCGCGCCGGGGTGTCCGCCTTCGGTATCAGCGGCACCAACGCCCACCTCATCCTGGAGGAACCGCCCGCCGAGCCCGCCGCCGACCCGGAGCCGGAGCCGTCGGTGCGCACCGATGTGGTGCCTTGGGTGGTGTCCGGCCGTACCGAGGTGGCGTTGCGCGCCCAGGCGGCGCGGCTGCGGTCGTACGTGACGGAGCGGCCGGAGCTGGACCCGGTGGATGTGGGCTACTCGCTGGCGCTGGCCCGGTCCGCCTTCGGCCACCGGGCGGCGGTCGTCGGCCGTGACCGGGAGGAGCTGTTGAGCGGGCTGGACCAGCTCGCCACGGGGGTCACCCCCGGCACGGTGGCCGACGAGGAGGGCAGGACGGCGTTCCTGTTCACCGGGCAGGGCGCGCAACGACCCGGTATGGGAAGGGAGTTGTACGCGGCGTTCCCGGTGTTCGCGGCGGCGTTCGACGCGGTGTGTGCGGAGTTGGACCGTCATCTGGATGGTTCGGTGCGGGAGGTGGTCTTCGGCGGGGATGCGGAGGCGCTGGACCGGACGGTGTTCACACAGACCGGGCTGTTCGCTGTGGAGGTGGCGCTGTTCCGGCTCATCCAGTCGTGGGGTCTCGCACCGGATTTCGTGGTGGGGCATTCGGTGGGGGAGCTGGCCGCGGCGCATGTGGCGGGGGTGTTCTCGCTGGAGGACGCGGCCGCTCTTGTCGCGGCCCGCGGTCGGCTGATGCAGGCGCTGCCCGAAGGCGGTGCGATGGTGTCGCTGAAGGCCGCGGAGGCCGAGGTGCTGCCACATCTGGCCGGTTACGAGGACCGGGTGAGTGTGGCGGCGGTCAATGGCCCGGCGGCGACCGTCATCTCCGGTGAGGAGTCGGCGGTGCTGGCGGTGGCGGAGGCGGTGGGGGTCAAAAGCAAGCGGCTGTCCGTCTCGCACGCTTTCCACTCGCCGCTGATGGAGGGGATGCTGGCCCAATTCGCCGACGTGGCGGCCGGGATCCCCTACTCCGCACCGCGACTGGCGATCATTTCGAACGTCACGGGCGAGTTGGCGGGCGAGGAGGTGTGCTCGCCGGAGTACTGGGTGCGCCATGTGCGTCAGGCGGTGCGTTTCGGGGACGGCATACGGTTCCTCGAAGGGCAGGGTGTCACCCGGTATGTGGAGATCGGCCCGGCCGGTGTGCTCTCCGCCATGGGCCGGGACTGCGTCTCAGAGGCCGCCGCCGCGTTCGTACCCCTCCTGCGCAAGGACCGTGCCGAGGTTGAGGCGTTGCTGTCCGGGGTCGCCCAGCTCCACGCTCATGGTGGCGAGGTCGACTGGGAGCGGGTGTTCGCCGGGCGCGGTGCACGCCGGGTGGAGTTGCCCACGTACGCCTTCCAGCGGCAGCGCTACTGGTTCGACCCCGCCACGTCTGGAACCCCGACCGCCGCCGCCACGGACGCGTCCGCCGTGGAGGCACGCTTCTGGGAGGCGGTTGAGCGCGAGGACCTGGAGGCGCTGACCACCACCCTGGAGATCGACCAGCAGACGCGGCTCAGCGAACTGCTGCCCGCGCTCTCCTCCTGGCGCCGGGGCCAGAGCGACCGCGCCACCGTGGACTCCTGGCGCTACCGGATCACCTGGTCCCCGGTGTCCGTCGAGGAGCGTACGGCGCCGCTGTCCGGCACCTGGCTGCTGGCCGTGCCCGAGGGCCGGGCCGACAGCGCGCGGACCGCCGCCGTGGTGGCGGCCCTCGACCGGCGCGGCGCACACGTCACCCCCCTCACCCTGGCCACGACCGGCCGTGACGCGCTCGCCGAGCGGCTGCGCCAGGCGGTAGCCTTGGGGGGCACCCCGGCCGGTGTGCTCTCGCTGCTCGCCCTCGACGACGGCCCGCACCCCGAACACACCGCGCTCACCACCGGTCTGGCCCTCAACGTCGGACTGATCCAGGCGCTGGGCGACGCGGGGATCGCCGCGCCGCTGTGGCTCGCCACCGCCGGGGCCGTGTCGGTGAGCGGATCCGATCCGCTCGGCAGCCCCGCACAGGCCGCCACCTGGGGCCTCGGCCGGGTTGTGGCCCTGGAACACCCCCAGCGGTGGGGCGGTCTCGTCGACCTCCCCGGGGACCTCGACGAGCGGACGGCGGACCGGCTGTGCGCCGCGCTCTCCGGCATCGTCGGCGACAGCGGTCCGGAGGACCAACTCGCCCTCCGCGACGCCGGGGTGTTCGTCCGGCGGCTCGTCCGGGCGCCGCTGCGCACACCGGGCCGGGAGAGCTGGAAGCCGCATGGCACGGTGCTGATCACCGGGGGCACCGGCGGGCTCGGCGCCCAGGTCGCCCGCTGGCTGGCCCGCTCCGGCGCCGAACATCTCGTGCTCACCAGCCGACGTGGCATGGCGGCACCCGGCGCCGCCGAACTGCGCGACGAGCTGACCGCGCTGGGCGAGGGCGGCGTCCGGGTGACGGTGGCGGCGTGCGACGTCCGCGACCGCGACGAGGTGGCGGCGCTGCTGCACCGGACCACCGCCGGGGGCGACCCGGTGCACGCCGTCTTCCACGCCGCGGGCGTCGTGGAGTTCTCCCAGCTCGCCGACAGTACGGTGGCCGACTTCGCGGAGATGGCCGACGGCAAGGTCCTGGGCGCCGCCCATCTGGACGCGTTGCTGGACCAGGACCACCTCGAGGCGTTCGTGCTCTTCTCCTCGATCGCCGCCACCTGGGGGAGTGGCGGACAGAGCGCCTACGCTTCCGCCAACGCCTACTTGGACGCCCTCGCCGAGCACCGCGCGGCACGCGGCCTCCCCGCCACCTCCGTGGCCTGGGGCCCCTGGGCCGACCACGGCATGATCGAGCACGGCGAGGTGGCGGAGCACCTCGGCCGCCGTGGACTGCCCGCGATGGCACCGCAGTTGGCGGTGGCCGCGCTCGGCGAGGCACTGCACACCGGCGAGACCTCGCTCGTCCTCGCCGATGTGCGCTGGGACCGCTTCGTCCCCGGCTTCACCGCGGCGCGTCCCCGGCCGCTGATCGGCGAGCTGCCGGAGGTGCGCGACGCCCTCGCCACCACGGCGGCCGCCCCCGACGCCAGCGGGCCGGACGGCGTGGCGGACACCTTCCTGGAGAGCCTCGCGGGCCTGTCGGGCGAGAACCTGGACCGGGCCCTGCGGGATCTGGTGCACGCCCAGGCTGCGGCCGTGCTCGGCCACTCCTCGTCCGACGCGGTCGCCGGCGGCCGCCCGTTCAAGGAGCTGGGCTTCGACTCGCTCACCGCCGTCGAACTGCGCAACCGGCTGGCCACGGTCACCGGACTCGACCTGCCCGCCACCCTCGTCTTCGACTATCCGGCGCCCGCGCCGCTGGCCGAGTACCTCCGCGGCGAGCTGCCGTCGGCCCGGCCGACGGACGCGCTCACCCTCCTCGACGACCTGGACCGGTGGGAGTCCGCACTGCCGGAGCTGATCGCCGACGACGGAGTCCGGGAGCGCCTGACGGGGCGTCTCGGCGACCTCATGGCGAAGTTGGGCGGCACGCCCGTGGAGCACACCGGCAGCCCATCCCCCGACACCGAACTCCTTTCCGCTACCGCCGACGAGGTCTTCGACTTCATCGACAACGAATTCGGGGCTTCCTGATGGCGAACGAGAACGAAGAGAAACTCCTCACCTACCTCAAGCGGGTCTCCTCCGACCTCAAGCAGGCCCGTGCGCGGCTGGACCAGATCGAGGCCGACGAGCGGGAGCCGATCGCCATCGTCTCGATGGGCTGCCGCTTCCCCGGCGGTGTCCGTTCACCGGAGGACCTGTGGCGGCTGGTGGCCGAGGGCCGGGACGCGATCTCGGAGTTCCCCGTCAACCGGGGCTGGGACGTCGAGGGACTCTACGACCCGGATCCGGGCCGGTCGGGCACCTGCAACACCCGCGAAGGCGGATTCGTCCACGACGCCGACCAGTTCGACCCGGCCTTCTTCGGCATCTCCCCGCGTGAGGCGCTGGCCATGGACCCGCAGCAGCGGCTGCTGCTCGAAGTGTCCTGGGAGGCGATCGAACGCGCGGGCATCGACCCGTTCTCGCTGAAGGGAAGCAGGGCCGGAGTCTATGTGGGACTCGCCTCGTTCCAATACGGCGGAGATCCGCAGTACGCGCCGCAGAGCGTCGAGGGCCATCTGCTGATCGGCAACGTCTCCAGCGTCGCCTCCGGCCGCATCTCCTACACCCTCGGCCTCGAAGGCCCGGCCGTCACCCTGGACACCGCGTGCTCCTCATCGCTGGTGACCATGCATCTGGCGGCCCAGGCGCTGCGCCGCGGCGAATGCTCGCTGGCGCTGGCCGGAGGGGCGGCGGTCATGGCCACCCCCGGTGTCTTCGTCGAGTTCAGCCATCAGCGCGGACTGGCGGCCAACGGCCGCTGCAAGTCCTTCGCCGCGGGCGCCGACGGCACCGGCTGGGGCGAAGGCGCGGGCATGGTGCTGCTGGAGCGGCTGTCCGACGCCCGCCGCAACGGTCACCCGGTCCTCGCCGTCCTGCGCTCCAGCGCCATCAACCAGGACGGCGCCAGCAACGGCCTCGCCGCGCCCAACGGCCCGGCCCAGCGCCGGGTCATCGAGGCGGCGCTGACCGCCGCCGGGCTGACGGTGGACGACGTCGACGCCGTCGAGGCCCATGGCACGGGCACGGCGCTCGGCGACCCGATCGAGGCGGGCGCGTTGCTCGCCACCTACGGCAAGGGCCGCACCTTGGGCCATCCGCTGTGGCTCGGCTCGCTCAAGTCCAACATCGGCCACACCCAGGCGGCGGCCGGGGTCGGCGGGGTCATCAAGACGGTGATGGCGCTGCACCACGGAACGCTGCCGAGGACACTCCACGTCGACCAGGCGTCCCCGGCCGTCAACTGGTCCTCCGGCGCGGTCGAGCTGCTGACCGAGGCCCAGGAGTGGCCGGAGCGTGGCCGCCCGCGCCGCGCCGGGGTGTCCGCGTTCGGCGTGAGCGGCACCAACGCCCATGTCATCCTCGAACAGGCCCCGGCCGCCGGGGAGGACGAAGAAGACGGCGCACCCGCACTCGACGGGACCGCGCTCGGCGGCTCCGCCGTCCCCTGGGTGCTCTCCGGCAGAAGCGAAACGGCCCTGCGGGCGCAGGCGGAGCGGCTGCTGACGCGGCTGAACGAGCGTCCCGGCCTGTCCCCGGCCGACGTCGGCCACGCGCTCGCCACCGGTCGGTCGGCCTTCGAATACCGCGCCGCCGTGGTGGGCACTGACCGCTCCCAACTCCTAGGCCATCTGGAGGCGTTGGCCTCCGGAGCGGTGTCCGCCGGGGTGGTGCGCGGCGAGGGCGCTGCGGTGGTGGAGGCCCGTCCGGTGTTCGTGTTTCCGGGGCAGGGGTCGCAGTGGGTGGGGATGGCGGTGGGGTTGCTGGATTCTTCGCCGGTGTTCGCGGGTCGGTTGGTGGAGTGTGAGGCGGCGCTGTCGGGGTTTGTGGAGTGGTCGTTGAGTGAGGTGTTGCGGGGTGGGGGTCCGGGGTTGGGGCGGGTGGATGTGGTGCAGCCGGTGTTGTGGGCGGTGATGGTGTCGTTGGCGGAGGTGTGGCGGTCGTGTGGGGTGGTGCCTGTGGCCGTGGTGGGGCATTCGCAGGGTGAGATCGCCGCGGCGGTGGTGGCGGGTGGATTGTCGTTGGAGGACGGTGCGCGGGTGGTGGCGCTGCGGTCGCAGGCCATTGCACGGGGCCTTGCCGGACACGGCGGCATGATGTCCGTTTCGCTCCCGGTCGAGGAGGTGCGGGAGCGGATCGCCGCGTGGGACGGCCGTATCTCGGTGGCGGCCGTCAACGGCCCCGGTGCGGTGGTGGTCTCCGGTGAACCGGAGGCGCTGCACGAGCTGCTGGCCCGCTGCGAGGCCGAGGAGGTACGGGCGAAGCTGATCCCGGTGGACTACGCCTCGCACTCCGCCCAGGTGGAGCAGATCCACGACGAGCTGCTCGACATCCTCGCCCCCATCCGTCCGCGCACCTCGCGGATCGTCTTCCACTCGACCGTCACCGGTGAACCCCTCGACACCGCCGGGCTCGACGCCGCCTACTGGGCCCGCAACCTGCGCGAGACCGTGCGGCTCGAAACGGCCACCCGGGCGCTGCTCACCAGCGGCCACCGGCTGTTCGTGGAGGTGAGCCCGCACCCCGTACTGGCCGCCGCCATGGAGGCCACCGTCGAGGCCGCCGACGGCACGGCCGCCGTCATCGGCACCCTGCGCCGCGAGGAGGGCGGCCCCGAGCGGATGCTGCTTTCGCTCGCCCAGGCGTATGTCCATGGCGCGGAGGCGGACTGGCGGGGGCTGTTCGCCGGGCGGGGAGCCGGCCGCGTCGACCTTCCCACGTACGCGTTCCAGCGCGCCCGATACTGGGTCGAGCCCCAGAGCGGGCCCGTCGCCGAAGCGGCCACCGGCCCGGCGGAGGCGGAGTTCTGGACCGCGGTCGAGAACGCCGACCTGGACACGCTGACGGCCACACTGGGCACCGGCGCCGACGCGCCCCTCAGCGAGGTGCTTCCGCTGCTCTCCTCGTGGCGCTCCCGGCTGAGCGACCAGGCGGTGCTCGACTCGTGGCGCTACCGCATCGGCTGGCAGCCGGTCGACGGACAGCGGACCCCCGCGCTCACCGGCCGCTGGCTGGTGGCGGTGCCCGACACCACCGGGGCCGCTGACACCGAGGCCACCAGCACCGGGGCCACCAGCACCGAGGCCACCAGCACCGATGCCGCCGATGCCGGAGCCACCCACGCCGGAGCCGCCGACACCGAGGCCATCACCGCCGGACTCGCCGCGCTCGGCGCCGAGATCGTCCCCCTGCGGATCGGCCCGGACGACACCGACCGCGCCCGCCTCGCCACCCGTATCACCGAGGCCCTCGGGGAAGCCGGGGCGCCCGGCGGGGTGGTGTCCCTGCTGGCCCTCGACGAGGCACCGCATCCGGCACACCCCGACGTCCCCACCGGGTTCGCCACCACCCTCGCCCTGGTGCGGGCGCTGGGCGACGCGGGCCTCGACGCGCCCCTGTGGTGTGTCACCCGCGGCGCGGTCTCCGCTGGTGGCACCGACCGTCTCGAAGCTCCCACGCAAGCCTTCGTCTGGGGTCTGGGCGGTGCGGTCGCCCTGGAACACCCGCAGCGCTGGGGTGGCCTGATCGATCTGCCCGCCAGGCTCGACGAGGGTTCGCTCCGGGCGCTCGCCCGCGCCCTGACCGGGCAGGATGGGGAGGACCAACTGGCCATCCGCGCCTCGGGCACCCTCGCCCGGCGGCTCAGGCGGGCCGGTGCCACTTCCTCCGCCGAGCGCTGGCGGCCCCGCGGCACAGTCCTGATCACCGGCGGCACCGGCGGCGTCGGCGCCCAGATCGCCCGCGGGCTGGTCCACGAGGGCGCCGAACACGTGGTGCTCGTCAGCCGCAGCGGGCCCCAGGCCCCGGGCGCGGCCGAGCTGGAGGCCGAACTGACCGAGTGCGGCGCCCAGGTGACCGTCGCCGCTTGCGATGTGGCCGACCGCGCGGCGCTGGCACACCTGCTGGACTCGGTCACGGGCGACGGCGCGGACCACCCGCTGACCGCCGTGGTGCACGCCGCGGGTACCCTGGACGACGCCACTGTCGACGCGCTCACCCCCGAGCGGATCGAGGCCGTACTGCGCCCCAAGGCGGCGGGCGCGCGCCATCTGCACGAGCTCACCCGGGACCTGGACCTCGACGCGTTCGTCCTGCTCTCCTCGATCGCCGGCACCGTGGGCGCCGCCGGACAGGGCAACTACGCCGCGGCCAGCGCGTATCTCGACGCGCTCGCCCAACTCCGGCGCGCGGACGGCCTGCCCGCCACGTCGGTGGCCTGGAGCGCCTGGGCGGGTGGCGGAATGATCGACGGTGAGGTGGCGGACCAGCTAGGACGGCGTGGCGCGCCTCCCATCGACGGTGCGCGGGCCCTGGAACTGCTGCGGCAGACGGTCGCGCACGGCGACGGTTTCCTCGTCGCGGCCGACATCGACTGGGGTCGTTTCGCACCCGCCCTGTCCGCCCTCCGGCCGGTTCCGCTGCTCGCCGACCTCCCCGAGGCGGGCGGCACCGGGCAGGACCCGGCCTCGGCGGAGCGGGAGGAGGCCGGTGGCGCCGCGGCGCTGCGCAAGCGGCTCGTGGAGCTGAGCCCGGCCGACCGTCACACCGCCCTGGTGGAGCTGGTGAGCCAGCAGGCGGCCGCGGCCCTCGGCTACGCCGACGCGGGCGCGGTCGAGACCGGGCGGGCCTTCAAGGAGCTGGGCTTCGACTCGCTCACCGCGGTCGATCTGCGCAACCGGCTGAACGCCGCCACCGGGCTGCGGCTGCCGGTCACCCTCGTCTTCGACTACCCGACCGCCGACGACCTCGCCGGGCTGCTGCGGGAGGAACTCCTGCCGTCGGACGAGGAGTCCATGGACACCGCGTCGCTCGCGGAGCTCGACCGCGCCCAGTCCACCCTCGCCGCCCTGGAGCTGGACGATATCGAATCGGCCACGGACGACGAGATGTTCGAGCTGCTCGACGGAATGTTCGAGCTGCTGGGCCGGGATCTGACGGCCCGATGAACCGCCGCGCCACCGCCCCGGCCGCCACCGACGTTCCGGCCCTCTTGAGGAGCTGACGACCATGGACAACGAGAAGAAGCTGCGCGACTACCTCAAGCGGGCCACCGGCCACCTCCGCGCGGCACACGGCCGGATCCAGGAGCTGCAGACCCCCGAGCCCATCGCCATCGTGGCGATGAACTGCCGCTACGCGGGCGACATCCGGTCCCCCGAGGACCTGTGGCAGGCCGTCGCCGAAGGCCGGGACGGCATGGGCGACTTCCCGGCCGACCGGGGCTGGGACCTGCCGAACCTCTTCGACCCGGACCCCGACCGGGAGGGCCGCACCTACGCCCGCCAGGGCGGATTCCTCAATGACGTGGACCAGTTCGACCCGGCGTTCTTCGGCATCTCGCCGCGCGAGGCCCTCACCATGGACCCGCAGCAGCGGCTGCTGCTGGAAGTGGTCTGGGAGACCTTCGAACGGGCCGGAATCGACCCGGGCACCCTGCGCGGCAGCGACACCGGCATCTTCATGGGTGCCACCGACTTCGACTACGCCCGCGGTCTGACCGAGCTGCCCGAAGGACTCGAAGGCCAGATGTCCATGGGCGCCTCGGGCGCCATCCTCTCCGGCCGGGTCGCCTACACCCTGGGCCTGGAGGGACCGGCCGTCACGGTCGACACCATGTGCTCGTCCTCGCTGGTGGCGCTGCACATGGCCTGCCAGGCGCTGCGGCAGGGCGACTGCTCGATGGCGCTCACCGGCGGCACCACCGTGATGTCCACGCCGAGCGGCTTCATCGAGTTCAGCCGCCAGCGGGCGCTGTCCACCTCCTCCCGCTGCCAGGCGTTCTCCTCGACGGCCGACGGCACCGCCTGGGGCGAGGGCGTCGGAGTGCTGCTGCTGGAACGGCTCTCCGACGCCCGCCGCAACGGCCACACCGTGCTCGCGGTCGTCCGCGGCTCCGCCATCAACCAGGACGGCGCCAGCAACGGCCTCACCGCGCCCAACGGCCGTGCGCAGCAGCGGGTGATCCGGCAGGCGCTGGCCAACGCCACGCTGTCTGGCGCCGATGTCGATGTGGTCGAGGCGCACGGCACGGGGACGTCGCTGGGCGACCCCATCGAGGCGGGCGCCCTGCTCGCCACGTACGGGAAGAAGCGCCCGGCCGACCGGCCGCTGTGGCTCGGCTCGCTGAAGTCCAACATCGGCCACACGGCAGCCGCCGCGGGGGTCGGCGGCGTGATCAAGATGGTGCAGGCGATCCGCCACGGTGTGCTGCCCAGGACCCTGCACGTCGAGGAGCCGTCGCCCAACGTGGACTGGTCCTCGGGCGCCGTCGAACTGCTCACCCAGGCCCGGCCGTGGCCGGAGACCGGGCGGGTCCGCCGCGCCGGGGTCTCCGCCTTCGGCGCCAGCGGCACCAACGCCCACGCCATCATCGAGCAGGCCCCCGAGGGGGAGCCTTCGGGCACTTCGGCCGAGGGGGACGCCCCGGTGGGCGGGGGAGTGGTGCCGTGGTTGCTGTCGGCCAAGACCGAGTCGGGCCTGCGGGCGCAGGCGGAACGGCTGCTGGAGCGCCTCGCGGAGGACCCGGTGCTGCCCCCGGCCGACGTGGGCCTCTCGCTGGCCACCACCCGCGCCCTCTTCGACCACCGCGCCGTGGTGGTCGGTGGCGGCGTCGAGGACTTCCGCGGCGGGCTGACGGCGCTCACCCGGGGCGAGCCCGGTGGCCTCGTGGCCCAGGGCGTGGCGGGCCCGGCCGGTAAGCCGGTGTTCGTGTTTCCGGGTCAGGGGTCGCAGTGGGTGGGGATGGCGGTGGAGTTGCTGGATTCTTCGCCGGTGTTCGCGAATCGGATCGTGGAGTGTGAGGCGGCGCTGGCGGAGTTCGTGGAGTGGTCGCTGGTCGAGGTGTTGCGGGGTGGGGGTCCGGGGTTGGAGCGGGTGGATGTGGTGCAGCCGGCGTTGTGGGCGGTGATGGTGTCGTTGGCGGAGGTGTGGCGGTCGTGTGGGGTGGTGCCTGCTGCGGTGGTGGGGCATTCGCAGGGTGAGATCGCCGCGGCGGTGGTGGCGGGGGCGTTGTCGTTGGAGGACGGGGCGCGAGTGGTGGCGCTGCGGTCGCAGGCCATCGCACGCGGCCTTGCGGGACACGGCGGGATGATGTCCGTCGCTCAGAGCGCCGATCGGGTGCGCGAGCGGATCACCGCCTGGAAGGGCCGTATCTCCGTCGCGGCGGTCAACGGCCCTGGCTCGATCGTGGTGTCCGGTGACCCGGAGGCGCTGCGTGAACTCCAGGCGGAGTGCGAGGCAGAGGACGTACGGGCGAAGCTGATCCCGGTGGACTACGCGTCCCACTCGGCCCATGTCGAGGAGCTGCGCGAGGAACTGCTCGACCTCCTCGCCCCGATCCGCCCGCGCACCTCGGACATCACCTTCCACTCCACCGTGACGGGCACACCCCTGGACACCGCGGGTCTGGACGCCGGGTACTGGTACACCAATTTGCGGGAGACGGTGGAGCTGGAGTCGGCGGTGCGGGCTCTGTCGGCGGCCGGGTTCGGGACGTTTCTTGAAATGAGCCCCCATCCGGTGTTGACGATGCCGTTGCAGGCGACGGTCGAGGACGCGGTGGTCGTGGGGTCGCTGCGGCGTGATGAGGGCGGTCCCGAGCGGTTCCTGGCCTCGCTGGGCGAGGCGTTCGTCCGCGGGGTGGCCGTCGACTGGGCCGC
>NZ_JAGFNO010000070.1:0-19364 GCF_017592595.1 Streptomyces sp. NEAU-YJ-81 | reverse complement strand
GACGGCCACCGACGTTCGACAAGGCCGACTACAAGCATCGGCACGCGGTCGAGTGCGGGATCAACCGACTCAAGCGACACCGCGCGGTCGCCACGAGATACGACAAACTCGCCGTCCGCTACGAAGCAACCGTGCTGGTCGCAGTCCTCAACGAGTGGCTGTGACCAGCACTTTCGCAACAGACCCTAGCGTCTCCAGTCCAGGCAGCGACAGCACCTGGACCGACAACACTCCATGGCGCCGCCATCCGTGCACGGCCATACCTTCCGCATCAGCCGGACCGGAAATTCCCTCTTCGAGCCCTGTGGCCCGCCGAGGGAAAAGGTGCGCCGCGGTGATCCGGGCCGCGGGGCGGGGCGCGGTTTCTCTGACGAGGAAGAGGTGCTTGCATGAGTGGGGAGAAGGCCATCACCGCTGAGGAGATCGAGCAGGAGATCACGGCGTTCATCCTGGGGCGGGTGAAGGCGGAAGTCCCCGCCGACCAGGACCTGTTCGCCTCCGGGCTGGTGTCGTCGATGTTCGCGATGGAGCTGGTCGTCCATGCGGAGCAGGCGTTCTCGGTGCAGATCCTGGGGGACGACCTCAAGCGGGACAACTTCCGTTCCGTGGAGGCCATGACCGCTCTGGTGCTGCGGTTGCGCGACGCCGGGCAGCCCACCGCCGAGCAGCCCGCCGATGCCTGAGCCCCTCGTCGGGCCACGCCGTGTCGATGGCGACGAACCGAGACGAGGAGGAGCCGTGACGGAACCGGCCACGATCGTGAAGTGCCTGGTGTGGGATCTCGACAACACCCTGTGGCAGGGCACGCTGCTGGAGGATGGCGAGGTGACGCTTCCCGCCTCGGTCGAAAAGCTCATCGCCGAGCTGGACAGCCGCGGCATCCTGCAGTCGGTCGCCAGCAAGAACGACCACGACCAGGCATGGAAGCGGCTCGAAGCGCTGGGCGTCGCCGAGTACTTCATCCTGCCGCGTATCGGCTGGGGCCCTAAGTCGGACGCGGTGCGCGAGATCGCCGCCGAGCTCAACTTCGCGCTCGAGACGATCGCCTTCGTCGACGACCAGCCGGCGGAGCGGGCGGAAGTCCAGTTCCATCTGCCGGAGGTCCGCTGCTACACCCCCGAGCAGTTGCCGGGCCTCGCCGTACTGCCGGAGTTCAGCCCGCCCACCGTGACCGTGGACGCGCGCCGCCGACGGCAGATGTACCAGGCCGGATTCCAGCGGAAGTCGGCCGAGGCGGAGTTCACCGGGCCGAGCGAGGACTTCCTGCGCTCCCTCGGGCTGGTGATGCGCATTCAGCGCGCCACGGAGGAGGAGCTTTCCCGGGTCGAGGAGCTGACCCTGCGCACCAGCCAGATGAACGCCACGGGGGTGCACTACTCCATCGCCGACCTGCGGGCACTGCTGGCCGACCCTGACCACGAGGTGCTGGTGGTCACGCTCACCGACCGGTTCGGGCCGCACGGCGCGGTCGGCCTGCAACTGCTGGAGAAGCACGCACAGCTCTGGCATCTGAAGCTGCTGGCCACGTCCTGCCGCGTGGTGTCGTTCGGCGCCGGTTCGGTGATCCTCAACTGGCTCGTCGACGAAGCCTCGCGCGCGGGTGTCCATCTGGCCGCCGACTTCCGGCGGACCGAGCGCAACCGGATGATGGAGATCGCCTATCGCCTCGCCGGCTTCACCGGTGCGCCGTGCGACTGCCGGGCCGGGCTCGCCCCGCCGCGGGAGCCGGGTGTGGAGCGCCTCCACCTGTTCCCCGAACCCCACGACCCCCCGCCGACGATGGAGCTGCGCGCGCCCAGCCTGCACAGCGCCTGAACCGGAACGGGCCGGCGGCGGCACAGCCGTCGGCCCGTTCGGCGTCGGGCGGAAAGGACCGGTCGGCGCCGGGTCAGAGCCTGAGTCCCGCGGAGACCTCCAAGATCTGGTGACGAAGCCAGCGGTGGGCCGCGTCCTGGTTGTTACGTGGATGCCAGTACATGGCCTCGGTCAGCGTGGTCATGGGCACCGGCAGCGGCATCGTCTTGAGCCCCATCCCCTCGGTCTCGCGCACGAGGAGTCCCTGGAGCACGGTGACCAGACGGGTCCCGGGCACCACATGGGGGGCCATGGCGAAACCCCCGATGTCGGCGGCGACCCGGAGCCGGGCGCCCACGCGGTCGAAGTAGGACTCCACGATCGAGGTCATCGGCCCGTTCACCCCGAGAAACGGCAGCCGTCGCAGCTCCTCGACGGTGATGGAGTCACCCACCCCGGGGTGGTTCTCGTCGACAGCCACCACGAACTCGTCGGTGAACAGCGTCTCGCTGAAGAAGCCGGACAGATTCTGGGCGAGGCTGGTCGGCCAGATCAGCAGATCGCACTGCCCCCGGCGGAGCTGGTCGATGAAGTCGGCTTGCGCGGGGAATACGTTGATGCGGATGTTCAACGACTCCGCCTCCACTTTGCGCAGAATGGGCCAGATCAGCACCGCCTGGGCGTAGTCGCTGGCGATCACGGTGAACGTGCGGGGAGGGCCATCGGAGGGATCGAACGTCCTGCTCGCGCCCATGACGGCCTGCACCGCCGAAAGGGCCTCCTGCGTCGGCCGCACCAGCGACTCGGCCAACGGGGTCAGCGTCATCCCCCGCCCCTGCCGCACGAGCAGCGGATCCCCGAAATGGCTCCTCAACCGGGCGAGCGAGGCGCTCATCGCCGGTTGTCCCACGAAGACCCGCTCGGCCGCCCTGGTCACACTACGTTCGGCCAGCAGAGCGTCCAGGGCGATGAGAATGTTGAGATCGATATTGCCAAGGTCGTCCGACATGTGTGCGCCGCTTTCCCAGGGGACGGTCACGCCCGCCGACATGGTGCCCGGCAGGCTGTCGGCTCGCGCACGCGGACGCCCGCGGGAACGGCCTGACTCACATCTTCCGGTTCGCCGCGGGCATAACGTCGGCGAATCAGCAAACGCCAGGCGTTTCCCCAGGGGTTCGGGTTCGCCGGTGGCGGAGCCGCCCCGGGACGCGCGCCGCGCCCCTGTGCCGCAGCACGAAGGGGGCAGCCGCACGCCACCGGGGCTATCGGCCGACCGAGGCGGCCTCGGGCCTCAGAGCACCGTGTGCTCGGCCTCGGTCAGCCACTCGGCCACCAGGGCACCCGTACGGGAAGCGTGCTCCTCCATGAGCGTGTAGTGATCACCAGCCGTGGTGCGGATATCGGCATGTGCAACGACCGCTGGGGATCCGTCACCAGCCAGCAAGGGCACCTCGGCCCGTACGGACAGCACAGGCACGGGCAGCGGCGCCGCGGACCATTGCGCGAACAGGTCGCAGTTCCATGCCATCGCCGACAGCCCGGTACCGGTCAGGCCCCGCACGACGTCACGGCGGTCCGTCATGCCGCGCATCAGCGCCGAGACGAACTCGTCCATCCTGTCCGGCGGGGGCAGATACGTGTCCAGCAGCACGACCGACCTCAGCGGTGCGCCGCGTTCGCTCAGCAACGCGGCCATCGCCAGGGCGAGCAGCCCTCCCGAGGAGTATCCCACCAGGACGAACGGGTCGTCCCCGGTCCTGGCGAGGACCCGCTCGGTCTGCACTTGGGCCAGGACCTCCCCCGACTCCGCCAGTGGCTCACCGTCGAGGAATCCCGGGGTGGCCAGGACGTCGACCGTGCGGCTGCCCCGGAATCCGGAGGCGAACCGGGCGTAGGTGTAGGCCCCCGCCAGTGGCACCAAGGGGGTCAGGCAGACCAGCCGGGGGGCTTCGGCACCCGACCCCAGTGGTGTGAAGGCCGGGGTCCCGGGCTCGGTCCGGAAGGTCGGGCGGTTGCGGGCGACGGTACGCAGCAGGTCGAACGCCCGCGTCCCCTCGCCCGCCTCGAACGCCGCCGCGCACAGGTCGGCGACCAGGTCGGTGGACGGTGGTGCGGGCGCGGTCGCCGCGTCGGGCTCGGCGCCCAGATGGGCCAGGAGGTGCTGGGCGAGCCGGGCCGGGGTCGGGTGGTCGAAGGCGATCGAGGTGGGCAGCCTGAGCGAGGTGGCCGAGGCAAGGCGGTTGCGCAGTTCGACGGCGGTCAGCGAGTCCAGACCCAGCTCCGCGAACAGGCCCGCCGGGTCGATCTCCTCGGTGCCGCCGTAGCCGAGCACGTCGGCCGCCGTGGCGCGCACCATCTCCAGCAGCCCCTCCTCGGTACGCGCCGGCTTCGCGACGGCGGTGCCCGCCGCCTTGCGCGGTCCGCGCACCAACCCGGCGATCAGCCGGGGCGGGTCCGGCAGGTCGCGGAAGGCCGCCAGGTTCAGCCGGGCGGCGACGACTTGGGCGTCCCCGCCGGTGGCCACGGTGTCGAAGATCGCATGGCCCTGCTCCTCGGCCAGCGGCAGCAGACCCGACCGCGCGAAGCGCGCGTGGTCGAGCCCTTCGGTCATGGCGCTGGGGAGGTCCCACAGCCCCCAGTCGATCGACACCGCGGGCAGCCCCTGCGCCCTGCGCTGCTGGGCGAGGGCGTCGAGTACGGCGTTGGCGGCGGCATAGTTCCCCTGCCCCGCCGCGCCGAACACACCCGCGGCCGAGGAGAACAGGACGAAGGCGCTGAGGTCCAGGTCCTGGGTCAGCTCGTGCAGCAGGTGGGCGCCCCCGGCCTTGGGCAGCAGCACCGTCTCCAGCCGGTCGGCGTCGAGTTCGCCGATCGTCGCGTCGTCGAGCACTCCCGCCGCGTGCACCACGGCCGTGAGGGGGTGCTTCGCCGGGACGGCGCCCAGGACTCGGCCCAGTGAGGCGCGGTCGGCGATGTCGCAGGCGGCCACGGTGACCGACGCGCCGGCCTCGGTCAGTTCGTCCCGCAGTTCCCGGGCTCCGGGTGCTTCGATGCCTGTGCGGCTCACCAGGACGAGGCTGCGCACGCCGTGTGCCCGGACGAGATGCCGGGACAGGGACGCGCCGAGGCCGCCGGTGCCACCGGTGAGCAGCACCGTGCCGTCCGGGTCCAGGTCCCGGCCGACGGTCAGCACGACCTTGCCGACATGCCTGGCCTGGCTCAGATAGCGGAACGCGCTCGGGGCCCGGCGTATGTCCCACGTGGTGACCGGCAGGGTCATCAGCTTCCCGGTGGCGAACAGGGTGAGCAACTCGGCCAGCATCTCGCCGATCCGCTCCTCCCCCGCGTCCGACAGGTCGAACGGCAGATAGTCCACGCCGTCAGGGTGGTTCTCGCGGACGTCGGTCCTGCCCATCTCCGCGAACCGGCCGCCCGGGCGCAGCAGCCGTAGTGAGGCGTCCACGAACTCGCCCGCGAGCGAGTTCAGTACGGCGTCCACTCCCGTACCGCCGGTGACCTCGGTGAAGGCCCGCTCGAAGTCGAGTGTCCGGGAGGAGGCGATGTGGTCCCGGGCGACCCCGAGTCCGGCGACGGTGTCCTGTTTGGGCTCGCTCGCGGTGGCGAACACCTCGGCGCCCCACACCCTGGCGAGCTGGATCGCCGCCATGCCGACACCGCCCGCCCCCGAGTGCACGAGGAGCCGCTGCCCCGGCCGGAGGTCGATCAGATCGCGCAACGCGTAGTAGGCGGTGAGGAACACGGCGGGCACGCTCGCGGCGCGGGCGAAGCTCCAGCCGTCGGGTATCCGCGCCAGCAGCCGCTGGTCGGTGACGGCCATCGAAGCGAACGCGGCGTCCGCGATGCCGAACACCCGGTCGCCGGGGCGCAGGGCATGCACGCCGGGACCGACGTCGAGCACCACTCCCGCGGCCTCCACGCCGAGCCGGGTCAGATCACCGGGAACCATGCCGAGGGTGATCAGCACGTCCTTGAAGTTCACCCCGACGGCACGGACCGCGACGCGGACCTGCCCGTCGGTCAGGGGCTCGGCCGTACGGGGGGCGAGCGCGAGATCGTCCAGGCTGCCCGTGGGCGAGGCGGTGAGGTGCCATGCCTCGCCGACGGGCGGTTCCAGCGCGGCGGGTCGACGGGTCAGCCGCGGCGCATACCGGTCCGCGTCCCGCAGGGCGATCTGCGGTTCCCCGGTCGCCAGGGCGGCGGAGAGGCCGGCCGTGGTGACGGGCCGGTCGGTGTCGAGAAGGACGAACCGCCCGGGGTGCTCGGACTGCGCGGTGCGCAGCAGGCCCCATACCGCGGCCTGGTGGGGCACCGGTTCGTCCGAGGGCCGTACGGCCACCGCGTCGCGCGTCAGCACCACGAGCGGTTCGGGACGGTCGGTGGCGATCGTGGCCTGCACCGCGGCCAGTATCCGGTGGAGTGAGGACGAGTCGACGGCCGTGAGCACGATCGACGTGTCCGAGGGCACGGCGGACGGCTCGGGGAACACCGGAACGCCGAGACCGTGGTCGGCCTCGGGGCCGTCGAGGACCGCCCACCCGCGGTCGTCGGCGGGTTCCGGCTCCGGAAGCGGGACCCAGCCGACGGTGAACAGCGAGTCCGCGGGCAGGGCGCCCGTGCCGGGCTGGGCGAACGGCCGGGTGAGCAGGCGGCCCGCGTGGAATACGAGCGCTCCCTGACCGTCGACGGCGGTGATCGACATCGCGTCGGGCCCCGCCGGGGCGAGGCGGACGAACAGCTCCCGCGCGCCGCGCGCGTGGAGTTCGGCATCGGACCACAGGAACGGCAGTCCCGGCTCGTCCCCGCCGGCGAGCGTCATCGCCTGGCAGGCCGCGTCCAGCAGCGCGGGGTGCAACTGGAACCGGTCCGCGGGGACCGCGTCGGCCAAGGCCACCTCGGCGAACAGCTCGTCGCCCGCCCGCCACGCCGCGCGCATGCCACGGAACGACTCGCCGTACCGGTAGCCGGCGCTGTCGAGTTCGGCGTAGAAGGCATCGAGTGCGACCGGTTCGGCGTCCGGCGGCGGCACCGGCGTGAGCGAAGGAAGCGGTGACGCCGACGCCGAGAGCCGGCCCGTGGCGTGCCGCACCCAGTCGTGCTCGCCCCGGCTGTGCACGGAAAACGGCCGGTCCCCCGACTCGTCGGGGCCGTGCACGGTCAGCTGGATCCGGATGTCGCCGCCGGTCAGTACCAGCGGCGCCGCCAGGACGAGTTCGGCGACGCCACGGCAGCCGGTCTCGTCGGCGGCCCGGACCGCCATCTCCAGGAACGCCGTGCCCGGCAGCAGCACCGAGTCCCGCACCACATGGTCGGCCAGCCACGGCTGGGTCCGAGTGGAGAGGGTGCTGGTGAACACCACGTCCGGCGAACCGGCCAGCTCTTCGGCGGGGCCCAGCAGCGGATGTGTCTGGCCGGGGCGCCGCAGCGGCTGAGCCGTCGGCCAGAACCGCTTGCGCTGGAAGGCGTACGTGGGCAGTGCGACGGCCCTGCCGCCGGGCAGCGCGGGGCTCCAGTCCACCGCCACCCCGCGGGTGTGGGCGTCGGCGAGCGAGCGCAGGAAGCGGTCCATGCCGCCGTCGTCACGGCGCAGCGACGCGACGGTGTGCACCTGCTGGTCCAGTGCCTCCGCCGTCTCGTGCAGGGCCGCCGCCAGCAGCGGGCGCGGGCTCATCTCGATGAACACGGTGTGCCCGTCCTCGATCAGCCGGCGGCCGGCCGTCTCGAACAGCACCGGGCTGCGCAGGTTGCGGTACCAGTAGTGCGCGTCGAGGGTCGCGGTGTCCAGGCGTCCCCCGGTCACCGTGGAGTAGAACGGGACGTCGGCGCCGCTCGGGCTCAGTTCGGCCAGCTCCCCGAGCAGCGCGTCCTCGACCGCCTCGACGGCGGAGGTGTGCGAGGCGTAGTCCATCGGCACCCGCTTGGCCGCGGGCACGGCTTCCAGTACGCGGTCGAGTGCGCTGTTGGTTCCGGCGACCACCGTGGACGACGGCCCGTTGAACGCGGCGATCTCGACGCCGTCGAAGCGGACGCGTTCGGGAGCGACCGGAACGGACAGCACTCCGTGGTCACCTGAGAGGCGGTCGGCGATCACCCGGCCGCGTCGCACGACCGCGACCGCCGCCTGTTCGAGCGGCAGCGCGCCCGCCACGCATGCGGCGGCGTACTCACCGAGGGAATGCCCGACCACGGCGGCCGGAGTCACTCCGTAGGACTCCCAGAGCCGGGCCAGCGACACCATGACGGCGAACAGGGCGGGCTGGACGACATCGGCCCGCCGCAGCATCTCCTCGTCGCCGAGTGCCTCCAGCAGGTCCCAGTCCGCTTCGGTGGCCATCGCCCGTGCGCACTCGGCCATCGAGTCCGCGAACACGGGCGAGGACTCGATCAGGGCCCGTCCCATCCCCGCCCAGCTCGAGCCCTGGCCGGGGAAGACGAAGACGGGGCGCGGGTCCTGGCCGGCGGCCACGGCGGAGGCCACCGAGGGTGCGGAGGTGCCGCCGGCCAGCGTGGTGAGCCCGGCGGCCAGTTCGGCGCGGTCCCGGCCGAGGACCACGGCCCGATGGGATTGCTGCGATCGTGTGGTGACCAGGGACCAGCCGATGTCGATCGGATCGGTCCCGCCGTCCAGCAGCGCGGACAGACGGCTCGCCTGCGCGGCGAGGGCGGCCGGTCCCCGGCCGGATACGGCCAGCGGGATCAGCGCGGTCTCCCCGGTGGCCCGTGGCTCGGCGGGCGGTGGCGTGTCGGCCTCCAGCACGACGTGTGCGTTGGTGCCCGAGATGCCGAACGCCGAGACTCCGGCCCGGCGGGGTGCGCCGGTGTCGGGCCACTCAGTCCTGCCGTGGGCCAGCCGGACGCTGCCCGCCGTCCAGTCCACATGGGACGAGGCCGTGGTGGCGTGCAGGGTCGCGGGCACGGTGCCGTGGTGCATGGCCAGCACCGTCTTGATCACGCCCGCGACGCCGGCGGCGGCCTGGGTGTGGCCGATGTTGGACTTGAGCGTCCCGATGAGCAGCGGTCGTGTCCGGTCCTGTCCGTAGGCCGCGGAGAGGGCGTGTGCCTCGATCGGGTCACCCAGGGGTGTCCCGGTGCCGTGCGCCTCGACCACGTCGACGTCCCGCGCGGTCAGGCGGGCGTTCGCCAGGGCCTGGCGGATGACCTCCCGCTGGGCACGGCCGTTGGGTGCCGACAGGCCGTTGGACAGGCCGTCCTGGTTGATCGCCGAGCCACGCACCACGGCCCATACACGGCGTCCCGCGGCGCGGGCGTCGGACAGGCGCTGCAGGACGAGCATGCCCGCGCCTTCGGCGAAACCGGTGCCGTCCGCGGAGTCGGAGAACGCCTTGCACAGGCCGTCGGGGGCCAGCCCGCCCTGGCGGGAGAACTCGGCCAGGCCCAAGGGGGTGGTCATGACCGTGACCCCTCCCACGAGCGCCGTGGTGCAGTCGCCGTTGCGCAGGGACTGCGCGGCCAGGTGCAGGGCGACCAGCCCGGAGGAACATGCCGTGTCGACGGTGACGGCGGGTCCCTCCAGCCCGAGCGAGTACGCGATCCGGCCGGAGAGCACCGAGCCCGCGCTGCCGGTGCCCACGTGGCCGGTGGCGTCGTCGGCCTCGGCGCCGGTGAGGAGCGCATAGTAGTCCTGTCCGGTGCTGCCGAGGAACACTCCGGTGCGGCTGCCGGCCAGGCTGCCGGGCGCGATGCCGCCGTGTTCCAGCGCCTCCCACGAGGTCTCCAGGACCAGCCGCTGCTGTGGGTCCATGGCCAGGGCCTCCCGGGGGGAGATCCCGAAGAACTCCGCGTCGAAGGCGGCGATGTCGTCCAGGTAGGAAGCCGTGGTCACGCAGTCGTCGGGCAGGGCGGCGAGGTCCCACCCCCGCTCGTGCGGCGGCGGTCCCACGGTGCTGCGTTCCTCGGCGAGCAGGTTCCACAGCTCGTCGGGCGAGGTGACGCCGCCGGGAAGGCGGCAGGCCATGCCGACGATGACGATCGGATCGGTGGTGACGGCCGGGTCGGCCACCGTGTGGGTGCTGGTGGTCCCGTCCGGTGTGCCGCTACCGGCCTCCGCGCGCAGGTGGTCGGCGAGCGCGGCGGGCGTCGGGTGGTCGTAGACCACGGTGGTCACCAGGGAGAGCCCCGTCACGGCGTTGAGGCGGTTGCGGAAATCGACGGCGGACACCGAGTCGAATCCCAATTCGTGGAATGGCCGGTGCGGGTCGACGTGCGCCCCGGAGGCGTAGCCGAGCACGGCCGCCGTCTGGGCGCGTACGACCGCGAGCGGATCGGTGGCGTCCGTCGGGGCGGTCCCCTCGGTGAGCAGCGAGCCGACCTCGGGGATCTGCGAGAGCGCCGGATTGGGCCGCAACGCGGTGACCGCCGTGTGATAGCGGTCCCATGCGATGTCGGCGAGCACGATCGCGCCGTCACCGTGCTCCACGGCCGTCCGCATCGCCGCGGTCGCGTCCTGCGGGGACATCCCCGGCACGCCGTGCCGTCGCGCGGCCTCCCCGAGGGGACCGTCGCCCATCCCGTCCCCGGCCCACACGCCCCAGCCGATCGACGTGGCCGGCAGCCCCTCGGCACGCCGGTGTTCGGCCAGCGCGTCCAGGTAGGCGTTGGCCGGTGCGTAGGTGCCCTGGCCCGAGGCACCGACCGTGCCGGCGAGCGAGGAGAACAGCACGAACGCGTCAAGGTCGAGGTCACGGGTGAGCTCGTGCAGGTTGGCCGCGCCCTGTGTCTTGACCGCCAGGACCCGGTCGAACTGCTCCATGGTCAGGGCGTCGATGGCGGCGTCGTCCAGTACGGCGGCGGTGTGCACCACGGTGCGCAGCGGTGTCGCCGGGTCGACGGAATCGATCACTTTGGCGAGGGCGGCGCGATCGGACAGGTCACAGGGGACGATGCTGATGCGCGTACCGAACTCGGCGAGATCCGTGGCCAGTTCACTGGCGCCGGGGGCTTCCGTCCCGCGCCTGTTCACCACGATCACGTGTTCCGCGCCCTCGGCCGCCAGCCAGCGCACGACATGCCGGCCGAGTCCGCCGGTGCCACCGGTCACCAGGGCGGTACCGCGGACCTGCCAGTCGCCGCTGCCCTCCGGACGCACGGGGGCCCGCAGGATCCGTCGTCCGAACGCTCCGTGCCGGTCGATGCGGACCTGGTCCTCGTGGGTGTCACCCGACAGCACGGCGGCGATCCGGCGCCGGCCCGCATCGTCCAGCGGCTGCGGCAGGTCGATCAGACCGCCCCAGGCGCGCGGTCGCTCGAACCCGGCCACGCGGCCGAATCCCCACGTCATCGCTTGCGCCGGGGAGCGGGTCGCGTCCCTGGTCACGCACCACAGCGGTGCTTCGACGCCCGCCGCGCCCAACTGCTGCACCAGCCGCACGGTCCGGGCGAAGCCCTGGGGGACGGCGGGGTGGTCCTGCTCGGGGTCCTCGTCGTGGGCCAGCAGCGCGAGGACACCGGCCGGTTCGGGGAGGGCGGCGAGGTCTACCTCGTCCGGTGCCCGGACCGCCACTTCGGCGCCGTACTGCCGCAGCGCTTCGACGACGCAGTCGGACCAGGCGTCGGGCGTGTCCGTGACGACCAGCCAGGTGCCGGTCAGCACCGGATCGGCGGGCAGCCGCAGCGGCGTCCAGTGGGCCCGGTAGCGCAACCGGTCGAGGGGGTTTTCCGCCGGTGCGGGGCCGCTGGTCGTCCGCTCCGCGGGGGTCACCCAGTAGCGCTCACGCTGGAAGGGGTACGTCGGCAGCTCCACGGCGCGGGCCTCGGGCAGCGCCGCGGTCCAGTCCACCGGCAGGCCGTGCAGGTCGGCGGCGGCCAGCGAGGTCAGCATCCGGTGCAACCCGCCGTCGTCGCGGCGCAGGGTGTCCAGCACCGGGCCCGCGGCGGTGGTGTGCGCGAGCACGGGGTGCGGGCTGACCTCGACCATGACCCCGTGTCCGTCCCGTACGAGGACGTCCATCGTGTCGGCGTAGTTCACCGTCTGCCGCAGATTGCGGGACCAGTACCCGGCGTCCA
Organism: Streptomyces sp. NEAU-YJ-81; assembly: GCF_017592595.1. Lineage (NCBI taxonomy): Bacteria > Bacillati > Actinomycetota > Actinomycetes > Kitasatosporales > Streptomycetaceae > Streptomyces > Streptomyces sp. NEAU-YJ-81. The sequence goes on along the minus strand of NZ_JAGFNO010000070.1, from coordinate 7,529 downwards.
GCGCCGTGGTGTCCAGGCGGGAGGTGGTCACCGTGGAGTAGAACGGCACGTTCCCCGGGCGGGGCCGAACCGGTGCGAGCGCCGCCAGCAGGTCGGCCTCGATCCCGTCGACATGGGGCGAGTGGGCGGCGAAATCCACCCCGGCCAGCCGCCAGCGCATGATCCCGGCGGCCGACAGGCGGCGCTCGATGTCGTCCAGCGCCGCCGGGTCACCGGAAATGGTCACGTTCTGCGGCCCGTTGACGGCCGCGATCGACACGGCGCTCTTCCCGTCGTCCGCCAGCAGCTCGCGCACCCGGTCCGGCGCGGCCATCACCGACATCATCGCGCCGCGCCCGGACAGCCGCTCGCGGATGAGGCGGCTGCGCAGCGCCACGATACGGGCGCCGTCCTCCAGTGACAGGCCACCGCTGACGCAGGCGGCGGCGATCTCGCCCTGGGAATGGCCGATCACCGCGGCGGGCTCGACACCGAACGAGCGCCACAGCGCGGCGAGCGAGACCATGACCGCCCACAGCGCCGGCTGCACGATGTCGACCTGGGCCGGCGCCTCTTCGTCGGTCAGCACCTCCCGCAACGACCAGTCGACGTACGCGGACAGGGCCTTCTCGCAGTCCTGCATGGCCTCGGCGAACACCGATGACTCGTCCCACAGCCGGGCGCCCATCCCGGCCCACTGGGAGCCCTGTCCGGGGAAGACGAACACGACCCGCTCCCCGCGAGCCCGCTGACCGACTCCGAGTACCCGCTCCCCCAGGGCGACGGAGTGCAGCACCTCGATCGCCTCGGCACGGTCGTGCACCGGCAGCACGGCCCGGTGCGGAAACCACGCGCGCGTGGTCGCCAGCGTGAACGCGACATCGGCCACCGGCTCCTCGCGCTCCAGCAGATGCGCGCGCAGCCGGGCCGCCTGGGCGCGCAGAGCGCTCTCGGACCTGCCGGACAGGATGAGCGGCACCGGGCCGGAGTGCTCCGTACGGGGCTGCTCCTCGGGCGCGGGAACGTCCTCCACGATGACGTGCGCGTTGGTCCCGCTGATCCCGAACGACGAGATGCCCGCCCGGCGCGGGCGGTCGACGGCGGGCCACGGCCGGGCCTCGCGCAGCAGCCGCACCGGACCACCGGACCAGTCGACGTGCCGGGACGGCCGGTCGACATGCAAGGTCATCGGCAGCCGGCCCGCGCGCAGCGCCTGCACCATCTTGATCAGACCGACCAGCCCGGCGGCCGACTGCGTATGCCCGACGTTGGACTTCACCGAACCCAGCCACAGGGGGTGCTCGCGGTCCCGGCCGTAGGTGGCCAGCAGGGCGTCCGCCTCAATCGGGTCGCCCAGGGTGGTGCCGGTGCCGTGCGCCTCGACGGCGTCGACCTCGTCGGCGGGGACTCCGGCATCGGCGAGCGCCTGCCGGATCACCTCTTCCTGGGCGGCACCGTTGGGCGCGGACAGCCCGTTGGAGGCGCCGTCCTGGTTGATCGCGGAACCGCGTACGACGGCGAGTACCGGGTGTCCGAGCCGCTGGGCGTCGGACAGCCGCTCGACGAGCACCGCGGCGACACCCTCACCGAAGTTGGTGCCGTCGGCGGCGTCGGCGAACGCCTTGCAGCGCCCATCGGCCGCCAGGCCGCCCTGCTTGGAGATTTCGACGAACCCGTGCGGTGCGGAGATCACCGAGACACCGGCGACCAGCGCCTTCGAGCAGTCGCCCTTGCGCAGCGCCTGTGCGGCCAGATGCAGGGCGACCAGGCCCGAGGAACAGGCGGTGTCGACCGTGACAGCGGGTCCGCGCAGGCCGAAGGTGTAGGCGATCCGTCCGGAGGTGACACTCGGCGCCGTACCGGTGGCGACGTAGCCCTCCGCGGCGTCCGGGTTGTCCAGGAGGCGGATCAGGTAGTCGCCCGGGCCCGCACCGACGAACACGCCGGTGCTGCTCTCCCGCAGCGCGTCGGGCGCGTATCCGGCGCGTTCGAACACCTCCCAGGCCGCCTCCAGCAGCAGCCGCTGCTGCGGGTCCATGGCGGCTGCCTCGCGGGGCGAGATGCCGAACAGGTCGGCGTCGAATCCGCCCACGTCGTCGATGAAGTAGGCGTCCGTGGCGAAGGGGCTCAGGGACTCCAGGTCCCAGTTCCGGTCCCGGGGGAAGGGCGCGAGCACGTCCCTGCCGGAGTCCACCAACTGCCACAGCTTCTCCGGCGAGTCGGCGCCGCCGGGCAGGCGGCAGGCCATCGCCACCACGGCGATCGGCTCCCTGGCCGCTTCGGTCAGGGCCCGGTTGTGCTCCCGCAGTCGCTCGGTCTCCTTGACCGAGGAGCGAAGCGCGTCGACGAGGCGGTCGGGTGAGATCGTCATGTCGGTCATCCTTCGGAGGTGTGCGGGTCGGCCGTGCCGAGCGCGAGGGACATCAGCTCCTCCACGTCGAGGCCGTCGATGTCCACGTCGGTCAGCGCCCCCTCGCGCTGGTGCTCAGCCCCGGCCTCCTCCGAAGCCGCCCCGGCCTCCTCCGAAGCCGCGGCGGCCTCGGGAAACAGCTCGGTGGCCAGCTTCCGGGCCAGCGCCTGAGGGCTGGGGTGGCTGAACACCGTCGTGGCGGGCAGCCGGAGCCCTGTCGCCGAGTTGAGGCGGTTGCGCAGTTCGACGGCGCTGAGCGAGTCGAAGCCGATCTCGCTGAACGCCCGCAGCGGTTCCACCCGGTCGGCGGTGAGCCCGAGGACAGCGGCCGTATGCGCGCACACCAGGTCGGTGAGCACTCGCACCCGCTCGGCGGCGGGAACACCGGCCAGCAGCTCGGCGGTCGAGGTCTCGGCGACCGGCGTCGCGGCGACCACCCGGCGGACCCGGCGGCGCACCAGGTTGCGCCACAGCGGCGGCAACTCCGTCTCGCCGGACGGGTCGACGTCGATGGGCAGCAGCAGCGCCTCGTCGCGGGAGAGCGCCTGGTCGAACAGGTCCAGCGCGGTCGCCGCGGGCAGCGCGCGGACACCGGAGCGGGCGATCCTGGCTCGGCCGGTTTCGCTGAGCGTGGCGGTCAGCTCGCTGGTGTCCGCCCAGAGCCCCCAGGCCAGCGACTGCGCGGGCAGGCCCTCGGCGGCCCTGCGTTCGGCCAGTGTGTCGAGGAACGCGTTGGCGGCGGCGTAGTTCGCCTGCCCGGCGTTGCCGGTGACGCCCGCGGCCGAGGAGAACAGCACAAAGCCGGCGAGGTCGTCGGAGCGGGTCAGCTCGTCGAGTACCGCGGCGCCGTCGACCTTGGGGCGGAAGACCGCGTCGACGTCCGCCCGGCCGAGCGAGCCGACCAGGCCGTCGCTGAGGGCACCGGCGGCGTGCACGACGGCGGTGAGCGGGCGCCGCGGCGGTATCGCGGACAGGACATCGCGCACGGCCGCCCGGTCGGCGACGTCGCAGGCGGCGAAGGTCACCGAGGACGCGCCGAGGGCGGTGAGTTCCGCCTCCAGCCCGGCCGCCGCCTCCGTGTCCTTCCCCCGGCGGCTGAGCAGCAGCAGGTGCCGGACACCGCGCTCGGCGACCAGGTGCCGGGCGAGCGTGCCGCCCAGTGTGCCGCTCGCGCCGGTGAGCAGCACCGTCCCCGCCGGATCCCACGGCCGGGGCACGGTCAGCGCGACCTTGCCGACGTGGCGCGCCTGACTGACGTACCGGAACGCCTCCGCGGCGCGGCGGACGTCCCAGGCCCGGACCGGCAGCGGCGTCAGGGCGCCCCGCTCGATCAGGGCGGCCAGCTCGGCCAGCATGGTCCGGATGCGGTCGGGACCGGCGTCGAGCAGATCGAACGCCCGGTAGCGCACGGCAGGGTGGCGCAGGCCGATTTCGTCGGCGTCCCGGATATCGGTCTTGCCCATCTCCAGGAACCGGCCTCCCTCGGCGGTCAGCCGCAAGGAGGCGTCGATGAATTCGCCTGCCAGCGAGTTCAGTACGACATCGATCCCGTGCCCGCCGAGCGCCGGGCGGAAGGCGTCCTCGAACCGTGTGGTCCGCGAGGACGCCAGGTGGGAGGGGTCGACGCCACCGGCCCGCACCTCGCGCCACTTCGTGGGGTGGGCGGTGGCGAACACCTCGGCCCCCAGGTGCCGTGCGATCTGCACCGCGGCCATGCCCACACCGCCGGCCGCCGCGTGGATCAGCACCCGGTCACCGGGCCGGACACCCCCGAGGCCGGTCAGCCCGTAGTAGGCGGTGAGGAAGGCGACCGGCGCCGCCGCTCCCTGGGCGAACGTCCAGCCGGCGGGCAGCGGCGCCAGCGTGCGGTGATCGGCCACCGCGACCGGCCCGGCGTAGGCGCCGGTGACCAGGCCCATCACCCGGTCGCCGACCGAGAATCCGGTGACGCCCGGTCCGATCTCGGTGATCACGCCTGCCGCCTCGCCCCCTTCGGGCCGGTCCCCGCCGGGCACCATGTCGAGTGCGACGAGGACTTCCCGGAAGTTCACGCCCATCGCGCGCACGGACAGGCGGACCTCGCCCTCCGCCAGCGGTGCCAGCACACCGGGGGCGGGCACGATGCCCAAGCCGTCCAGGTTGTCCGCGGAGTTCAGGTCCACGCTCCACGCCTCGGTGTCCGGCGGCGGGGTGAGGGCGGGCAGGGTGTCATCGTCCGTGAGGCGGGGGGCGAACAGCCGGTCGCCCCGCACGGCGACGACGGGTTCGTCGCCGACGAGGGCGGCAGGTGGCACCTGCGGCGGGTCGGCGTCGGGATCGAGATCGATGACCAGGAAACGGCCCGGGTGCTCGCTCTGCGCCGAACGAACGAACCCGGCGGCGGCCGCGGCGGCCGGGTCGGGCGCGCGGCGCCGGCCGACCGGGAAAGCACCCACCGTCACCAATGCGAGCGTCACGGCGGCGAACCTGTCGTCGGACAGCCATGACTGGACCGCGGCCCTGGCACGCTCGGTGAGTTCGTACGCGGCGGCCGTCGTGTCGCCGGGCCGCGGCACAAGACTCAGCAGGGCGAGGCCGGGCGCGGGCTCGGTGCCCATCGTGGCGGCCAGCGCCTCCACACCGGCATACCGGTCGGCGTCCAGGCCGTCGAAGAGACACCGGCCGGACTCCGGCCGGTCGGACAGGACGGTCGTCCTCGGCGGGGGTGACGTGGCCGCGGGCGTCTCCGTCCAGTCGACACGCAGCAGCTTCGCGGTCCGCCCGCGGTGCGTGGAGACCGGCCTGCCCCCGGAGACCATCCTGGTGACGACCTCGCCGATGGTCAGGACCGGGACGTTCGCGGAGTCGGCGGCCAGGACCGACACGCTGTCGGTGCCCCGCGGCTCCATCCGTACGCGCAGCGCGCGGGCGCCGGACGCGGACACGGAGATATCCGACCAGGTGAACGGCAGAAACGTCCGGCCCTCCGCCAGGCTTCCGTGTGCCATCACCTGCAGCGCCGAGTCCAGCAGGACCGGGTGGAGCACGAAGTCTTCGGGGGAAGCCGCTTCCGGCAGGGCGATCTCGGCGTAGCGTACGTCCCCGTCGAGCCACACCCGCCGCACGCCCTGGAACACCGGCCCGTACACGAGCCCGTCCTCCGCGAGGGCGGCGTAGAAGTCGCCGAGGTCCGCCTCGACGGCGCCCGCGGGCGGCCACGCCTCCCACTGCGGCCCTCCGGCGGCGGGCTCGCGGGTCACGGTCGCGGTCGCGTGCAACACCCAGCCCGTCGTGGTGCCCGCCGCGCGCGAGTGCACCGTCACCTCACGACGCCCCTCGCGGTCGCCTCCCAACGCCACCTGGACGTCGACCCGCTCGTGGCCGTCGAACACCAGCGGTGTGTGCAGGGTCAGTTCCTCGACGCGCCCGCAGCCGGTCTCGTCCGCCGCCCTGAGCACCATCTCCACGAAGCCCGCGCCGGGGAACATCACCGAGCCGAGCACGGCGTGGTCGACCAGCCAGGGGTGGGAGTCGATGGACAACGAGCCGGTCAGCATGGCGCCGCCGGTCTCGGCGACCTCCAGGACCGCACCGAGCAGGCCGTGTCCGGCACCGGTCAGGCCGACCGCGGACACGTCGCCGCCGTGTCCGGCGTCGGTGAGCCAGTAGCGCTCGCGCTGGAAGGCGTAGGTGGGCAGGTCGACGAAGACGGGGGCGCGGCCTGCCCACAACGGGCTGAAGTCGACCGCCGCGCCGGCCGCGAACACCGCGGACGCCGAGCGCAGAAACTGGTCCATGCCACCGGAGCCGCGGCGCAGCGTGCCCACCGTTGTCGCGGGAGCGTTCACCTCCGCGAGGGTGTCCTGCACCCCGGGCATCACCACGGGATGGCTGCTGACCTCCACGAAGACGTCGAAGCCCTCGTCGGCGAGGCCGCGTATGGCGGAGTCCAGGCGCACCGGACGGCGCAGATTGCGCAGCCAGTACTCGGCGTCCAGCGCGGTCCCGGACTCGAACCGCCCGGTCACGGTGGAGAAGAACGGCACTTCGGCCTGTCCCGGGGTCACCGTCTTCAGCGCGCGCAGCAGATCGTCGGCGAGCGGGTCGACCTGTGCGGTGTGGGAGGCGTAGTCCACCTCGATCCGGCGGGCCCGCACTCCTTCTCGTTCGCAGTGCGACATCAGGTCGTCGAGATCCTCGGGCGTGCCGGACACGACCACCGACTGCGGGCCGTTGACCGCGGCGATCTCCAGCTCTTTGGACCGGGAGGCGAGCAGGTACGTCGCTTCCGCCAAGCCGAGCGGGACCGAGACCATTCCCCCACGCCCGGCGAGTTTCTCCGCGATCAGCTTCGACCGCACGCACACCACTCGCGCCGCGTCCTCCAACGACAACGCACCGGCCACACACGCCGCCGCGATCTCCCCCTGCGAATGACCCACCACCGCGGACGGCTCCACCCCGAACGACCGCCACAGCTTCGCCAACGACACCATCACCGCGAACAACACCGGCTGCACGACCTCAACCCGCCCCAACGCGTCCTCATCCCCCAGCACCTCGGCCAGGGACCACTCCACCAACCCCTGGAAAGCGCCCGCACACTCCTCCATCGCCGCGGCGAACACCGGCGAAGACCCCAGCAGCTCCACCGCCATCCCCACCCACTGCGACCCCTGCCCCGGAAACACGAAGACGACGTCGTGTGCGGACACACGCGCGGTGTCCGCGACGACGGCACCGCTGGGCTGCCCGTCGGCCAGGGCGCGCAAGGCGGTGCGTGCCTCGGCGCGGGTGCCCGCGACCACGACCGCGCGAGAGCGGAGAGCCGCCCTGGTGGTGCACAGCGCACGGGCGAGGTCGGTCAGGTCGTGGCGGCCTGTGGCGTCGAGCAACCCTTCCGCCTGTGCGCGCAGCGCGGCCGGGGTGCTCGCCGAGAGCACCAGCGGCATCACCATGTCCGTGGCCCCGGGCGGCGCAACGGGTTCGTGCTCGAACTCCTCGAGAATCAGGTGTGCGTTCGTGCCGGACGCGCCGAAGGAGGAGACGGCGGCGCGGCGGGGGCGGTCCACCTCCGGCCACGCACGGGCCTCGGTCAGCACCCGCACCGAACCCCACTCGACCTTCGACGACGGCGCATCCACATGCAACGACCGCGGCA